>DATILB010000500.1:0-4540 GCA_035477015.1 Nocardioidaceae bacterium | reverse complement strand
CCCAAATGTGTTGAGCATCGTGGGCCAATCTTCACTGCCGTTGATCCAGGGTTAGAAGGAGTCCTCGATCGTGATCTCGGTCCAGCCGTCCTTGTACTTGTCGACCGAGATGCAGTCGGCCGTACCGACCGAGCCGGAAGCGACCGTCGACGTAAAGCAGTCGGCGGTACCCAGGATCTCGGTGCCCTTCAGCACGGTGACCGTGAATAAGCCCTCGTCCGGGTCGTCACCGGTGTTCTTGACGCGGGTCACGACGGCGTAGTCCCCGGTGAATTTCTCCTTGGTGACCTGAAGCTGTCCAACGACCTCCCAGTTACCCCAGGTGATCGCGCCCTTCCCATTCGAGGAGTTGTCCGCTTCACTCGCCTTAGGCTCGGTGTCAGTCGGTTGACTTCCGCTCGTGGGCGGGTCGTCCTTCTTGTCGCCACCGCCACTCGATGCGATGCCGATACCAACGATTGCGACGATCGCGATCGAGCCGATCCAGCGCTTCTTCTTGTACCAAGGACGGGTCGCCTTCGCGTACGCCTTGGCCGCCTTCGCACTGGCCTTCGGGTTGTTCGGGTCAAAAGGCGCGACGGGAGGAGGGGTAGTTGCGGTCATGGGGATTCCTTCCCAAAAAGGGATAGTGAATTGAAAGGTGGGGCGCGCCTATCCAGGGCCCGTCGCGTGTCTTCTAAATGAGGACACGTCGCGTGTCGTCAAACCGGGGACACGTCATCACCGTACGCCCCTTATGTGTCCCGCGCCGGAATAGCAGTTTGCTCGTCCGTTCGGTCAACAAGCTTGTCTTTACCGACGATCCCAGACAATGACAAAGCGCCCGCCGCGAGGCTTGCCGTCGCGGGGTCGGGTCAGGCGGGACGGGTGAGGGGTGAGGGGTGAGACCGTGGCCTTCTCCTTGATCACTGAGCGGACAAGCTTGGTCATGTCGTGCAGCTCGGAGGGCGAGCCCACTGGCGCCCGGTGCTGGCTCGCTTCCTCCGCGCACCACTTGATGATCCACCTACACGACACTTGGGGGCGTCAGGTTCATCACGGGCTAAGAGCCAGGGAGCTCAGCCTCCCGTAGCGTTCACTTCGTGCCCGACCTAGTGGACCGCTTCGACGCCTGGCAGCGTCGTCGTCGCGCGGTCGGGATCCCGATCGCGGTCATCTACAAGTTCTTCGACGACCAGGGTGGCTACCTCGCCGCGGTGATCACCTACTACGCCTTCGTCGCGATCTTTCCGTTGATGCTGATCGGGTCGTCCGTTCTCGGCTTCGTGCTGCAGGGGCAGCCTGATCTCCAGCAAGAGATCCTGTCGTCAGTGCTGGCGCAGTTCCCCATCGTGGGGGACCAGCTCGGGCGTCCCGAGGGCCTCCAGGGGAGCGCTTCGGCGGTCATCATCGGCTCGGTCGCCGCGCTGTACGGCGTCATCGGGCTGGGTCAGGCAGCTCACAACGCCATCAATGTCTGCTGGGCGGTCCCGCGCAACATCCGGCTGAATCCGATCTTGAGCCGGCTTCGAAGTCTGGTGTGGATCGTCGGCGCTGGGCTCTCGTTGGTGTTCATCGCCGTGGTCACCAGCGTGGGCAGCCACCTCGACGTGCTGGGTCGGGACTTCGATCGCGAGGTGCACTGGCTGGCTCTGCTGTTGAGCGTGTTGGTCAACGCGTACGTCCTTGGGCTGATGATGCGACTGTCCACGCCGCGGCGCGAGAGGTTGCGCGATGTCCTCCCGGGTGCGGCGCTCATTGCCGTGCTGTGGCAGCTGCTGCAGCTTCTGGGCGGCGTGTACGTCGAGCACGTGATCAAGAAGACCAACGAGATGAATGCCGTCTTCGCGCTCGTGCTGGGTCTGATTGCGCTGGTCTACATCGCTACCGTGCTGGCGATGCTAGGGATCGAGGTCAACGTCGTACTCATCAAGCGGCTGTATCCCCGCGCTCTCCTGACACCGTTCACGGACGCGGTCGAGCTCACCGAAGCCGACAAGAGGGTGTACAGGGAGTACGCGCAGGCGCAACGGCACAAGGGGTTCGAGGAGGTACAGGTCAGCTTCGGGGATGGGGATGACGCGTAGACGCGAGCCGCCGTGGAAGTACCCGACTGTGCGCGGGACCAACGACTCTGGGCGCGTCCGCTTCGATGTGGTGCACTGAGTACCTAAGACGGAGTCTCGATGCCTGTACCCGCGCCATTGCCAGCTGACCCAGTTGGGCGAGCGGCAACGGTGGATGATGACGAGTCGAAGGGCTTCGTCATCTCCGCCGCCGACGACACAGACGAGCCTGTCCAGCAGGTCATGGTGGCTGGTGCGACCGCTGACCCGGTCAAGGACTACCTCAAGCAGATCGGCAAGAGGTCGCTCCTCACCGCAGCGATGGAGGTCGAGCTCGCCAAGCGGATCGAGGCCGGTCTCTTCGCGGACGAGAAGCTCGCCAAGGGCGGGAAGATCTCAGCGAAGAAGCTTGAGGAGCTCGAGTGGATCGCCGCGGACGGTGGCCACGCCAAGCACCACCTGCTCGAGGCCAACCTGCGGCTTGTCGTCTCGCTGGCCAAGCGCTACACCGGCCGAGGCATGCTCTTCCTGGACCTGATCCAGGAGGGCAACGTTGGGCTCATCCGTGCGGTCGAGAAGTTCGACTACACCAAGGGTTTCAAGTTCTCGACGTACGCGACCTGGTGGATCCGTCAGGCGATCACCCGAGCCATGGCCGACCAGGCTCGCACCATTCGCGTCCCGGTGCACATGGTCGAGGTCATCAACAAGCTCGCCCGCGTCCAGCGGCAGCTGCTGCAGGACCTCGGTCGCGAGCCCACTACCGAGGAGCTCGCCAAGGAGCTCGAGATGACCCCCGAGAAGGTCGCGGAGGTGCAGAAGTTCGGTCGCGAGCCGATCTCCCTGTCCACCCCGCTCGGCGAGGATGGCAACAGCGAGTTCGGCGACCTGATCGAGGACTCCGAGGCGGTCGTCCCAGCCGACGCCGTCAGCTTCATGATCTTCCGGGAGCACCTACAGGACGTACTCGGCACGCTGTCTGAGCGCGAGGCCGGCGTCGTCAGCATGCGCTACGGGCTCACCGACGGCCAGCCGAAGACTCTGGACCAGATCGGCAAGGTCTACGGCGTCACTCGCGAGCGGATCCGGCAGATCGAGTCGAAGACGATGTCGAAGCTACGCCACCCTAGCCGTTCGCAGTTCCTGCGCGACTACCTCGACTGATCGGTCCACCGCCTTTTACGCTGCTGATGCGCCCAGTCAGCTCATCCCGCCGTCGATCGCCAGCACCGCGCCGGTGATCATCCGGGCGGCGGGGGAGGCGAGGTACGCGATGGCCTGGGCGATCTCGGCCGGAGTACTCGGGGGTCCGGGTAGCAGCGCGAACAGCCGGTCGGCGACGCGCCTGTCGAGGTCCGTCGGGAAGTTCTCGGCGATGGCCGCGACGAGCGGGGTGTCTACTGTGCCGGGGCAGATCGCGTTGACCCGGATGCCCTCCGGCGACAGCTCAATCGCGAGGGCTCTGGTCAGCATCGTGAGGCCGCCCTTGGCGGCGGAGTAGGCCGCGGAGTACGGCTGGCCGGTGTTGCCGGCGACCGAGGAGATGTTCACGACCGTCCCCTTGACGCCGTTGTCACCTACGCGGAGCAGGGGGAGCGCGGCCTGGATCAGGAAGAACGGCCCCTTGAGGTCGACCGCGTTCACGCGGTCCCACTCGGCCTCACTGATTGCCTCGAAGCGGCCGAACTGGCTGATGCCGGCGACGTTCGCGAGGACGTCGATGCGTCCGTGGGCGCGATCGATCTCAGCGATCGCCGCGTCGATGTCGGACTTGGAGGAGACGTCGCACTTGAGGAAGGTGACGCCGTCGGGGACGGTGTCGGCGATGTCGAGCGCGTAGACGTGGTCACCGCGGTCGCGGAACAGCTCGGCGGTCGCGTGCCCGATGCCGCTGGCGGCTCCGGTCACGACAACGACCCGCTCGGACGTGCTCATCGTTCCTCCACTGCGATGGTGAGGTGCTGCGAGAGGTTGCCGACGCGACCGACCCCGAACCTGCGCTCGGCGAAGCGCCACCGCTCGTCGCCGGAGGTGCGCACGAACGTGTCGACGTACGTGCCGGTGATGATCGGCTGCAGCGGCAGGTCGGGTGTCGCCTGAAGCACGACGTACGTCGAGGTGGCCACCACGTGGTCGTCGTCCACCGGCTCCAGGAGCGTGTTCGCGACCAGGTGCTGGGTCATCGGCGTGCCGTCCTCGTGCCGGCGCGTGGTCGAGCCGTAGAGCGCTGCGACCTCCGCGGCGCCGGTGGCCAGCACCGTGCCGGACTCGTCGCAGACCTTGCCCCTGGCGAAAAGCTGGCCGACCGCGTCGAAGTCCCCGGCGTCGATGTGACGGCAGTACGACGCCAACAGGTTGCGGATCACGTCGCCGTCGGTGAGCACGGCCGAGGCTAACACGCGAAATGAAACAGGTTCTAGTTTGTGTCAGTCAGCTAGCCCGCGGCCACGAAGTAGGTTACGGGCATGTCAGATGAGCCGTACCGACGAACCGAC
>DATILB010000499.1:0-5959 GCA_035477015.1 Nocardioidaceae bacterium | reverse complement strand
CCATTCGGCGACATTCCGGGGACGGGCGTCAGCAGGACGGACTACTCCGCGTGGAGCGAGCCGTTGAACCTGGACCCGGAGAACCTCGCGTGGGAGTGACCATCGTGATCGGCCTCGGCGCTTTGGTCGGCTTCGCGTTCGGCAGCGTCGCGGTTGGGGCGATCGGGGGTTCGTTGATCGGATGGATCCTCTGGTCATTCCTGGTGCCGCTATGGCGCGATTGGGTCCCGGGGACGACGGCGCCGAGGGCGGAGGTCCAGAAGCTCGCACAGCGAACCGGTCTCGTCTGGAGGGAAGGGTTTCTTCTTGACCGCACCGAGATGCGACGCAAACGCAACGGTCATGACTCACAGTCGGCCTCGCAGTAGGGGGTGCCCGTGATCGATTGGATCGAAGTGGCCGTCTCCGGGGTTGTTGGCGCGGCTGCCGTGGGAACGGCCCTGCTGGCCTTCAAAATGCTCAACGGTCGGTCAGGATCCACTCCGACGAGGGAGCTCGTGGCTAGCCAAGACGCCGCGCAGCTCGACACCTTCCCCGAGCCTGTCCTGGACCGCTTGTTTCCATCGGGGGGCGAGCTTGATGTGCTGGTCCACCGGTTCGGCGACCGACGAGAGTTGGCGCTTCATCTAGTAAGGAGCCTTGGTCAGGTGGCCAAGCGACCCGGATCGTTTGAAGAGTCTCGAACCGTCGACGGGGTGCCGGTGCTCATCAAGGGACAGGTCAAGGAGGGTGCCGTGAGACTCGAGTCGGTGTCTCTCCGCATGGTCGATCAGGGATAGCTGTCGGCCCCGCACGGGGTCAGTCCGCAAATAGTCCGCAAGAAGTTCGCGCACGGCCGTCGATGGCAACCAGTGCCAATGGTAAGACCCCAGGTCAGAGGCATTATTCGCGGAGTTTCGTCACCAGCAGAGAGACCCGCTTGAGTCTTCCCGGCCTTATCTAGGACCCGCCGCGTGCCGATGTAGGGGCAGGGGTCCCGTCCCGGGGTGCCCAATGGCTCTGCGCCGCCGCGGGAGGCCGGGTCAGGCTGGGGCTAGCGCATACGGCGTATCTATAAGGGCGGGGACCATGAAGGTTGCGATCGTGTACGAGTCGATGTTCGGAAACACCCGTGAATTGGCGGGCGAGGTGATGGCAGGGTTGGTTGCTGCCGGCGCCCAGGTGGACATGGCTGAAGTCGTGGACACCAGCGATCTGGACCTTTCGACGTCTGACCTGCTCGTACTCGCGGCGCCAACCCATGCCTTGACGCTGAGCCGACCAGCATCACGAGCAGAGGCCGTGGGACGCGGGGCTGAACCGGCACGGGCGGCCACGGGCGTGCGCGAGTGGTTGGCCAGCATGGACGTCTCGATGCCGGCTAGCGGACGCCGACCGATCGTCGCCGTGTTCGATACGCGCATCAGCAAGATGCGTCACATGCCAGGTTCGGCAGCACGAAGCGCCGCGAAGATTCTTAACAAGGCTGGGCTGACCGTCGTCAGCCGGACGAGCTTCTATGTCGATGAGATCAACGGCCCTATTTCCCCCGGTGAGGGCGAGCGTGCCCGCCTCTGGGGGCGCAAGCTCGCCAGTGGCGCGACGGTGCCCGATGACGCAACATACGGCGGTCGCGTTCGGGTGCCTGGGCTCTGACCCGATGACCACGCGCCAGAGGTCACTCCGTCGGAGACCTTTGCCCCCCGGCTTTCACTTGCTCCCTGCGATCCGGCGCCGTCCTGTGGTCGCTTTCGTCGTGCTCGCGTTCCTGTGGAGCTGGGCATCCTGGATGCCGCTGTTGGCTGCGGTGCAGGGTTGGGTGCCGATGGAGCCCTGGTCGGGATGGCATCTCCTGGGTGGGCTCGGTCCAGCGGTGTCAGCGGTCGTCGTGATCGGCTGCATCGAAGGCGAGCGCGGACTACGCGATATGGGTCGCCGACTGGTTGCCTGGCGGGGAAGAAGCCGGGCCTGGGCGTTCGCACTGCTCGTCCCACCGCTGCTGCTTGTCGTCGCGGCGCCGCTGTCGGCATGGATCAGCGGCCGTTCGCCGGCAGGGCTCCACTGGTCCTCGTTCGGCTCGTCGACCGAGTTCGCCGCGCTCCCACTGGTCGTCTGGTGGATCGTCAACCTCTTCTTCTACGGAGTCGGTGAGGAGATCGGCTGGCGTGGCTTTCTACAGCCCCGGCTGGAGCAGCGTCACTCAGTCGTCACTGCCGCCGGGCTGGTAAGCCTGCCGTGGGCCATGTGGCACCTGCCCTTGTTTGGGATCACCCCGAGCTATCGTGCGATGCCACTCGTGGGGTTCCTCGGGTTCGCGGCCAGCATCTGGGTCGCCTCGTGGATCTTCGCCTGGCTACTCCACCTCGGGCGCAGCAGCCTCCTCGTCGTCGTGGTCTTCCATGCCTGGTTCGACATCGTCACCACCTCCCCGTTGGGTCCCAAGGCGCTGCCCACGTTGATGGGTGTCGGCATCACCCTTCTCGGCCTGGTGCTCCTCCGCAGCATGCTGCGCCAGCCGCCACTGCGTAAGGGGTCATCGGTGCACCCCAGGCCCCGTCAGTTCCAGAAACCAGAAGTACGCACTGAGACATAACGGCGATGCAGGGGGACCTATGGCCCCAGGCTGGGTTACGTCTGGCCGTACTGAGAAGCCTCCAGGCTTTCGTAGCGTCGGACCGTTGGCTCACCCCGCGAACCAGGAGAAGCAGGTTCTCGAGCGGGTCCTCTGCGTCAGACCTCGACCTGTGCCAGGCCGAGCAACCTCGGTGCGCCAGTCCGCGTAACTGCTTGACGTTGCGGCGTCATCCAAAGTGGGCACCTGTTCGACGTCAGTTCCAGAAGCAGAAGTAAGCACCGACCGACGACGGCACGGCCGCGAGCACCAGCCAGGGTGACAGGAGCGACTTCTGGTGGATCAGGAGTGCCGCCGAGACCGCGACCGTGGCGAACGCGGCGGCCACCGCCAAGAGGCCCAGTTGGGTTCCGGTTTTCCCGGGGTCGGTGAACACTGCTGCGATGACGACCCCAGCGGCCATGTGCTCGACGGTGACAAAGGCGAGCGAGGAGAGCACCCAACGCTGAATCGTGGTGATACTGGTGCTCCGCTGAGGGGGGCGTGGTTGCCCAGGGACCATCAGGTGCTTGCGCCGACGCTGAGTCCGGACGGTGGAGACCATGGCCTTACTTCGCGGTGGGAGCACGTGCTGGGGTGACGTCATCGGGCCACCTGCATGCGCAGTCGGGCGATGGCTGTGTGGACACGGTCGGTGACATGGTCGACCCGGCCGTTGCCGTCGACCATGAGGAGCACACCGCGGGCGCCGTACTCGGAGACGAGGGGGGCTGTCTGCTCGGTGTAGACCTCCTGACGCCTGCGGATCACGCCCTCGGTGTCGTCGGCTCGGCCTTCTGTCAGGGCACGCCCGAGGAGTCGTTGGACCAGGACGGCGGAGTCCGCCTCCAGGGCGATCACTCCATCAAGATGTGCGTCCTGGTCGATGAGCATCATGTCGAGTTCCGTGACCTGTTCGAGGGTGCGGGGGTAGCCGTCAAGAAGGAACCCACGCTCGCAGTCGGGTTGGGTGAGGCGATCGCGCACCATGGCGTTGGTGACCTCGTCGGGGACGTACTCGCCAGAGTTCATGTAGGTCCGGGCTGTCACACCAAGGTGGGTTCCCGCGGCGATGTTGGCCCGGAAGAGGTCGCCGGTGGAGATGGCCGGGATGCCGTAGCGCTGGCACACGGCAGCAGCTTGGGTGCCCTTGCCGGCCCCAGGTGGGCCCATCAGGATCAATCGCATTCTTGAGTCCTTTCGCGATCATCGCTTCTCGTGCTGGACGGCGCGGCGCTGCGCCGGGTCAGGGGTTGGTCGCCTGCGGGGGAGTGGGCGACGCGTGAGGCGTGCGTCCGGGCGTGCTCGATTGCTTCGGGGGTGGTGGCGAAGAGATGGCATTGGTGTGCCAGGCGGCCGTAGACCCCGAGCTCACGCAGCACCTGCTCATGCCGGGGCTGGACGCCCGAGAGCAGGACGGTGATGTGTTGGTGCTCGAGCCGGCTGATGGTGTCCGCGAGGACATGTGCGCCAGTGGCGTCGATGGCTGTGACGCGCGACATCCGCAGGACGACGACGCGGACGCGGGTCACGCTGGCGAGCTCGAGGAGGAAATCGTGCGCAGCCGCGAAGAACAGTGGTCCGTCCAGGCGGTACGCGACGATGTGCTCGTCGAGGAGGGAACGCTCCTCGTCGACATGGTCGCCGTCATCGAGCGGCATCTCTTCAAGGCGGGCAGATCGAGCAGTCTGCTGGAGAGCGAAGTAGCCAGCGACCACCAGGCCGATGAGCACGGCGGTCACGAGATCGAAGGTGATCGTCGCGGCTGCGGTGATCGCGAGCACGGCGGCATCGCCGCGGGTCGACCGCAGCAGCGCGGCCAGGCTCGAGACTCGCACCATCTGGACTGCGGTGGCGATCAGCACTCCCGCCAGAGCAGCACGCGGGATCTCGCCGACCCAACGTGCGGCGAGAAGAACGATGACAAGCAGCACCAGCGCATGGGTCAGCGCGGCGAGCCTCGACCCCGCGCCCGACCGGACGTTGACCGCCGTGCGGGCGATCGCTGCGGTCGCCGGGATGCCGCCGAACAGCGGGGCGACCAGGTTGGCCAGACCCTGGCCGACCAGCTCGCGGTCGGAGTCGTGGCGTTGGCCGACACTCATCGCATCGGCCACTGTCGCGGACAGCAGGCTCTCCAGTGCGGCAAGGGAGGCAACGGCGATGGCAGGCAGGATCAGCGCATCGAGGTCGCCCCAAGGGACGGTGGGCAGTGTCGGGGACGGAAGGTGGTTCGGGATGTGGCCGATCGTCAGGGCTTCCCACCCGAATGCGGAGTTGGCGACCGTCGCGAGGAAGACGGCGATCAGGGAACCCGGCAGCAAAGGCACGATCCGCGAGAGCGCCAGGATGACCGCCCCGACCCCCGTAGCGATGGCGATCGGCATCCACTCGGGGTTGGTGCCCCACGCACGGACGGCTCGGCTGGCTAGGACAAGGACCTTGTCGGCGTGCACGTCGACGCCCAATGCGGCGGGCACTTGTTGGAGGGCGATGATCACCGCTATGCCGACGGTGAACCCCTCGACGACCGGGACGGGGGCGTAGCGAATGAACCGGCCGGCTCCGGCGTACGCGAGGCCGATCAGGATCAGTCCGGCCAGTAGGCCGACGATGAGGACGCCGTCGCGTCCGTGGGTGGCGATGATGGGCAGCAGGACAACTGTCATCGCCCCCGTGGGTCCGCTGACCTGGACCCTGCTACCGCCGAATATCGCGGCGATCGCACCGGCCACGATAGCTGTCACCAGCCCGGCGGTGGCGCCCATCCCTGAGCTTGCGCCGAAGCCGAGCGCGAGTGGCAGTGCCACGAGCCCGACCATCACCCCGGCGGTCAGGTCCCTCGCCGGGTGGAGGTGCGCCCAGTCCGACCGGCTAGGCAGGAGGCGCCGGGTGCAGGCCCCGAACGCAGCAAGAGGAGTGGTGTCGCTCACCCTAGGCGGACTGGGTTAGTTCAGCTTTGAGCTCACCTTGTTGGGAGATGATTCCCGACAGGATGCTGCGGGCCGCAAGAAGCAGGTCACGAACCTCCGGGACGCTGACGGAGTACACCACTTCGCCCCCGCTCCGGTGGGACACGACAAGCGAGGTGCGCCGAAGCACGGCGAGCTGCTGCGAGAGGCTGCTGGGCTCGATGGCGATCTTCTCTAGCAACTCGTGGACGGCATGGTCGCGCTCGGACAACAACTCGAGGATGCGGATCCGCGCTGGATGTCCGAGTGTCTTGAAGAACTCGGCCTTTGCTTGATACAGCGGAACAGGCATGCCGTGACCCGCCTCCTGACTCCGTGAATGAATCCAATTGAACATGAAGATTTTGCGAATTGCAAATATCTGCAACTCGACCATACCTGTCTCTCGCGCCCAGCT
>DATILB010000498.1:0-4362 GCA_035477015.1 Nocardioidaceae bacterium | reverse complement strand
CATAGGCGACTGCCTTGCCGCTCGGGTACAGGCTGTCCGTGCCCGGTCCGCCGTACAGCCGCGCACGGTTGTTGCCACCCACGGTGTCGAGCCCGGCGCGTCCGCGTACGACGTCCGCACCCCCGCCGCCAGTCAGGTTGTCGTCCCCCGCGCTGCCCAGAATGCGGTCGGCATGCTTGCTGCCGCCCACCGTGGCGAACCCGCTGATCGTGTCGCGACCCAGGCCACGCGCGATGCCCTTGGCGAGATCCACCGTCACGCCACGTGGGGCGGCGTAGAACGAGAGCTCGGACGGGGCGGGCCCCGCGATGAGGCGGTCGTCGCCCGGGTCCCCACTGAAGAGCTCGGTTCGCCCGAACCTCATCGAGTGGGCGATGGTGTTCAGCCCGGAGCGCAGCACGTCGTTGCCGCCACCACCGGAGAGGCTGTCGCCACCGTCGCCGCCGAGTGCCCGGTCGCGCCCGCCACCGCCGTATGCCCAGTCGTTGTCGTCACCACCGAAGAGGCGGTCGCGACCTCCCTGCCCGTAGAGCTGCTCGCTACCCGGCCCGCCGCGGAGCACGTCCGCGCCGCTGCCGCCGAACAGCAGCTCAAGGCTCCAGTCCCAGTTCAGCTCGCGCTTTGAGCCCTCGCCGAGCAGCACGTCACGGCCGGGCCCGCCGTACAGCTGGTCGTTGCCGTCACCGCCACAGACGAGGTCGTTGCCGCCGCGGGCCAGCACCTGGTCCTTCCCGTCGCCGGCGACGATGACATCGCGACCCGGTGTGCCGACGAGATAGTCCTGCCCTGGCGTTCCCACGATCGTGGCTTTCTGCCCGGAGCACGTGGGTACGGCGACCGCAGCGCCCGCGGGCATAGCCACCAGAGCAGAAGTTGTCAGGGCAAGGGTGATCAGTAAGCGCATGGTTCCCCCGTGTCGCTTGTCGGTTTCAGTGGAAGAAGTGTCGTGTCCCGGTGAGGTACATCGTGATGCCCGCGGCCTCGGCGGCGGCGATGACCTCTTCGTCACGGACCGAGCCGCCCGGCTGGACGATCGCAGTCACGCCGGCCTCGATCAGGATCTTCGGCCCGTCGTCGAACGGGAAGAAGGCGTCGCTCGCCGCGACCGAGCCCTTGGCGCGGTCCCCCGCCCGCTCGACTGCGAGCTTGCAGGAGTCGACGCGGTTGACCTGGCCCATGCCGACGCCGACCGACGCTCCCCCGGAGGCGAGCAGGATCGCGTTGGACTTGACCGCCCGGCAGGCGCGCCAGGCGAAGGCGAGATCGGCCAGCGTCTCCTCAGAGACGGCCCTGCCGGTCGCGAGCGTCCAGGTCGACGGGTCGTCGCCCTCGGCGTCGATCACGTCGCGGCCCTGCATCAGCATGCCGCCGGAGATCGGCCGCGTCTCTGCCCCGCCGCGCGCAAGCGGCGCACACTCGAGCAGCCGGATGTTCTTCTTGCCCTGCAGGATCTCGACCGCGCCGTCCTCGTAGCCGGGCGCGACGAGCACCTCGGTGAAGATCTCGGCGACCTGCTCGGCCATCTGCTTGGACACGTGCACGTTGGTCGCGATCACGCCTCCGAACGCGGAGACCGGGTCGCAGGCATGCGCCTTGCGGTGCGCGTCAGCCACGTCTGCACCAACGGCGATGCCGCAGGGGTTGGCGTGCTTGATGATGGCCACGGCAGGCTGGTCGAAGTCGTACGCCGCACGGCGAGCCGCGTCGGCGTCGACGTAGTTGTTGTACGACATCTCCTTGCCGTGCAGCTGCGTCGCCTGCGCGAGGCCGGGCTGCGGCACGAAGCCACTGATGTACAGCGCGGCCGCCTGGTGCGGGTTCTCGCCGTAGCGCAGCACCGTCGCCTTGTCCCACGTGCCGCCGACCCAGGCAGGAAAGCCGGTCCCGTCCGAGGAGTCGACCAGCACGTTGCCCATCCAGGACGCGACGTGGACGTCGTAGGTCGCGGTGTGCATGAACGCCTCGGCCGCCAGCCGCTGCCGCTCGACTAGTGAGAAGCCACCGTCACGCACGGCCTCCAGCACGTCGTCGTAGCGGGCCGGGTTGGTGATGACCGTGACGGACGGGTGGTTCTTCGCCGCGGCCCGCACCATCGACGGCCCGCCGATGTCGATCTGCTCCACGCACTCGTCCTGGGTCGCACCAGACATCACGGTCGCAGCGAAGGGGTAGAGGTTCACGACGACGAGGTCGAACGGCTCGACCTCGAGCTCGGCGAGCTGCTGCTGGTGCGACTCGAGGCGAAGGTCGGCCAGGATGCCGGCGTGCACCCGCGGGTGCAGCGTCTTCACGCGGCCGTCCAGGCACTCTGGGAACCCGGTCAGGTCCTCGACCTTCGTGACCGGCAGCCCGAGCTTCTCGATGAGCGCGGCCGAGCCACCGGTGGAGACCAGGGCGACGCCCAGGTCGTGCAACCCCTTCGCGAGAACCTCCAAACCGGTCTTGTCATAGACGGAGACCAGAGCGCGCTTGATCGGGCGCTTGCCTGCATCGCTCACTTGCCGAACCTGACTTTCCTGTCGCTGATGGTGAAGCCCTCGCGGGCCATCCGACCCACGTTGTCGACGAGCATGACGCGCTCGGCGACCTTGATCCGCTCGTGGAGCGAGTCCACGGTGTCGTTGTCCTCCACGGGGACGACGGTCTGCGCCACGATCGGCCCGGTGTCGACCCCCTCGTCGACGACGAAGAGCGTCGCTCCGGTGACCTTGACGCCGTACGCGAGGGCGTCTGCGGGGCCACTGGTCCCGGGGAAGGCCGGGCACAGTGCCGGGTGGGTGTTGACGGTCCGCCCTTCGTGGACGGCGAGGAACTCCTTGCCGACCAGCTTCATGAAGCCCGCCAGCACGATGACGTCCGGCTCGAAGCTGGCCACGGTCTCGGCGATCGCGCGGTCCCAGTGCTCACGCGAGGTGAAGTGGGAGACCTGCTTCACGAACGTCGGGACGCCCGCCTTCTCGGCGCGCACCAGCCCTTCGATGCCCTCGCGGTCCGCCCCCACGGCTACCACCTGCGCGCCGTACGCCGGGTCGGCGGATGCATCCAGGATCGCCTGCAGGTTCGTGCCCGTGCCGGAGACGAGCACGACGAGGCGAGCGGGGTGGGCGGGGCTGGACACGGCCACAGGGTATCCGGGCCGAGCCGGCAGCGTGGCGGGAGGCACGCGGCGCTCTCGCTCGCGTGCGAGTGCGTGGACGCCGCCTCGACCGAAGACACGCTCGGCCTAGATGAATGGTCCGAGTCGCTTGAGCAGCTGGTCGAGCATTCGCGCAGTCGCACCCCACACCAGGTGACCGTCCACGAGGAAGCTGACCGTCGGCACTGGGAGTCCCTTGTCTAGGAGCGGCCGGAAGCGCCGATGAGCCTGCAGCCTGCGCAACGGAAGCTCCAGCACATGGGCGACCTCGGTCTCCTGGGCCAGCCAGTCGTGGCCGGCGTCGATGGCGCCGACGAACGGGAAGATGCAGTACGACGTGACCAGCGTCTTGGTCGGGGCAAGCGCACCCAGCAGGCGCACTCGGTCGCGAGGGAGCCCGATCTCCTCCTCGGCCTCGCGGAGCGCGGTGGTGACCAGGTCCTCGCCGGGATCCCGCCGCCCGCCTGGGAACGAGATCTCACCGGCATGCTTGCGGAGGTCGTGCCGGCGCTCGGTGAGGACGGCGACCAGTCCCTCGTCGGGATCCGGGAAGAGCGGCACGAGGACGGCCGCCTCCGTCCGGCCGTGAGCCTTCATCCTGATGGCGTCGGCGGGGTCGATCAGGAGCGCCGCGAGCTCCTCGTCAGTCACCGCTGCGCCGGAAGCGGTCGAGCAGCGACCGCTGGATCTGCACCGTGGGTTCGCCCGCCGAGAGGTCGACGGTCGGCTCGGTGCCGTCCGGGGCGGGCCCTTGCCGCCAGTGGGTTACCACAGCACCCAGGGTCGCCCCGAGACCGAGCGCGACGATCGCGGCGAACGTCGGAGCGAGGAGCCCTGGGCCGATGTCCGTCATCCGCCCCGGACCGACGGCACCACCCGAGAGCGCCATCGCAAGCCCCAGAAGCAGGCCACCGGCCGCGCCACCACCCAGTCCGCGAAGTGCAGCGATTTCGTAGCCCGAGGCCGGGAAGGTCAGCAAGGCCTGGCGGCCGGCGACGACTCCGAGGATCACGGGCACGACCAGGAGCAGCATCGCCCACCACGGTGCCGGACCGTCCCCAGGAAGAGCCGCCAGCAACGGGAACGCCGGCACGGGTCCGAGAGAGACGTCCCCGGTCGACACGACGGTGCCGGTGCCCACTGCGAACCCTGGACCGACCAGGTACGACGACCCGAAGAGCGCCGCGTTCGGAGCGAACCCGGCGACCAGCACGGTGTAGAAGGCG
>DATILB010000497.1:0-2011 GCA_035477015.1 Nocardioidaceae bacterium | reverse complement strand
GCGGTGATCACGCCATGTTTCTACCGCACGCCTCGAGTGCTACCGGTTGCGGGGGAAGCCCAGGTCGACCGACGAGGTCGCCGGGTCGGGCCAGCGCGACGTCACGACCTTGCCGCGGGTGTAGAAGTTGATGCTCTCCGGGCCGTACATGTGGGTGTCGCCGAACAGGGACGCCTTCCAGCCGCCGAACGAGTAGTAGGCGACCGGCACCGGGACCGGCACGTTGATGCCGACCATCCCGACCTGTACCTCGGACTGGAAGCGCCGCGCGATGCCGCCGTCCCGGGTGAAGACGGCGGTGCCGTTGGCGTAGCGGTTGCTGTTGATGAGGGCCAGGCCCTCGTCGAAGGAGTCGACGCGCACCACGGCGAGCACCGGTCCGAAGATCTCGTCGCGGTAGACCGACATCTCCGGCGTCACCCGGTCCAGGAGCGTGACTCCCAGGAAGAAGCCGTCGGCGGGTACGTCGGCCGCACGACCGTCGACCACGACCTCGGCACCCGCTGACTCGCCGGCATCGACGTACGACGCCACGCGGTCGCGGTGCTCGCGCGTGATGAGCGGACCCATGTCCGAGTCGGGAGCCGAACCGTCACCGACGACGAGCTTGGGGAGGCGTGCTGCCAAAGCTTCCACGAGAGGGTCGGCGATGTCCCCGACAGCGACCGCGACGGAGACCGCCATGCAGCGTTCGCCGGCAGAGCCGTAGGCCGCCGACACGATCGCGTCCGCCGCGACGTCGAGGTCGGCGTCGGGCAGCACGAGCGCATGGTTCTTGGCGCCGCCGAGCGCCTGCACCCGCTTGCCTCGGCCGGTGCCGGTCACGTAGACGTGCTCAGCGACCGGGGTCGACCCGACGAAGCTCACCGCTGCCACGTCCGGGTGGGTGAGGAGTGCGTCGACCGCTTCGGCGTCGCCTTGGAGCACCGTGAACACCCCTGCGGGGAGCCCGGCTTCCCGCCACAGCTCTGCCAGCAACAGCGAGGTGGAAGGGTCCTTCTCGCTTGGCTTGAGGATGAACGCGTTGCCACAGGCGATGGCGCTGGCGCACATCCAGAGCGGGACCATCGCAGGGAAGTTGAACGGCGTGATGCCGGCGACCACGCCCAGGGGCTGGCGGATGCTGTAGACGTCGACCCCCGTGGCGGCCTGCTCGCTGTAGCCGCCCTTGAGCAGCTGCGGGATGCCGGTCGCGAACTCGACGTTCTCCAGGCCGCGTGACACCTCGCCGAGTGCGTCCGCGTGCACCTTGCCGTGCTCTGAGGTGATCAGCCTGGCCAGGTCGTCGGCGCGGTCGTGGACCAGCTGGCGGAAAGCGAACAGCACCGCTGCCCGGGACGAGAGTGACGAGGCACGCCACTCCGCGGCTGCGCGCGCCGCGCTCGCGACGGCCGTGTCGACCTCCCCGCGGGAGGCGAGCGCGACCTGGCCGGTCTCCTGGCCCGTCGCGGGGTTGAAGACCGGTGCTGTCCTGCGGGAGGTGCCGCCGACGAGTGCACCGTCGATCCAGTGCCCGATGCGATTCATGGTGTCCCTCGGTTCCCAGTCTCGTTGTCCGTCAGTGTCCGCCGATGAAGCGCGACATGCCACGCGCGGCCCGGCTCGGCCGGCGGGTCAGTCGCTCCTCGGCGTCAGAAATCGTCATCGCCCGGAGCCCCGCGTTGACCGCCAGCCAGCGCAGCGGCTCGGGCTCCCAGCGCGGGGAGGCGTGCGCCACCCAGGGCAGCCGGACGAGGTCGGTGTCCTGCCCCAGGATCAGGTCGCGCAGCGTGCGACCGGCGAGGTTCGTGGTGCTGACCCCGTCGCCGACGTAGCCACCGGCCCAGGCGATCCCACCCTCCAGCCCGACGGACGGGTGCCAGTCGCGCGTGATGCCCAGCGCACCACCCCAGGCGTGCGTGAAGCGCGCCGACGACACCACGGGCAGCAGCTCGACCAGGGTGGCCCTCAGCTTGCCGAACACGCGCTCGTTGAAGTCGTGGCCGGGCTTGATCGACGAGCCCCAGTGGTA
>DATILB010000496.1:0-6819 GCA_035477015.1 Nocardioidaceae bacterium | reverse complement strand
CCCCCCGAGCGGCTGCCCGGCATCATCGCGAACGCCTCGGCTCTCGGTCTGTGGCCGGAGGCGCTCGACCTGCTCGAGCACCTCTCCGACGTACGGCGAGGTCCGGTCGCTGACGTTGTCGCCGAGCAGAGCCCGGACGTCGTGAGGGGCCTCGTTGACGCGGTCTCCGCGGCTGGGATCTGGGAGAGCCTGCTGCCTGTGGTCGGCGTCATGAGCGAGCAGGCCCGCTTCAGTCTTGCGGCCAGCCCGGCCTTCCACGAACCTCGCGTGCTCGGCGAGATCATCCAGGCTGCTGCGGCCGCATCGCAGTGGGCACAGCTGCTGCCGCTCATCGATGCACTGCCGGACGAGGTGAGGCGCGTGGCCGCCGACCTGGTCGCCGAGCTGGACGAGCAGTCGGTCGGCGCACTGGTCACGGCGGTCTCCGCGGGTCAGCTGTGGCCACGGCTGCTTCCCGTCGTGCGCACGATGAGCGAGCCGAGCCGGACTGCGATGGCGGCGATGGCGCCGTTCCACGCCGACAGCGTGCTGAAGGAGATCCTGGCCGCTGCGGCGGACAGCGGCCTCTGGATCGACCTCGTGCCGTTGCTGCGGGTGCTGCCCGATGCGGTCTTTGCCCGTGTCCCGGCGCTGGTGGTTGACCTTCCTGTCGACTCCCTGACCGCGATCGTCACCGAAGCCGTCGAGTCGGCGGAGATCCTCGAGCCCTTCCTCGACCTCCTCACCCGCATGGATGCGGCAAGCCTGGACCGCGTAGTTGCCCTCATCGACTCGGAGCACGCGGCGCTGGGGGAGATCCTCATCGGCGCGGTCATCGAGCGGCCCGACGTACGCCGGGTGTTCGACCAGCTCCCGCCCGACGTACTGGAGGCCGTGGAGCGCGCGGCAGTGAGGCTCGGCCTGAGCGCCGACCTCGCCCAGGCCCGAGCGACTGGTGAGCCAGAGCGCAAATAGGGCACTTGTTCTGGAACGTACGCTCTAGTAGCCTGGACCCATGGCCAGGCCGAGAACGAACGACCTCGACACGTTGCTCGATGTCGCCGAGCAGCTCGCGACCGCCGGGGACCCCAGCGGCCTGACCCTGCGTCGTCTGGCGGTCGAGGCCGGAGCCTCCAACGGCTCCATCTACCACGCGTTCACCTCGAAGGAGGAGCTGCTCGCGAAGGTCTGGATCCGGGCGGCACGGCGCCTCCTGACCGAGCAGCACGAGCGGATCGCATCAGCGATCGACGGAGCCCCGACCGAGTCCCAGGCCGACGATGCCGTGGTCGTCGCCGCGCTATGGCCGGTGGAGTTCGCCACCCACAACCCGTCGGCCGCTCGGTTGTTCTTCGGGCAACGGCGCGACCAGCTGTTCTCCGACGACGATCTATCGCCCGCGGTCAAAGAGGAGCTCGACGCGATCCAGGCCGCGTTCACCCAGGTGCTGATCATGCTCGCGCGCGCTCGCTGGAACCGTACGGACCGAATCGCCGTCGAGACCATCGCCGCCTGCGTCGTGGACCTCCCCGGCGGACTCATGCAACGCAAGCTCGCGACCGGCGCTGCACTGGACGCCCAGGTCGCCGCCCAGGTCGAGGCAGCCTGCCGGGCGATCCTCGCCCTCGCACCTCCACCCCCGCCCACCCGAAAGTCCCGTACCACCCGAGAGAAGGAAGCACGACCATGACCCAGCTCCAGCAGCAGGACGGCGTCTACGTCCTGACCCTAGGCGACGACGAGAACCGTTTCACTCTCGACTGGCTCAAGCAGACCAATGCCTACCTCGACGAGATCGTGGAGGCTCCGGCGCCGCTGGTCACCACGGCCGAGGGCAAGTTCTACTCCAACGGCCTGGACCTGGACTACGTGATGAGCAACCCCGACCAGCTCACGGCGTACGTCGCCGACGTGCAGGAGCTCCTTGCCCGCGTGCTCACGCTGCCGGTCCCGACCATCGCGGCGGTTCCCGGGCACGCCTTCGGTGCCGGCGCGATGCTCGCCATGGCGCACGACTGGCGGATCATGCGGAGCGGCCGAGGCTTCTTCTGCTTCCCCGAGGTCGACATCCAGATTCCCTTCACGACGGGCATGGCCGCGCTGATCCAGGCCAAGCTGACCCCGCAGGCCGCGGTCGTCGCCATGAGCACCGGCCATCGGTACGACGCCGACGCCGCCGTCGCGGCCGGCCTCATAGATGCGGCGGCCGAGGAAGCAGGCCTGGTGGCTGCGGCGATTGCGAAGGTCCAGCCGCTGGCCGGCAAGGACGCCAAGACCCTCGGCGCCATCAAGGCGACGATGTACTCCAGTGTTCTCGACGAGCTGCGCACTCCGGCGACCGCCGGGGTCTGATCATCGGGCGGCAGCAGCCGCGAAATCAGACGGTGATCTTGCCCACCGAAAGCAGGACCACGGAGTCCTCGACGGCCTCGAGGGAATGCCGCGCGTTGGGGATGATGATCAGGTCCCCAGGCGAGCCGTTCCCTCGGTTCTCTCCTGCTACGAGGGTCACGCGCCCCTGTAACACCTGGAGCGTGGCCTCGCCGGGGTTCTCGTGCTCGTTCAGACTGCTGCCCGCCCGAAGGGCGATCAGGGTCTGGCGCAGTGTGTTCCCGTTCCCGCTGTACATCGTGTGGGCGCTGCGACCGCTGGATGCGGTCATCGCCGTGTTGAGGTGCTGGCTGACCAGTGCGGTCAGTGACTCCTTCTGCATGAGCTCTCCTCGTGGTGGTTTGGCCGTGCTCCCGCTGTTTTCACCCCACCCGGTCCCACCCGCGGCGCGGGCGGTGGCTTCCGAGCTGGGTGTCATCGCGACTGCGGTAGACGATGTAGGGACGGGTCAGGTAGCCGACCGGTGCGCTGAACACGTGCACCAGGCGGGTGAACGGCCACAGCGCGAACAGGCCGAAAGCAGTGAGTGCGTGCAGCTGGAATCCCAGCGGCGCCTCGGCCATCAGGGAGCCGTCCGGCTGGAACGCGAGGAAGGAGCGGTACCAGACGGAGACACCCTCGCGGTAGTTGTAGTCGCCGCCGATCGTCATGATCGAGCCAGCGATGGTGTTCCACATGCCCAGCACGATCACCACCGCCAGGAAGGCGTACATCACCTTGTCCATCCGCGTCGTAGCGGAGAAGACCGGGCCGACGGTACGTCGGCGGTAGATCAGGATCGCCATGCCGACCACAGCCATCAGGCCGGCCAGAAGTCCACCCGTGACGGCTACGACGTGGTACGTGTGTTCGCTGATCCCCGCCGCATCGGTCCACGACTGCGGCACCAGCAGACCGATGATGTGGCCACCGACCACGCCTAGCATCCCGAAGTGGAAGAGAGGACTCCCGATACGCAGCAGACGGTTCTCGTAGAGCTGGGAGGACCTGGTGGTCCACCCGAACTTGTCGTAGCGATAGCGCCACAGGTGCCCGACGACGAAGGTGGTCAAGCACATGTAGGGGACGACAACGAACAGGAACTCGTTCATGTGCGTGCCCCCGGGAACGATGGCATGGGAAGCAGCGTCGTGTCGGAAGCGGCGCTGGGGCTGAACCGCGGGTTGGCGAAGGGAGCTAGGCCCACCTCTTCTTCGGGAGGACCCTCGGCGGCCAGTCGACGTACGGCGTCACGCTCGTCGCCACGCAGGGCCGGCAAGGTGGCCGTGACGGCGTCGACCAGGCTTCCCCACGGTGAGCGCGACTCCTGCAGCGAAAGCCGCAGCAGCTCGAGGCCGGCGCGGTGGTCGAGGATCAGGTCACGACCCAGATCCCGGTCGACGGTGGCCGCGAACTCCAGTACGACGCAGAGGTGGTCGGGCAGCTCGGTCTCGCTCAGCTCGAACCCGGCCCGCAGGTAGGTCTGCTTGAAACGCAGCAGCGCCATCCCTCGCTTGCGTGTGTCACCGTGGGCGAAGTACGTCAGGAAGAGGTTGCAGCGGCGCCGCGTATCGAAGGTCTCGACATAGTCGGCCTGCAGGTCCGGCAGTGGTGTGGCTTCGACGTGGTCGAGGAAGGCTCGGAGAGAGTCCCCGATCGTGACGGGCAGTGCCTGGGCTGCGGATCGAACAAGGTCCGCTCGAGCGAGTAGCTCCTCGTCGGGGTAGTCGAGGAGCAGCGAGACCGACTGCCAGACGATCGTGAGCTGGTCCGGCGGCAGGGTCGGCCTGGGCCGGCGGGCGCTCACGAGTCCGAGCCTTTCGGCGGGAACATCCCGGACGGAGAACCCTTGCCGTCCCAGTTGAGCAGGTTCACCCGGGCACCCTTGTTCTCGGGGCCGGAGAGTGAGTCGGAAGTCTGGCGGCCCTGCAGCATCTGGAAGTTCTCGACAGCGATCGGTGTAGGCACCCCAGAGCCCTCACCGAACAGGTCCCGCTGCCCGCCGTCGTACTCGGAGACCGAGCACTCGGTGGACAGCTCCTCCAGAGAGTGGGCTTGCTCGGCGTGCGCGGTTGGGATGACGTACCGCTCGTCGTACTTTGCGATCGCGAGGAGCCGGTACATGTCGTACATCTCCTCCTCGGTCATCCCGACGGCTGCCGGGATCGACGCGTCCGGCTCACGACCCAGGTTGATGTCGCGCATGTAGCAGCGCATGGCGGCGAGCTTCTTGAGGACCGCGTCGACGGGGGCGACGTCGCCAGCGGTGAAGAGCTCGGCGAGGTACTCGATCGGGATCCGCAGTGCGTCGATGGCCGCGAAGAGGTTGCCCGTGTCCTCGGCGTCCTCTCCGGTCTCGGCCACCACGTCGACGACGGGCGAGAGAGGAGGGATGTACCAGACCATGGGCATGGTGCGGTACTCAGGGTGGAGGGGCAGCGCGACCCGGTAGGTGTTGATCAGGGAGTAGATCGGCGAGCGCTGGGCGGCGTCAATCCAGTCCCGGGCGATGCCGGCCTTCTCCGCCTCGCGGATCACGTCTGGATCGAACGGGTCGAGGAAGACGTCGCGCTGAGCCTCGTACAGCCCTTGGTCATCGGTCGTGGACGCTGCGGCGAGCACCTTGTCGGCGTCGTAGAGCATCAGGCCGATGTAGCGCAGCCGACCCACGCACGTCTCCGCGCACACCGTGGGCAGGCCGACCTCGATGCGAGGGAAGCAGAACGTGCACTTCTCCGCCTTGCCGGTGCGGTGGTTGAAGTACACCTTCTTGTAGGGGCAGCCCGACACGCACTTGCGCCAGCCGCGGCACCTGTGCTGGTCGACAAGAACGATGCCGTCCTCCTCGCGCTTGTAGATCGCACCGCTCGGGCACGACGCCGCGCACGACGGGTTGAGGCAGTGCTCACAGATCCGCGGGAGATAGAACATGAAGGTCTGCTCGAACTCGAACTTCACCTTGTCGGCGATCTTCTTGAGCATCGGGTCGCGGTGCGCGGTGGCCGTCGATCCGCCCAGGTCGTCGTCCCAGTTGGCTGACCACTCGATCTTCATGTTCTTGCCGCTGATCAGTGACTTGGGCCGGGCGACCGGGGTGTGCTCCTGGGCGGGCGCGTCGGTGAGCGTCGCGTAGTCGTAGGTCCACGGCTCGTAGTACTCCCCGATGGAGGGCAGCTTCGGATTGGAGAAGATCGTCATCAGGTTCTTCAGGCGACCACCGCCCTTGAGCTTCATCCGACCGCGCTTGTTGAGCTCCCAACCGCCCTTCCACTTGTCCTGGTCCTCGTAGGTGCGTGGGTAGCCGAGGCCTGGTCGGGTCTCGACGTTGTTGAACCAGATGTACTCGGTGCCGGACCGGTTGGTCCACGCCTGCTTGCAGGTCACCGAGCAGGTGTGGCAACCAATGCACTTGTCGAGGTTCATCACCATCGCCATCTGCGCCATGACCTTCATCAGTACGTCACGTCCTGGCTGCGCTTGCGGATGATGGTGACCTCGTCACGTTGGTTGCCGGTGGGGCCGAGATAGTTGAAGGCGAAGGTCAACTGGGCATAGCCACCGATCAGGTGGGACGGCTTCACGAGTAGTCGGGTCAGCGAGTTGTGGATGCCGCCACGCTTGCCCGACGTCTCTGCAATGGGTACGTCGATCAGCCGGTCCTGCGCGTGGTACATGTACACCGTTCCCTCGGGCATCCGGTGCGAGACGATCGCCCGGGCGACCACCACACCGTTGCGGTTGACCGCCTCGATCCAGTCGTTGTCCTTGATCCCGACCTTGACGGCATCGCGGTCGCTCATCCAGATGTTCTGGCCACCGCGGGAGAGGGAGAGCATGAAGAGGTTGTCCTGGTATTCGGAGTGGATCGACCACTTGTTGTGCGGGGTCAGGTAGCGCACCGTCAGTCCCTCGACCTGGCCGTTCGAACCGTCGGAGACGTTGCCCAGCCTGGGTTCGGCAAAGAGGGCCGCCATGTTCAGCGGTGGCCGATAGATCGGCAGGCCCTCGCCGAGCTCGGTGATCCAGTCGTGGTCGAGGTAGAAGTGCATCCGCCCGGTCAGCGTGTGCCATGGCTTCTTGCGCTCCACGTTGATGGTGAACGGCGAGTAGCGCCGACCACCGGTCTCGGATCCCGACCATTCCGGTGACGTGATCACGGGTACCGGCGGCCCCTGGGTGTCGGCGAAGGTGATCTGCTTGCCTTCGTGCTCCTCAGCCAGGTCGGACAGGTGCACCCCGGTCCGCTTCTCGAGGGTCTTGAAACCTTGGGTGGCGAGGTGACCGTTCGTGGTCCCGGACATCGCGAGGATCGCCTCGCAGACGTGGATGTCCTTCTTCAGCGACGGCCGGCCTTCGGCAACACCACCGCGTACGGCGCCGTTCTTGGCCCGCAGGTAGTCGACCTGCTTGCTCAGCTCGAAGGTGACGCCCTTGGTCGTCGCGCCGAGCGTGTCGACCAGCGGCCCGAGC
>DATILB010000495.1:0-2043 GCA_035477015.1 Nocardioidaceae bacterium | reverse complement strand
CACCTTGCAGCCGCTCAAGCTCAACCAGCGGATCGACAACGGCAACCTGCTGACGCTTCCTGTCGGTGGTGGCCTGCTCTACGTCCAGCCGGTCTACGCATCGCAGACCAGGTCGGAGGGAGCGTTCCCTGTGCTCCGGTACGTCCTAGCGACGTTCGGCGACGCGGCGGGCATCGGCACGACTCTCGAGTCGGCACTGGCGAACATCCGGAGCGACGAGCCCGTCGACCCGAACCCGCCGACGCCCGACCCGGACCCGCCGACGCCCGGCACCGAGACCAACGTGCTCGTGCTGCTGGAACGCATCGAGGCCAAGCAGGATCAGGCAGACGCGGCGCTGCGTGCCGGCAACCTGGTCCGCTACGCCGAGCTGCAGGAGGACATCACGACGCTGATCCAGCAGGCCGTGGCTGCGGCCCGTGCGCAGCAAGGTCCGGGCAACCGGGGCGGCTGACCTGACCGTGCCATGATGAGGCGGTGAGCTCGGGACTACGCGGGGTGCTCGGCAACGGCACCCTGGCCCGCGCTCAGTTGTCGTTCGGGGCAGCGTTCACTGCCGAGTGGGCCTTCACCGTAGGCATCGGGTTGGTGGCCTACGCGGACGCGGGCGCAACAGCGGTCGCTCTCGTGGGTGTGCTGCGGATGCTGCCGGCCGCGCTGCTGGCACCGACCCTGGCGGGCTACGCCGACCGAGTCCCGCGCGAACGTGTGCTGTTCGTGTCCAGCTCCGTGCGCGGAGTCGCCACCCTGGCTTGTGCTCCGGTTCTCCTCGCTGGCGGTCCGGTCGAACTGGTGTACGCGCTCGCCGCCGTCTCGACGATCGCCTTCACGCCGTACCGTGCGAGCCATTCGGCCTTGCTTCCCTCGCTGTGTCGTACGCCCGACGAGCTGACCAAGGTCAACGTCGTCCGGGGTGCCCTCGACGGGGTGAGTGTGGTCTCGGGTCCGTTCATTGCCGCACTGCTCGTGGGTTTCGGTGACGTGGCGAGCGTGTTCGTGTTCGCGGGGGTGATGGGGCTGGTAAGTGCCGCGCTTGTCGTGGCACTCCACTACGAGCGGATGGTGCCGGAGGTGAAACCGAGGTCATCGTTCTTCTCCGACCTGCGTGACGGTTTCCGTGGCGTTGCCGAGAACCCCGGGGTCGGTCTCACGTTCTGGCTGATCATCCTGCAGGCAGCGATCCGAGGCGCCTTCACGGTCCTCGTCGTCGTCCTCGCAATCGACCTGCTCGACGGCAAGGAAGCCGACGTCGGCGTGCTCCAAGGGGCGGTCGGCGTCGGTGCTCTGGTCGGCAGCGCCCTGTGCACGCGGCTCGTCGGGAGCAGAGCCATGGCGAGGTGGCTCGGCATCGCCGTGGTGATGTGGGGTCTGCCCCTCGCCATCATGGGCGCGGCTCCCTGGTTCGTGGTCGCACTCGTCGCGGCCCCGGTGATCGGTATCGGCAACGCCCTGGTGGACGTCACGGCCTTCACGATGCTTGGCCGGCTGGTGCCGGACGCAGTCATGGGTCGGGTCTTCGGTCTACTCGAAAGTGTCGGCGCCGTAGCGGTTGCGGCGGGAGGCCTCGTGGTGCCGCTGCTTATCAACCTGCTCGGGATCAAGGGCGCTCTTCTCGTGGTCGGGATGATCGCACCGGCCGTCGTCGGGGCGCTGTGGCCCCGGCTTACCGAGGCGGACCGCGGCCTCACTGTCCGCACGGAGGCGATCACGCTCATCTGCGAGGTGTCGATGCTCCGCCCGCTGCCCGTCCCAGTGCTCGAGCAGCTCGCCGTCCACCTGAGGCGTCTCGAGCTCTCATCGGGTGATGCGGTTTTCCGGGCGGGAGACGCGGGCGACCAGTTCTACGTCGTCGAGTCCGGCACCGTCAACGTGCTCGACGGTGGACGGGTCGTCCGGACCATGTGCCGCGGCGACGGCTTCGGCGAGATCGCGCTCCTCGGTGACACGGTGCGCACCATGACGGTCGAGGCAGCCGAGGATGCGGTCTTGCAGGGCATCTGCCACCTCGACTTCGTGCCCGCGGTGCGGAGTTTCGGTGACGCC
>DATILB010000494.1:0-1813 GCA_035477015.1 Nocardioidaceae bacterium | reverse complement strand
TCGATGGTGCTCTCGGGCTGCAACAGCCTTGCCGAGCTGGACCGTGCGGCGCTCAGCGACGCCCATCGCCGCTGACGAGCACACGGAATGAGGCGTCAGGTCGGGCCGAGCGCGAGGTGCACGGCTTCGTCGAGATCGGGTGGCTCGCCGCTCCACGACGGAACGTCGGCAAGGATCCGCTCATAGCGCTCGCGTTCGTACGCGATGAGCCGGAAGCCGTGTTCCCCCTCGTTTCGTTCGAGTGCGGACCAGAGGTAGGCGGCGCGTTCGTTGTCGGCACGTTTCGCCGCGACCGCGGCCAGGCCGGCAACGCAGTAGGCGAGGTACCGGTCGAGGTCGTCCTCCCGGGCAAGCCGCAGGCAGTCCTGGTACAGCGCCTCGGCGCGGTCGAGTTCCGCGCGATCCAGTTCGAGATCCGCGAGGCTGTGCAGGGTTGCACCGACCTGCCGGCGCCAGCCCATCTCGGTGGCAACCTCCAGGGCTCGGTCCAAGAGCTCGGCACCCTCGTCGTACTCGCCCTGGTCACGCCGCATCTCGCCCAGAAGGTGGAGCACGCGACACTCGCCGGTTCGAAAGGCGGCGCGCCGGCTCACCTCGAGGGCCTCTTCGAGAATCGGGCCGGCACGCGACGGATCCCGCCCCGAGACGGTGCTGCCCAGCGCCACCAACGCGTGGGCCAGACCTTCGTGGTCGGCCAGGGATCGGTAGAGGGCGACGGACTCCTCGAGACGCGCGCTGGACTCCTGTGGCCGGTTGGCGAACATCAGCAGCGACCCGTACTGGGCCAGTGCCTTCGCCCGGATCGGGGCGGCGGCGTGCTGACCGATCTCGAGTGCACCCTCGAACCACCGAAGGCCCTCCTCGATGTGTGAGCTCAGGTTCCAGGCATCGGTCAGCGCTGAACAGAGCCGCATGGCCTCCTCGGCGGCGGCTGTCGCAGTGGCCCAGGTGATCGCTGCGCGGGTGTCATCCTCGTCGAGCCTCGACAACCGCAGCTCGGTGCCCACCTGGAGGCCTGCGAGGGCTTGCGCGCGAACCTCCGCCTTGTCCAGGAAGTACCGCAGGTGTCTGTCGTGCACTCCGTGGGAGTTCTCCGAGGCGTCGAGCTGCTCGACGGCGTACTCCCGGATCGTCTCCAGCATCGTGAAGCGGTCCCGCAGGCGCCGGACCAAGCTCGACTCGACCAGCCCCTCCATTCCGTCGAGGGTCGCCCCGGCCACGACTTCGGCGGCGTCGAGATCGAACGGCCCGGCGAACACGCCGAGCCTGGCGAACAGCTCCCGTACGTCGGGAGGGAGCAGATCGTGACTCCACGCAATCGTTGCGCGCAGTCCCTGATGTCGGGCCGGTGCGTCGCGGCGGCCGTCGTCGAGGAGCGGCAGCCGCCGCGCGAGCCGCTCCAGCAGCTGCGGCGGCGAGAAGAGCCGGGTCCGGGCCGCGGCCAGCTCGACAGCGAGCGGGAGGCGGTCGACCCGGCGGCAGATCTCCTCGACCGCGTCGAGTGGGTCGGCGTCGAACGCGCGTTCCCGGAACAGCGCGACGGCGTCGTCCTGGGGGAGCGGGTCGACGGCGTACTCATGCTCCCCGGCGATTCGCAGCGGGGCGCGTGAGGTGACCAGCAGGTGCAGGCTCGGGCAGGCGGCGACCAGGGCCGCGACGTGGGGCGCGGCGTCCAGCACCTGCTCCAGGTTGTCCAGCAGCGCGAGCATCCGCCTGCCGTCGACGTACTCGGCCACGGCCAGATCGGTCCCGAAGGCATCCGCCATCGTCGGAAGGACCAGCTCCGGGTCGACGACCGCGGCGAGCGGAACAC
>DATILB010000493.1:0-3832 GCA_035477015.1 Nocardioidaceae bacterium | reverse complement strand
CAGGGGTGCCGCCGGTCGGATGGTGGCCGATGCACATCACCTTGCGGGCGGTGCCGTGCAGCTCGATGACAGTGCGCGAGCCGGCGTCCTGGTGCAGCCCGTCGATGTTCTGCGTGATCACCCCGAGCGACCTTCCGGCCTCCTCGAGCCGCGCGAGCGCGACGTGTGCAGGGTTGGGCGCCCACGGCGGTTGGCCGCTTGTACTGAGGTGCGAGCTTGCGAGCCTCGAAGTGAAGAACTCCTTGCGCATCGCCCACGACTCCGCGCGGACGCGCGCGTCTTCGACGTACCGGTCGAACTCGAAGTTCCGCGGGTCGAAGCGCGTCCACACGCCACCCGGGGAGCGGAAGTCAGGAATCCCGGACTCGGTGGAGACACCAGCACCGGTGAAAGCGACCAATCGGGTGGACGCGGCGAGCAGGTCGAGGAGCTCCACGACGAAGACACTAAGTGAAACTTGTACTTGGACGCTTGACTTGGACCGTTGTGCGGTTGAACCTGAGGACTCCAGGGAACGGGAGGCCCGATGGGACGCATGTCAGCCGATGAGCGCCGTGAGCTGCTGGTTCAGGCCGCCATCCGGGTGATGACCCGCGACGGCGTTGCGAACGCCACTACTCGCGCGATCGTGGCTGAGGCAGACATGCCGCTCGGCGTCTTCCACTACTGCTTCCGCTCCAAGGAGGAGCTGATCGAGCAGGTGATGGCTGCGATCAACGAGGGCACGTTCGACGCCGTCCTCCCCGCTCTCACGGGCAACGAGTCGTTCGAGGAGATCGTCTCCGGCGGCCTGCGTGCCTACTGGGCCCACGTCGTGCGCGACCCCCAGCCGCACCAGCTCACCTACGAGCTCACCCAGTACGCCCTTCGGAACGCGCCCGACGCGGCGCACAAGCAGTACGACCTCTACTACGACCTCACCAGCAAGTTCCTCGCTGCGACCGGCGAGATCGCGCAGCACGACTGGAAGGTGCCGGTTGAGCGGCTTGCCCGGTACCTGCTCTCGGTGATCGAGGGAGTCACCTTCCAGTGGCTGGTAGACGGCGACGCCGACGCCGGGCTGGACGTCCTGCTGCTCTTCGGTCGCTCGCTGTCCGGCTTCGCCATTCCGCGCTCCTAACAGAGCTCCGGCAACGACGAAGCCGCCGGCCTGTCCTGCGACCGACGGCTTCAAATCGCCCGGCGCACCGCCCTCCCAAGCTCGGCACCGTTCCCTCTCCGTCAACCAGAATGCGACGTGGGTCACACTGAGTCAAGAGTCTTGGATGCCTGACTTGGACGCCTGACCAACTTTTTACTCTGACCGGACCGGTAGACTCAGCGCGGCCACTTCCGGCGCACCCCCACCTCTTCAAAGGCGACGTACTTCCATGTCCGAACGCAAGACCCGCTCCGACCTGCGCAACGTGGCGATCGTCGCCCACGTCGACCACGGCAAGACCACGCTCGTGGACGCGATGCTCTGGCAGGCAGGTGCGGTCGCCGAGCACCAGCACGTCGACGTGCGGGCGATGGACTCCGGTGAGCTCGAGCGCGAGAAGGGCATCACGATCCTCGCCAAGAACACCGCGGTCCACTACAAGGGCCCGGCCACAGGCGGCGAGTCGATGACGATCAACATCATCGACACCCCCGGCCACGCGGACTTCGGAGGCGAGGTGGAGCGCGGCCTGTCGATGGTGGACGGCATCGTGCTGCTGGTCGATGCGTCCGAGGGCCCGCTCCCGCAGACCCGGTTCGTACTGCGCAAGGCCTTGAACGCAGACATGCCGGTGATCCTGGTGGTCAACAAGACCGACCGAGGCGACGCCCGGATCGCCGAGGTCGTCGACGAGACCTACGAGCTCTTCATGGACCTGCTCGACGAGTCGCACAGCCAGGATGCCCTGGACTTCCCGGTCGTCTACGCCTCGGGCCGGGCCGGCATCGCCTCGCTGACGGCACCGGAGAACGGCACGATGCCCGAGGGCACCGACCTCGAGCCGCTCTTCAAGACCATCCTGGAGACCATCCCCGCGCCGGTGTACACCGAGGGTGCGCCCCTTCAGGCCCACGTCACCAACCTCGACGCCAGCCCGTTCCTCGGCCGTCTTGCACTGGTCCGCATCCATGAGGGGACGCTGAAGAAGGGCCAGAACGTCGCCTGGATGAAGCGCGACGGGTCTAGCAAGACAGTGAAGATCACTGAGCTCCTCGTCACCGAGGGTCTCGAGCGAAAGCCGGGCGAGACCGCCGGCCCCGGCGACATCGTCGCCATCTCCGGCATCCCCGACATCACCATCGGCGAGACCCTGGCCGACCCGGAGAACCCGGTCGCCCTGCCTTTGATCCACGTCGACGAGCCGGCAATCTCCATGACCATCGGCACCAACACCTCGCCGCTGGCCGGCCGTGGCCCGACCAAGCACACCAAGGTCACCGCCCGGCTGGTCAAGGACCGCCTCGACAGCGAGCTGGTCGGCAACGTGTCCCTCCGCATCCTGCCGACCGAGCGCCCGGACGCCTGGGAGGTCCAGGGCCGTGGTGAGCTCGCGCTCGCGATCCTGGTCGAGCAGATGAAGCGCGAGGGCTTCGAGCTCACCGTCGGCAAGCCGCAGGTGGTCACCAAGGAGATCAACGGCAAGGTGCACGAGCCCACCGAGCGCCTGACGATCGACGCCCCCGAAGAGCACCTCGGCGCAATCACCCAGCTGCTCGCGGTGCGCAAGGGCCGCATGGAGCAGATGGTCAACCACGGCACCGGCTGGGTCCGCATGGAGTTCGTGGTTCCGTCGCGCGGCCTGATCGGCTTCCGCACCGAGTTCCTCACGACCACGCGCGGCACCGGCATCGCCCACCACATCTCCGAGGGCTACGAGCCGTGGGCCGGCGAGATCCTGTCGCGCTCGCAGGGGTCACTGGTGGCCGACCGCTCCGGCGCGGCTACGGCGTACGCCATGACGAACCTGCAGGAGCGCGGCACGATGTTCGTCGAGCCGACCACCGAGGTCTACGAAGGCATGATCGTCGGCGAGAACTCCCGCGCGGACGACATGGACGTCAACATCACCAAGGAGAAGCAGCAGACCAACATCCGGTCCGCCACCTCCGACAACTTCGAGAAGCTCATCCCGCCGCGCAAGCTCTCGCTCGAGCAGTGCCTGGAGTTCTGCCGCGAGGACGAGTGCGTCGAGGTCACCCCTGACTACGTCCGCATCCGTAAGGTGGTCCTCGACCAGAACGACCGGGCCAAGATCGCGTCGAGGGCCCGCAAGGGGTGACCCATGGCTGATGTGCTCGGATCGGCGACCGGCCTTCCTGAGGTCGTGTACGCCGACGGCGAGGCCCTCTTCACCGAGGGCGCGCGTCATCCCGAGATCGTGATCCTCGTCGAGGGGACAGTGCACATCACCAAGGCCGGCGTCCAGGTCGGCGTCGTAGACCAACCGGGTGCGGTGATGGGCGAGGTCGGCTTCCTGCTCGACTCCCCCGCCACGGCCACCGCCACGGCCGTCGGTGAGTGCCGTTGCCTTCGGGCCGACGACCCAGAGACGTTCCTGCGCGAGCGGCCGGAGTTCACGGTGGCCATCGCGCGAGTCCTCGCCCGGCGCCTCGACCTGGTGACGGGCTACCTGGCCGACCTGCAGAACCAGTACGCCGACCGCTCCGACAGCCTCGGTGTCGTCGCCCAGGTGCTCAGCGCGCTGTCGTCGCACAGCGGCGAGGACATCGAGGCGGGCTCCGAGCGCGAGCCCGACGCCCCGTACTAGAGGACGCGCGTTTCGCGGCCCTCGCTCGACGTCCAGGTCGCTGTGCTGGCTTCGAGGTCGAGGACGATGTGAGACGGCCGGTC
>DATILB010000492.1:0-3731 GCA_035477015.1 Nocardioidaceae bacterium | reverse complement strand
ATGAAGAGGTGGCTCGGCTCGGCCGTTCCACCAGCGCTCGGAATGTCGCCCCGCTCACTCGAGCAGAGGACTGAAAGGGATCACCGTGACCCAGACCCACTTCGACGTGCTCGTCGTCGGCGCCGGCCTGTCCGGCATCGGAGCGGCGTACCACATCCAGCAGGCCTTCCCGTCGCGCAGCTACGCAGTCCTCGAGACACGCGGCGCCATCGGCGGCACCTGGGACCTCTTCCGCTACCCGGGCGTGCGCTCTGACTCGGACATGTTCACGCTCGGCTACGGCTTCAAGCCGTGGAAGGGCAAGAAGGCGATTGCTGCCGGTGCGGACATCCGCGACTACATCCGCGAGACCGCCAGCGAGAACGGCATCGACCAGCACGTCCGCTACCACTCCAAGCTCGTGCATGCGGATTGGTCGAGCGCCGACGCGAAGTGGACCGTCACCGTCGAGCGCCAGGACACCGGTAAGACCGAGACGCTCACCTGCGGCTTCCTCTTCTCCACGAGTGGCTACTACCGCTATGACGAGGGCTTCACGCCCGACTTCCCGGGCCTGAAGGACTTCAAGGGCCAGGTGGTCCACCCACAGCACTGGCCCGAGGACCTCGACTACGCCGGCAAGCGGGTTGTCGTGATCGGCAGCGGCGCGACCGCGGTGACGCTCATCCCGTCGATGGCGCCCGACGCGGGCCACATCACCATGCTGCAGCGCTCCCCCACGTTCATCATCAGCCAGCCGTCCATCGACCCGATGGCCGACGTGCTGCGCAAGACCCTGCCGGAGAAGAAGGCGGCACAGCTGATTCGTGCGCGGTACCTCGCGATGCACATCGGCTTCTACGAGTTCTGCCGCCGCCGGCCGAAGGAGGCGCGCGTGTTCCTCCGCAAGATGCTCGAGCGACAGCTGCCCGACGACATCGACTTCGACGAGCACTTCAAGCCACACTACGAGCCGTGGGACCAGCGCCTGTGTCTCGTGCCGGGTGGTGACCTCTTCAAGGCACTCCGCACGCACAAGGTGGACATGGTCACGGACCACATCGTCAAGTTCACGAAGAAGGGCATCCTGCTCAAGTCCGGTCGAGAGCTGGAGGCCGACGTCGTCGTGACCGCCACCGGCCTCAACCTGCAGGCCTTCGGCGGCGTCGAGCTCGCCATCGACGGTGTAGACCTGAAGCTCCCGGAGCACATGGCTTACAAAGGCATGATGCTGAGCGGCATCCCGAACTTCGCCTTCGTCGTCGGCTACACCAACGCCTCGTGGACGCTGAAGGCCGACCTGGTCTGCGAGTACGTCGTACGCCTGCTCGAGCACATGGACCGCAAGAACCTCAAGGTCTGCGAGCCGAAGCGCGACCCGAACGTCGCTGAGGAGCCCTTCCTCGACTTCCAGGCCAACTACGTGCTGCGCGCGGTGGACAACTTCCCGAAGCAGGGCGCGGAAGCGCCGTGGAAGCTCAAGATGAACTACTTGATCGACCGCAAGAACCTTCGCAAGGCGCCGATCATTGACGACGCGATGAAGTTCTACAACCCGGAGGACCGCGCAGCCGTGATGGCGTCCTAACGCTCACCCGCGAAGAGGGTGAGGCTCGCCGGGTCGATCGGCTTGAACGCGCTCGGTGGCATGGCTGCCTGCAGGCACGAGGCGATCAGAGCCGCCATGGAGTAGCCCGGGTCCGCCTCACGACAGCGGTCGAGGGCGCACCAGGCCAGCGCACCCTCGCCGGCCATCCATGCGGCGAAGGCGAGCAGTGCGGCGGGCGGAGCGGCGAACTCTGCAGGTGAGCGTCGAACCAGGTCAGTCCAGAACGCGACGTGCTTGCGCGCACCCAGCCGACGGATCTCTGCCCAGAGGACGTCGCGCACCTCGGCGGAGATGAGCGCTGCGAGCATTCGAGCCGCATCGGGATCCTCGAGCACGGAGCCTTCCTGAACCGCCAGGCGGAGCCGCTCCCGCGCCCACAGTGCCTCTGCCACCAGGGTGGAACGAAGGTGCTCGGGCGTGGGCGGGCCGAGCGGGTGACGGGCGGTGCCGGCCAGCCTGCGGGTTGCCTTGTCGCACAGTTCCTCGAGTGCATCGACTGCCTCGGGGTCGGTCGTGACCAGAGAGTCGCTGAGCTCCTGCCGGGTGCGATAGGTGACGCGACCGTCGTACACCGCCAGGGCCGAGATCGGGTGGGCCTCGACGTCGTACGACGTCCACTCGCTGTCGGGGTTGTCGATGACCAGATAGCGGCCGCCGAACGTGCGGAGCGACACGACGACATCGACTCCGATCTCGAGCAGATCCTCACGCAGGCGGTGCCAGGCGTCGAGCGCGAGGCACCCGTCCTCGGAGTAGACGACGACCATCGCCTTGCGCACACCGTTGCGGAGTGCGGCGTCGACGAGCGGGTCGACCGCCAGGTCGAGGTCGGAGGGGTCGTCGGGTAGGTCGACCCGAGCGTGGAACGACTCGCCCACGTCCCCGGCGGTCAGGAGGACGAGTGACTCCTCGGGGATGAAGCCGAGCACGTAGGGCACCAGGGCCAGGATGTCCTCGGGTTCGCGGACGGTGAGTGTCGTGAGTTCGGTCATGTGGCAACCCTCGGACGCCGCGACCCCGCGGAACCGGGCTCCGATCGTCGGCTGGGGATGCGCCTCTGTTGGGGACGAGTCGGGTCCGAAAGTGGTCGGTGGGCAGCGGCATGATGGGCACGTGCGCGACCTCCCGACCGTCCTCCATGTGGACCTGGACGCGTTCTTCGCTGCTGTCGAGCAGCGGGACAAGCCTTCGCTTCGAGGGAAGCCCGTCGTGGTCGGTGGTGTCGGTCGGCGCGGGGTCGTCGCTACCGCTTCGTATGAGGCGCGCGCGTACGGCGTCCGGTCCGCGATGTCGATGAGCGAGGCTCGTTCCCGCTGCCCGCACGCGGCGTTCCTGACCGGGCGCTTCCATGCGTACCGGGACACCAGCAAAGAAGTCATGACGCTGCTCAGGAAGCTTTCGCCGCTCGTCGAGCCACTCTCCCTCGACGAGGCCTTCGTAGACCTGGCCGTCTCGGACGAGGTCGACCTGTCGGTCGGGGGTGTCACCGCGATCGCACACCGCCTCAAGGCCGACGTGCACGAGGTGACCGGCGGGCTCACCGGCTCCGTCGGCGTCGGCACCTCGAAGCTCATCGCCAAGATCGCGAGTGACCTGCAGAAGCCGGACGGGCTGGTCGTCGTGCCTCCTGGCACGGAGCGCGACCTGATCGGCCCGATGCAGGCCACCGTCATCCCGGGCGTGGGGCCGGCGACTGCGGAGCGCCTGCGCCGGGCGGGCATCAGCACCGTCGCCGACCTCGTGACCGTCTCCGAGGACGAGCTGGTCCGGCTGGTCGGGCAGGCGCATGGTACGTCGCTGTTCCGGCTCTGTCGGGCCGACGACGACCGGCCGGTCGTCGCTGAGCGGGAGGCGAAGTCGATCTCGATCGAAGACACCTACGAGGTGGACGTCGCCGACCGCCGGCTGCTCGAGGGCCTGATCGACCGCCAGGCGGTGAAGGTCGCCGAACGCCTGCGCAAGGCGCGGTTGTCAGGACGCACCATCACCGTGAAGGTCCGGCTGCATGACTTCACCACGCACACCAAGTCAGCAACCTTGCCGGCCCCGACCGACAACCCGCGCACAGTGATGCGGATGGTCCGTAGCCTCCTGTCCGACGTGGACATCGAGGGCGGCGTAAGGCTGCTGGGTGTCGGCGTCT
>DATILB010000491.1:0-3167 GCA_035477015.1 Nocardioidaceae bacterium | reverse complement strand
CTCAGCTCCCGCGGTGCCCCTGGGCGTGCGTTCCTTCAACCGCAGGAAGGGCTCTTCGACGTACTTCCACGACAGCCCCGCCGCCACTGCAGCCAGTGCGAGACCGATCGGGAGGGCGATCCAGTAGGACAGGTCGAACGGATCCAACATGGACGCCAGGGGAAGGCTCCAGAGGTACAGGGCGTAGGACCGCCTGCCGACCAGCACGAGGAACGGGTGACCCAACCATCCGGAGTAGCGCCCCTGAGCCACGCACCAGACGACGGCTGCGGTGCCGACGGCGATCACGGTGGGCATCACGACGAACCTGCCAAACACCCCGCTTGAAACCAGCGCCACGCACGCCGCCCCGGTGGCGATGAAGACCCCGGACGCCAGGATCGACCTTGCGCGACCCTCGGCGCGTCCCGTCAGGAAGATCGCCAGCCAGCACCCCACGAGCAGACCGTCCACCCGCGTGTCCGAGCCGTAGTACAGCCGTCCCAGAGGCTCACCGAGGTCGTAGAGGACAACCCGCCACACGATCGAAGCGAGAGATCCGCACGCCACCAGCACGAGCAGGCCGCGGCGGCCGTAGCGAGCCGCGAGGATCAGCACCAGCGGCCAGAGCAGGTAGAACTGCTCCTCGATCGCAAGCGACCAGGTGTGTTGCAAACCTCCGAGCTTCGGCCCGAACGCCTGCATCCAGTTCGAGTAGTAGAAGATCGAGGCCGCGAGAGCCTTCGGAGGCGCGAGATCCGGTGCCATGGCCAGGCTGATGGTGCCGACGATGAAGAGCATCACCACGAAGGCTGGCAAGAGGCGCAGCGCGCGACGACGGTAGAAGTCGGCGAGCTGGAAGCTGCCGGACCGTGTCCGTCGGTCCAGGAGCAGGGCTGTGATCAGGAACCCGGACAGCGTGAAGAAGACCGCCACGCCGACGCCGCCGGCCGGGATAAGCCAAGGGACCTGGTGTCCGACCAGGACCAGCAGGCACGCGATACCGCGCAGCCCGTCCAGTGCAGGACGGCTGCGTAGTCTCCAGGCGCGGTCGGACTCGGGCAGCACCAAACCAGGATCCCTGAACCCCGGCGGACGCGAGTAGCGATTGCTGACATTCCATGGGTTCTGCCAGTGGTTCAGGCCGTGGCGACATCCGGCCCGGCAACCGCGGTGACCATCCGCAGCGGAGGCACTAGTCCGGAGTCTGCGAGCACACGCAGCGCGACCGTCTCGTCGTCGTCGAACGCCAGCTCGGGCGGCGGGCCCAGCAGCACGGTCACGACGCAGTCGTGGCAGGCCAGGCCGCGCACGACGCACGTGTCGCAGTCGATGGTCACGCTCATGTTTACCTCCACGTCGGAATGCGTCGAGCCTCTCAGGAGGCGCCGACACTAATCAGACGCGAGCGATGAGCCGGCTCAGTCCTTGGGAACCCACCACACGTGCACCGGCCGCAGCGACGTCCCTGACGACAGCCTGGTCGCTCGTGACAACCAGGAGCGGGCGACCGCGCGGCTCGGCCGCCACCAGGTCGCGGATGATGTCGTCCGCGATGACGCCGACCGGGCTGAACAGGACCCGGAGCCCGCGGGGAGCCTTGACCAGTGGCCGGTCCTTCGTCTCGGCGGCGTCGAACACGACGGTGATCTCGGCACCACTCCGTGCAGCGAGCGGGCCGAGCCGGGAGAGCAGCAGGTCGCGCTGCTTCTCGAGCGAGAGCCCCGGCCAGGCGTTCTTCGTGACGTTGTAGCCGTCGACGATCAGGTGCGCCCTCGGCAGCTGGACGAGCTGGTCCAGCATGGCGGGGTCGTCGACCGGGAGCGACCCGTGGCCCGAGGGAGTCCGTTGGCCTTGCTCGGCCACGTCGGCGACGACCTGGTCGGCGGGCAACCCGTCGACCGCGGGGAGGGCGAGCTCACGACGTAGCCCCTGCGCGGAGTCGATCAGCGTGTCGAGCAGCAGTCTGGTGCGGATCAGCTCGGCGTCACGGCCGGCGCGCTCGGTACGCCGTACCGCGGCCGTCTCTCGCTCGAGCTGGTCGACCCTGGCCTTGAGTCGGCGAGCCTCCGCCTCGGCCTGAACCGCCGTCTGGTCGGCCTGGCCGGCGACCTCAGCCGCCCTCACTGTGGCGTCCGATGCCGCGGCTTCGGCTGTCTTGAGCTGCGTGCGCGTGTCACCGAGCTTGCGGCGAAGGTCGGCGTTCTCGGCCTTGAGGACGGCGACCTGGTCGCGCAGCTTGGTCCTGGTCTCCTCGAGCTCGGCGGTCGCCTCAGTGAGCTGACGCTGGAGGCGCGTGACCTGCTGCGACGACTTCCGATCCAGCTCGGTGGCCTGCCCGGCCCCCACCGCTTCCGCGGCCTCGGCGACGCGGTCCGCCCAGCCTTCAGGACGGAGCAGGTACGCCGCGGCCGCCACCTCCACGGGGTCAGCCGCAGCGGGGATGGTGCCGCTGTCGAGCGCGTCGGCCAGCGCCTCGTGCAGGGCCCTGACCTGCACCGCGACATGCTCTCGGAAGTCGTCGTCGATCTCGAGCACGGCGGCGATCTGGTTGCCCGCGAGACGAGCCCTCCGGGGAGGTGCGAAGGACGCGACCTTCTTGAGGGAGGCAGGCAACGACTCGGCGGCGATTCGACCGACGGCCTCAGCGGCGAGCTGGACGACGCGTGCCCGAACGGCGTCGGGCAGCGGACCCGTCAGTGCGACGGGCTCCTCGGCGCCGACGGGCTCGCTCACGAAGCGGAGGCGTCCGCTTCCGCTCGCGAGACGAGCTCGATGGCATCGCTGCGTCCGCACCAGCGACACGTCACCGACTCGACGTTCTCGTGCTCGACGTGACTCTCCTCCACCCGGTGGTCTCCGGCGAGGTCGAAGTGCCAGTACTCCGTCGTCCGTGTCGTGCGTGTGACGTCGAACCGGGTCAAGTTGCCGCAGCCACCGCATCGCCAGCGGCTGTTGGCGTCGGGCAGGGAGTGGGCCACCGTGTCTCCTGGGTCAGGGGTCGAACGCTTCTCCCCAGCCTATCCGCGCGTGCCTCCCCCTTTCTGTCGGTGCCCAGATCTAGCGTCGATGTTGTGACGAGCACGCAAGCACCCAGATCCCCTCGGTGGGAGGCGCAGCGGAGCTTCGACGAGCTCGGAACGATGTTGCGTGACGTCACGTTCTGCGTCGTCGACCTCGAGACGACC
>DATILB010000490.1:0-1688 GCA_035477015.1 Nocardioidaceae bacterium | reverse complement strand
CTCGCCCCCGCCGACGTAGCCCAGGTGGAGCGGCAACGGGCCGACGCACGGGAGGGGCTGGGTCCCGAGGCGTTCCGGCGGGCCATGGCAGAAGGCTGTGCGATGACCACAGACCAGGCGGTCGCCTACGCGCTGGAGTTATGACCGCTCGTCGTGCGCCTTGCGGGCCGCGCGCGCTGCTTCCTTGAGCCTCCGCGCCACCTCCCGCGGCTGTTCGACGTCCTCGATGACGACGAAGGTCGGCAAGGCCCGGTAGTCGGGGTGCTGCAGGGAGACAGTGATCGTCCCGAGTCGCCGCGCCCGCTGAGGGACGGTCTGTTGGACCACGCCGTCCGCCACCGCCCACAGCGGCACGCTCTCGGTACGCCGACCGAGTGGGCCGCTGGTCCAGTAGAGCCGCTCTGCCGTCACGCGGTAGCGCGCAGACGGCAGCCGGCCGCCTGAGGCCTGTCCGGTCAGGGAGAGTCGCCGCCCTTCCCAGACGGTCCGCTCCGACAAGTCACCGATCGACTGCATGACGTTCATTGTGCCGGTGACGTCGCGGAGACCGTCGACCGCCTAGCCTGGGCAGGTGGCGACCGAGGCAGAGCTGATCCACAACATCGGTCGTCGCCGGGCCTGGGTGATCTGGGCCGTCGCACTGTCCGTCTACCTGCTCGCCGTCTTCAACCGCAGTTCGCTCGGCGTCGCCGGTCTGGTCGCGACGGAGCGCTTCGACATCAAGGCGACCCAGCTCGCGACGTTCACGGTCCTGCAGCTGTTGGTGTACGCCGGGATGCAGATCCCCGTCGGCGTACTCCTCGACCGGTTCGGCTCGAAGCGGCTGCTCCTCACCGGGCTCGTGCTGATGACGGCCGGCCAGCTCGGGTTCGCGTACGCCGAGAGCTTCCCTGCTGCCCTGCTCGCTCGGGCAGTGCTCGGCGCCGGGGACGCGATGGTCTTCGTCAGCGTGCTGCGCCTTGTCGTCGTCTGGTTCCTGGTCCGGCAGGGGCCTCGGATCGTGCAGCTGACCGGTCAGCTCGGCCAGCTCGGCGGCGTGGTGGCCGCGGCACCGTTGTCCATCGCCTTGAACGAGCTCGGCTGGACCCGGACCTTCGCGCTCGCCTCGGTCGTCGGCATTGCCCTGATGGCTGCCGTCGTACTGGTCATCAAGGACTCGCCGTACCGCCACACCGAGGTCGTGCGCGTGAAGATGAGTGCCTTGGCGCGCTCACTGAGCACGGTGTGGGGCAACCCAGGGACGCGACTGGGGCTCTGGTCCCACTTCACCTCGCAGTTCTCGGTGACCGTCTTCAGCCTGCTGTGGGGCTTCCCGTTCCTGGTCAAGGGCGAGGGTCTCTCGAGCCACACCGCCAGCACGTTGCTGATCGTGATGGTGGGTGCGGTCATCGTGAGTGGGTCGCTGCTCGGTCGGCTCACGGCGAAGCTTCCGTTCTACCGCTCGTACATCGTGCTCGGCGTCGTCGCCCTGATGGCAACCGTGTGGACGGTGGTGCTGCTCTGGCCCGGTCGCGCGCCCCTCTGGCTGCTGGTCGTCCTCGTCTGCGTGACGGCCGCTGGAGGTGCGGCCTCGATGGTCGAGTTCGACCTGGCCAGGACCTTCAACCCGGTGAGCGCCATCGGCCGCGCGAACGGCGTCGTGAACGTCGGCGGCTTCGTGGCGTCGCTCCTGACCATGGCCGCCATCG
>DATILB010000489.1:0-10282 GCA_035477015.1 Nocardioidaceae bacterium | reverse complement strand
CTGATGGACGCGGTGGACAACCACATCCCGCAGCCGGAGCGCGAGGTCGACAAGCCGTTCCTCATGCCGGTCGAGGACGTCTTCACCATCACCGGTCGCGGCACGGTCATCACCGGCCGCATCGAGCGTGGCATCGTGAAGGTCAACGAGACGGTCGACATCATCGGCATCCGCGAGGAGAAGCAGTCCACGACGGTCACCGGTGTGGAGATGTTCCGCAAGCTGCTCGACGAGGGTCGGGCCGGCGAGAACGTCGGTCTCCTGCTTCGTGGCACCAAGCGCGAGGACGTCGAGCGCGGCATGGTCGTCATCAAGCCGGGCAGCACGACCCCGCACACCAACTTCGACGCTTCGGTGTACATCCTGTCGAAGGAGGAGGGCGGCCGTCACACGCCGTTCTTCAACAACTACCGTCCGCAGTTCTACTTCCGTACCACGGACGTGACGGGCGTTGTGACCCTTCCTGAGGGCACCGAGATGGTCATGCCGGGCGACAACACCGACATGGCGGTCGAGCTGATCCAGCCGATCGCGATGGAGGAGGGCCTCCGCTTCGCTATCCGCGAGGGTGGCCGCACGGTTGGCGCCGGCCGCGTCACCAAGATCACCAAGTGATCTCGTCAGGCTCGATCCACCGGATCTAGCTGTACCTCGTCGAGAGGCCCCGACCGTCACGGTCGGGGCCTTTCGCATGTCCGGCGTCAGTTGATGTCCAGCTGGAGGACCGTGCCCGACTGCGAGCTTCCGACGACCTCGATCCGGGTTCCGGTCTGGGGCGTCTGCACGCTCAGCCATCCCGGCTGGATCAGGCCTCGATGTGAGCCCGTGCAGCCATGACGGTCGCAGTTGGTCCAGTAGGAGAGGCTGTCGTCGAAGACAGGCTGTGCCGCCCGGGCGCTGAGCTTGGTCGGCACGCCGTTGCTGTGCAAGGTGATCGAGGGGACCGGCCACAAGCCGAAGGTCGAGTCGTACGACTGGATGCCGCCCCACATCAGGTAGCCACCCGGCCAGTGGTCGAGCTGCGGATGGGCATCCACGGGAAGGACCAGCCCTCCACCGGGGTGGTCGCCGACACTGTTGTCCCCGAACTGCGTGTTCCAGTAGTTGACCAGAAGTCCACGTTGGTACGGGAACCGCTCGGTGAGGTTGAACTCTTTGAACCCGAAGTTGAACGGGCCGGTCGCGAGGACATCGTCGTACCCGAGGTACTGCTTGTTCTCCAGCACGTAGGCGTGGAAGTAGGTCCGGACCTCGTTCCCGTTCGTGGTCATGAATCCGTCGAGGGCCCATCCCTCCGCCGCCTCGGCGGTGCCGATGCTCGTCCCGCCGAGCCTGATCGCGTCCACCTCGAAGCCGGTCTCCACGACAGCGCCGTCGGTCCAGTAACGGAATCCGAGCTGGACGGTCTGGCCGGCGTACGCAGAGAGGTCCGCGAGGAGATCGACCCAGGCCCCGCCGCTCGACCCGGTGATGCCGTTGCCGAAGTTCTGGCCGTTCGGGTTCGTCTGCCTGGACAGGTTTGTCGGGACAGACGCCCCATTGACCGTCAGGTAGGCGTAGTCCCAGTCCTCCTCGATCGAGAAGCGCACCTTTGCTGTCAGCGCCGCCGAGCCGACCGGAACCGGCACCGACTTGGTCATGGAGTGGTCGATCAGGTTGCCGGCGTCGCTGTAGTAGAAGCGCTGGCCCTCGTAAGCCGCCCCCAGGACGAGCGGTACCTCGAGGTCGGGCAGCAGCACGATCGCACCCTGTGGGTTCTCTGTCGTGAACTCCGCCGGCCCGAGGGAGAGCTGACGGCTCTCGCCCGGTTCGATCACGGTGTAGTCGAGCCAGCCCAGCTGCAGCTTCTCCCAGTTGCCCATGTGGGTCGGCCTCGATCCGATGCCGTCCTCCGCCCGACCGCTGGAGGCGTAGGACCCGAAGCTCATCAGGGTCCAGAAGCCGGTCGAGTTGGAGGCGCCGCCGGTGTTGCCCGAGGTGTCATACAGGTCCGGGAGGTTCAGGTCGTGCCCGAACTCGTGGGCGAAGACACCGAGGCCGCCGTTCTCCGGCTCGATGGTGTAGTCGCCGATCCAGTAGCCCGTGTCACCGATCTGGACGCCGCCGAACCCGCGAGGGCCCGGCCCGTCGGGTCCGTCGGCCCGGTAGTTCGCATATCCGCGGTGGGACCAGATCGGATCGGTTCCCGCGAAGAAGCCTCCGTCGAACTCCTCGCCGACACCCGAGTGCACTGACTGGAAGTGGTCGATGTAGCCGTCCGGCTCATCGAAGTTCCCGTCGCCGTCAGCGTCATAGCGGTCGTGGACGTCGAATCGCGCGAGGTACCGGCGTACGGCGGCGCGGCTCTGCTTCGCGGCTCGCTGCGAGGTGTACCAGCTGTCCGCGGAGTCGTTCACGAAGAGCCAGGTGTCCTCACAGATGATGTGGCCGCAGTAGTTGCTGCCGTAGCTCGCCGCGTTGTACGGCACCTGCACCCAGTTCGTCACATCGCCGTTGACGGTGAAGCGGTTCGAGGACTGTTCGCGGTAGTAGCTGCGCATGGTCGTCTTGCCGGGAGCTTCGGAGAACAACAGTTCGCGGTAGTGAGCCGGTGAGAAGTCGGGGAACCAGATCGTGGCGTTGTCGACAGTGCGGTCAGGCTCCGGAATCTGGTTGTGCGTCGGACCCGGAGCGCCGGCATGGCTTCCGTGCGCGTGATCCGCAGCAGCCGTTCCGAACTCTCCGAGGATGGTGAGGATCGAGTCCTCCTGCGTTGTAGCCAGCTCGACGAACTGGCCCTTGCGCAGTCGCACGACCTGGTTGTGTCCGTGCGCCACTCGCTTTCCACGGAGCACGAGCTCCTGGGCCACGGTCTTGAGGTCCCGCTGCTTCTCGGCTCGGGGGTTGGGAAGCTCATGCCCGTGGGGGACGGCAAACTCGCGGATGGTGGCGGCTCCCGCCCCGAGAAGGGCGGGGGAGCTGGCCGCGACGGTGGTGGCTGTCGTCGTCGTGACGGTGAGGGCCAGTACTGCGACCGATACCGCGACTCGGGTCATGGCGGTCTCCTCCGGAGGGACTAGAGGACTCCTCCCAACGTGCTCCGGGGACGACGGATCGCGCAATAGGCAGTTCGGGCGGTGCCGTCTCTGGCGTAACCCGGGGCCTATCGGGCAAGTTGGTCATCGAAACAGCACCTTCAAACCCGGAGTGTCATGTCGCTGCCCCACCGCAGGCGTCTCGTCGCCTGCGTCGCCGCCCTGCTCGCCGTGCTCGCGTCGCCCCTGGTGACACCCGCGCCCGCCCAGGCTGGGCCGGTCTCGACGTACCTGGTGACGCTGCGTTCGACCGAAGCTTCCCCCGGCGCCCTGGCTCGCGAGGTCGGAGGCACCCTGGTGGCGACCTACTCCCACGTGCTGACCGGCTTCGCGGTCCGACTACCCGCCGCCGCGGCGGAGGCCCTCCGGCACGATCCGCGCGTCCGATCGGTCACGCCCGACGGCGTGGTGCGGGCGTCGGGCGAGCAGGTCAGCCCGCCGTGGGGCCTAGACCGGATCGACCAGCAGCAGCTGCCGCTCAACGGGCGCTTCGGCTACCCAGCGGGATCGGGCGCCGGCGTCCACGTATACGTCGTCGACACCGGGATCAACGCCGACCACACCGAGTTCACCGGACGCGTGGGACTGAGCAGGAACTTCGTGCCTGCCTTCCTGTTCGGCGTCGACCCGAACAACTGGGACGACTGCAACGGCCATGGCACCCATGTCGCCAGCACGGCCGTCGGGACCCGTTGGGGCGTGGCCAAGCAGGCGACCGTTCACGCCGTACGCGTGCTGGACTGTGGTGGCAGCGGCAGCACGTCGGGCGTCATCGAGGCCCTTGACTGGATCGCCGCCAACCACGAGTCCCCGGCGGTCGTGAACATGTCGCTCGGCGAGACCGCGCGCATCCCGGAGCTCGACGCGGCGACGCGGCGGCTGGTCCACAGCGACGTCGCTGTGGTCGTGGCGGCGGGCAACGACGGCGTGGACGCTTGCTCGATCTCGCCGGCGGGCGAGCCGGCGCTGCTGACCGTGGGCGCCACCGCGGCGTCCGACCGCCGGGCACCCTTCTCCAACACCGGACCGTGTGTCGATGTCTTTGCTCCCGGCATCGACGTCACCGGTGCGGACTTCTTGGACGTCGCAGGATCCGACGTCCTCACCGGTACGTCGATGTCGGCACCGCACGCGGCCGGCGCTGTCGCCCTGGTACGGAGCGAACGCCCGCAGCTGACGGCAGCCGAGGCTCAGGCAAGGGTCGTGGCGGTGGCAACCACGGGTCGGGTGAAGGATGCCGGAAAGCTCAGTCCCAACCGGCTCCTGCGCGTCAGGGGAGCCGACCGGTTGCCGCGGGCGCGGTTCCGCGTGCACTGTTCCCGTCTGGAGTGCGAGCTGAACGCCCGACGTTCGTTCGACGACCGCGGTATCAGGAGATACCGCTGGATCTTCGGCAACGGGGACGTACGGTTCGGCCAGCACATCGAGTACCGCTTCCCCCGTGGCGGCCGCAAGCAGGTCACCCTCCGCGTCATCGACACCGGCGGCCAGCGGGCCGAGCTCACCAAGCGGATCACCGTTCGGCGTAGATAGCCGGCAGCGTGGCGGGACAGCCCGTCAGCGACAATGCTCTGATGGAGAGTCGACCGCGGATCAGCCTCACCGACGACGGTCGCCCGTTGGCAGAGCTGCGCACCTACGCGCGCCGCGGCAGTCGCTTCAGCCCCAGGCAGCGGGGCGCGTGGGAGCGCCGCGCCGACCAGTGGGTGATCCCGGACGAGGCCGTTGACGACCCCGCGTTCTCGCTTCACAGCTGGTTCGGTCGGGAGGCACCGCTGATCGTGGAGATCGGTTCGGGTGTGGGGGAGGCGACGGCCGCACTGGCCGCAGCAAGGCCGACGTACGACGTCCTCGCCTTCGAGGTCTGGCGACCAGGCGTCGCTGACACACTTGCCCAGCTCGAGCAGAGCGGCGCGACCAACGTGCGCCTCATCAGCGTGGACGCGGTTTGGTCGGTCGAGCACCTGCTCGGCCAGGGGAGCGTCAGTGAGCTCTGGACCTTCTTCCCCGATCCGTGGCCTAAGAAGAAGCACCACCGCCGCCGCCTCGTGACACCGAGCTTCGCTGCCCTCGTGGCGAGCCGACTCGCCCCCGCTGGTGAGTGGCGCCTCGCGACCGACTGGCCCGACTACGCCCAGCAGATGCAAGCCGTGCTCGACGCCGAGCCTGCCCTCGAGGGTGGCCGGGTCGACCGGTGGGCCGAGCGTCCCGTCACGAAGTTCGAGCGACGGGGCGTCGCGGAAGGACGCCCCATCGCCGACTACCGCTACTCGCGCAGGCCATGACCGAGCAGGTGCGCATCCACCGGGCCTGGCTCGTCGCCGGTGTCACCATGGCCGCCCTGGTCGCCGCAGCGGGCTTCCGGTCGTCCACCGGGGCGCTCCTCGAGCCTCTCGAGCGGGAGTTCGACTGGTCCCGCGCGACTACGAGTGGGGCGGTGACGCTCAACCTGGTCATCTACGGGCTCACCGCGCCGTTCGCCGCCGCGCTGATGGAGCGCTTCGGCGTACGGCGTGTCGTGGCCGGCGCGCTCACCCTGGTCGCGGTGGGGTCCGGCCTGACGTTGGTGATGGATCAGGCCTGGCAGCTCTGGTTGCTTTGGGGCTTCCCGATCGGGCTCGGAACCGGAGCGATGGCGCTGGTGTTCGGCGCGATCATCGCGAACCGCTGGTTCGTCAGGCATCGAGGCCTGGTGATCGGCGTCTTCTCAGCCGCCAGCTCGACGGGGCAGCTGGTCTTTCTGCCTGCCATCGCGCAGCTCGCCGACGGGCCAGGTTGGCGCTGGGCGGCGGGCCTGGTCGCCGTCTTCGCCCTGTTGCTGGTGCCGGTGGTGCTCCTCGTCATGCGGGACCGGCCCTCGAGCCTCGGTCTGCTGCCGCTTGGTGCGGACCCGACGTACCTGGACCCGCCGCCGGCACAGGGGAGCCCGGCCCGGCTCGCCCTGAACACGCTCCGCTTTGCATCCCGCACCTGGACGTTCTGGGCGCTGTTCCTGACGTTCTGGATCTGCGGTTGGTCCACCAACGGCCTGATCGGCACGCACTTCATCCCGGCGGCGCACGACCACGGCATGGCGCAGACGACCAGCGCCGGGCTCCTGGCGCTCATCGGGATCTTCGACATCGTGGGCACCGTCGCCTCCGGCTGGCTCACTGACCGGGTCGATCCTCGGTATCTGCTCTTCGGCTACTACTTCCTCAGGGGGCTGTCGCTGCTGGCCGTGCATTCCCTGCTCGGCCCCGACGTCGAGCCCACCTTGTTCCTCTTCATCGTGTTCTACGGACTGGACTGGGTGGCTACGGTTCCTCCCACGGTCGCGCTGTGCCGGATCCACTTCGGGCTCGAGCGTTCGGGCGTGGTCTTCGGCTGGGTCTTCGCGTCGCACATGGTGGGAGCCGGGGTCGCGGCGTCGTACGCCGGCTGGATCCGGCAAGGCCTGGGGGACTACTACTGGGCCTGGATGACGGCGGGAGGACTCTGCGTCCTCGCCGCGGCGATGTGCCTCACGATCCCGCGGGCCGCCCTGTCCGAAATGCACTCTCTGGAGGCTGCGACCGAGGATGTTCCGCAGCTCTGAGCAGGTTCCGGCCCCCGATTTGATCACTGGGGGAGGTTCTGACAAGATATGCAGGTTGCTCCGGCGGGGTCGCCGGGGTTCGCGCACATTGACTGCTGAATCGGTTCTCCTGATTTGCGGCGGTGCTATGTGCCCGGACCGTACCTGAGACCCGGCTCAGCCCGACTGCCCGTCGGGTGCCATCCAACAAGTTCACCAACCTGCGAAGGCAGAGTTGCGCCGCGAAATAGCGCGACACGCCCGACCGCGGGGGTGGGAGAACTGAGCGGAATGGGGAGTGCGGCGGAGTGCTCCTCCCGGAGTACGACGAGACATGTAAGCGAGCCGCCCCAACCGGCTCAGGACGAGGAGAAGGTACGACTGATGGCGGGACAGAAGATCCGCATCAGGCTCAAGGCCTATGACCACGAGGTGATCGACACCTCGGCGCGCAAGATCGTTGACACGGTCACCCGCACTGGCGCGAAGGTCGCCGGCCCTGTGCCCCTACCGACCGAGAAGAACGTCTACTGCGTCATCCGCTCGCCGCACAAGTACAAGGACTCGCGCGAGCACTTCGAGATGCGCACACACAAGCGGCTGATCGACATCATCGACCCGACGCCGAAGACGGTCGACTCGCTGATGCGCCTCGACCTGCCTGCAGGCGTCGACATCGAGATCAAGCTCTGAGGTCTGCCGAGATGACTATTGAACGCAACGTCCGTGGGCTGCTGGGCACCAAGCTCGGCATGACCCAGCTCTGGGACGAGAACAACAAGGTTGTTCCGGTCACCGTGATCGCTGCCGGCACCAACGTCGTCACGCAGGTCCGCGGCCCGGAGACCGATGGCTACAACGCCGTCCAGATCGGCTTCGGCGAGATCGACGGCCGCAAGGTCAACAAGCCCTCCGCGGGCCACTTCGCGAAGGCCGGGGTCACCCCGCGCCGTCACCTGGTGGAGATCCGCACCGCCGACGCGAGCTCGTACACCATTGGTCAGGAGCTCTCCCCGGAGGTCTTCTCGGCCGGCGAGATCGTCGACGTGACCGCCAACAGCAAGGGCAAGGGATTCGCCGGTGTCATGAAGCGTCACGGCTTCCACGGCGTCGGCGCCTCCCACGGTGCCCACCGCAACCACCGCAAGCCGGGTTCCATCGGCGGCTGCGCCACGCCTGGCCGTGTCTTCAAGGGCATGCGCATGGCGGGTCAGATGGGCAACGAGGTCGTCACGACCCAGAACGTCTCCGTGCACGCGGTCGACGTCGAGAAGGGCCTGATCCTGATCAAGGGCGCCGTCCCCGGCCCCAAGGGTGGTCTCGTGATCATCCGCACTGCTGCCAAGAAGGGAGACGCGAAGTGACTGCCAAGGCAATCAAGGTCGACCTCCCGGGCGACCTCTTCGACGCTCCGGTCAACATCCCGCTGATGCACCAGGTCGTGACCGCGCAGCAGGCTGCCGCTCGTCAGGGCACGCACTCCACCAAGCGCCGCGGTGAGGTTCGCGGTGGCGGTAGGAAGCCCTACAAGCAAAAGGGCACCGGCCGCGCGCGCCAGGGTTCCACCCGTGCGCCGCAGTTCACCGGTGGTGGCGTCGTCCACGGCCCGAAGCCGCGTGACTACAGCCAGCGCACCCCCAAGAAGATGAAGGCCGCCGCTCTGCGTGGCGCCCTCTCCGACCGGGCTCGCGCCGGCCGCATCCACGTGGTCGAGGGCTTCGTCTCCGGTGACAAGCCGAGCACGAAGGCGGCGCTGGACTCGCTCAACGGGCTTACCGAGAACCGCAGGGCGCTCGTCGTCCTCGAGCGTGGTGACAACCTCACCTGGCTGTCGCTGCGCAACGTGGCCGACGTCCACCTGATCGCGGTCGACCAGCTGAACACCTACGACGTGCTCGTGGCCGACGACGTGATCTTCACCAAGGGCGCGTTCGACGTGTTCGTTGCCGGTCCGAACAAGGAGGAGGCGAAGTGAGCACCTTCCACAAGGACCACCGCGACGTACTGATCGCGCCGGTCGTCTCCGAGAAGAGCTACGGCCTGCTGGACGCGAACAAGTACACCTTCCTGGTGCACCCGGACGCCAACAAGACCGAGATCAAGATCGCGGTCGAGAAGGTGTTCAACGTCAAGGTCACCTCCGTCAACACTCTCAACCGCCCCGGCAAGACGCGCCGTACCCGCACTGGGACCGGCAAGCGCAAGGACACCAAGCGCGCCATCGTCAGCCTGGCCGAGGGTCAGCGCATCGACATCTTCGGAGGCCCGGTCTCCTGACCGGCTACCGAAGGAACGAGGACTGAGAAGACATGGGTATCCGTAAGTACAAGCCGACTACGCCGGGCCGTCGTGGCTCGTCTGTCGCCGACTTCGTCGAGATCACTCGGACGACGCCGGAGAAGTCGCTGACGAGGCCGCTGCCGAAGAAGGGTGGCCGTAACAACCAGGGACGCATCACCACGCGTCACCAGGGTGGCGGTCACAAGCGCGCCTACCGCATCATCGACTTCCGTCGCTACGACAAGGACGGCGTCCCCGCGAAGGTCGCGCACATCGAGTACGACCCGAACCGCACGGCTCGGATCGCGCTGCTGCACTACGCCGACGGCGAGAAGCGCTACATCGTGGCGCCGAAGGGCCTGGAGCAGGGCATGACGGTGGAGGCCGGCACCAAGGCCGACATCAAGCCCGGCAACAACCTGCCGCTGCGCCACATCCCCGTCGGTACGACGATCCACTGCGTGGAGCTGCGTCCGGGTGGCGGTGCGAAGATCGCCCGCTCGGCCGGTATCTCCGCCCAGCTCGTCGCCCGTGAGGGCTCGCGCGCCACCCTGCGCATGCCGTCCGGTGAAATGCGTTTCGTCGATGTGCGCTGCCGCGCCACGGTCGGCGAGGTCGGCAACGCCGAACAGTCGAACATCAACTGGGGCAAGGCCGGCCGGATGCGCTGGAAGGGCAAGCGCCCGACCGTCCGCGGTGTCGTCATGAACCCGGTCGACCACCCGCACGGTGGTGGCGAGGGCAAGACCTCGGGTGGCCGCCACCCGGTGTCGCCCTGGGGCAAGAAGGAAGGCCGCACGCGTAAGAGCAAGGCGTCCGACAGCCAGATCATCCGCCGCCGCAAGTCCGGAAGGAAGGGCCGCTGACCATGCCTCGCAGCCTGAAGAAGGGTCCCTTCGTCGACGGCCACCTCATCAAGAAGGTGGACGCTCAGAACGAAGCCGGTACCCACAACGTGATCAAGACGTGGTCGCGTCGCTCGATGATCGTGCCGGCCATGATCGGCCACACGCTCGCCGTGCACGACGGCCGGAAGCACGTGCCGGTGTTCGTGACCGACGCAATGGTCGGCCACAAGCTCGGTGAGTTCGCACCGACCCGCACCTACCGCGGGCACGTCAAGGACGACCGGAAGAGCCGCCGCCGCTGAGGCGGGGCGCATACGGAGAGATAGACAATGAGCACTATGGAGCGTAGGCGCAGCAGCGCCCGCCGCGACAGCCTGCTGGGCGACGAGCCCGGCGCTTTCGCGAGCGCGCGGTTCGTCCGCATCACGCCGATGAAGGCCCGCCGTGTCGTCGACATGGTCCGCGGTCTTCCCGTTGACGACGCCTTGTCCCTTCTGCAGTTCGCACCGCAGGCCGCCGCCGAG
>DATILB010000488.1:0-3251 GCA_035477015.1 Nocardioidaceae bacterium | reverse complement strand
CTGCTCCTGCGCGACGGTGCTGCCCTGACGATCACGACGCGCTTCCCCAAGGACGCCATGCGGCGGTTCTCGCAGATGGAGGACGCCGCCGACTGGATCGACCGGCTCAAGATCGTCGGCATCGACCTGCGCGATCCGACCAAGGTAATCGCACTCGCCGACGAGGTCGCCGCGGACGGTCCGCTCGACATCCTGGTCAACAACGCCTGCCAGACGGTACGACGTACGCCGGGGGCCTATGCGCCGCTCGTCGAGGCCGAGCGCGAGCCGCTGCCCACCGGCATCAAGCTCCCCGAGATGGTCACGTTCGACCGGATCAGCGAGGCGCACCCGGCGCAGCTGATGGGGACACTGGCCGAGCACCCGCTGCCGCACCACCTCGGCGAGTCCGCCGCGTCACTGACCGCTCTGGCGCTGCAGGCGGGCAGCGCTTCGCTCGAAGCCCACCTGGCCGGCACAGCCGTCGACGCAGGCGGCCTCCTCCCTGACCTGCAGACCACCAACTCGTGGACCCAGTTCGTGGACGAGGTCGATCCCCTCGAGCTGCTCGAGGTGCAGCTGTGCAACTCGATCGCGCCGTTCCTCCTCATCTCGCGACTACGAGAGTCCATGCGAGCCTCGACGGCCCGGCGCACGTACGTCGTGAACGTGTCTGCGATGGAAGGCCAGTTCTCCCGGCGGTACAAGGGGCCTGGGCACCCGCACACCAACATGGCCAAGGCCGCCCTCAACATGCTGACCCGCACCAGCGCCGGCGAGATGTTCGAGACCGACCAGATCCTGATGACCGCCGTCGACACCGGTTGGATCACCGACGAGCGGCCACACCAGGAGAAGCTCCGCATCGCCGCCGAGGGTTGGCACGCACCGCTCGACCTGGTGGACGGAGCCGCGCGGGTGTACGACCCGATCGTGCGCGGGGAGTCCGGCGAGGACCTGTACGGCTGCTTCGTGAAGGACTACAAGCCCTCGCCGTGGTGACCCGTCACCAGCTGGCGAGGGCCGCCTTCACTGCCGATCGGAACATCTCCACGGAGATCGTCTTGTTGCCGGCGGCCGTCTTGTTGTAGGCCGAGCAGTTCGAGTTCGCCACCGAGTCGAAGGTGCAGCTGAACTTCGAGTCGAAGTACCGGCCGTAGACGAACGGCGTATCCACGATCAGTGCACGGACGCCCTTGAACGGCAGCCAGATGATGCCTCCAACGGTTCGGCTCTGCACCGAGGGCGGGTCACACGTGCCGGAGCCGTCGAAGTTCGGACAGTAGCCGTACGAGCCGCCCTTCGAGCGCGTCGCGACGTGTGACACAAACAGGTTGCGGTCGGCGATGCTCAGTCCGGCGGCAGCTGCCTCCTGGTAGACCATGGTGCGCAGATCACCCTCGCCGATCGGGCCGCCGAGCAGGTAGCCGTAGAGCTTGGCGCGGTGGGTCGCATCCAGGAGCGAGAGGTTCTGGACGCCCTCGTAGATCTTGCCCGCGTCGCGCAGGGTGAGCTGGTTATGAGTCAGCGGCTCAGGTGACGACTTCCCGTTGCAACCGATCCGGTGGTTGACCTTGCTGTCCGTCATCCCCGCCAGAATCTTCGTGAGGTTGAGTACGCCGAACCCGTAGCGCAGGGTGAGTGCGTCGGTGGTCCGGTTGTCGGACTGCTGCAGCGTCTGCTTGATGATCACGCTTCCCAGCGGATCCGAGTACGTCGACCCGGTCAGCAGGTCGCCGTCGTCGTCGTACGCGCAGACGTCCGCATCCTCGGTGTCGCCTTTGATGTTGGGCGTTCGATAGCCGGTGTCACCGGGGTACCGCGCGGGGAAGTCCGGGTTGGCGTACCACGTGATGCTGGTGTTCTCGTCCACGCTCTCGCTCTCCTGGATCTCGCGCAGAGCAGTGACGACGTGCACGATCTTCATCATGCTGGCCGGCTCGAAGACGTTGCTCGCGCCGAGCGCGACGGACTCCGCGCCACCGACCTTCTTGACGTAGAAGCCCCAGTCGCCCGTCATCTGGCCGCCAACCAGTTGCCGGATCCGCGTGGTCTCGTTGTTGACGTCGTTGATCAGCAGTGCGTCGTACTTCCGCTTCCCGTTGACCACACGGGACTTGACCTGGAAGATCCGCGCGCCGAGCTGGTCTGCGGCTCGGCTGAGGCCGGTCTGGGTCATGTTGAGCAGCCACCACCAGTACTCACCAGACCGCTTCTGGAGCACGACGTCGTACCGCGTGCTGGACTTCCGCTCGAGCTGGAGGATGCGGGCCTTGTGCTGCTTCAAGTAGTCCTTGATCTGGTTCGCCGTGACGTTGTAGTAGTGCCACCAGCCCTTGGCGTCGACGCCGGCGTTCTTGATGTAGATCGCCGAGAACTTGCTCCCGCCCGGGTTCCGGTCGACGTCGACCACCCGCATCCCGTGGTCCTTGGCGTAGCTCGTGATCGTGCTGAGCGCGACGTTGTAGTGCCAGCCCCACGCCTTCTTCGCGATCCCGGTGTTCTTCACCATGACCACGGCATAGCGCGTGCCGTTCGCCGTCGAGTAGGGCTCGATGTCGGTCAGGCGCGCGTTGTTCTGCTCGAGCAGGTTCTTCACGGCCGTGCCGGTCTTGCCGAAGTACCACCACCAGGCGCGCGCATAGGGGCCGGAGTTCACGACGTACGTCGCCGAGAACTTCGGTGCGTTCGACGTCAACTCGAGGTCGACGATGCGGTTGCCTTGGGCGACGTAGGCGTTGATCACTGCGGGGGTGACGCTGGTGTGCCAGCCCCAACCCGTGAGGGCCTTGCTGTTGCGATCCGGGTCCTGGACGCCTGTCCCACTGGTCGCAGGCTCGGGAGTGGCCAGCAGGGTGATGGCAAGGGCGGCGATGGCGGCGGCCGCAGTCGGACGACGCAGGGCGGAAAGCTTGGACAACATAGCGACTTCCTTTGCTCACCCCGGCCGGAACTGAGTCTGCTCCTCCGCGCCATAAAGTAAAAGGCCACAGAGACCGTACCTCGACGGTTACCGTGCTGGCATGCGCCCACGCCATCTGATCCCTGTCGCAGCTTTGCCACTGGTCGTCGCTCTGGCGGCACCCGCCCAGGCGGCGGTCACCGTCTCCTACGAGCCCATCCAGGGCTACTACCAGATCAGCGGGGACGATGCGGCCAACGTGCTCGCCATGACCTGTGTGGGGGGCAACACCACACCGATCTCGGCGCCCAACGCACCGTGCGCGGACGTCAAGACGATCGTCATCTTCCCCGGTGATGAAGTCGACTCG
>DATILB010000487.1:0-20825 GCA_035477015.1 Nocardioidaceae bacterium | reverse complement strand
TAGGCGCGGCTCTGGTGGTCTGGCTGCTCTTCGTGCCCCTGGTGGTCGCGGCGGGCGCTCTGGGTGTCTGGCTCGCCCCGGTCATCCTCGACGTGGCACCCGATCAGGAGCTGCCGCTCAGACTGGCGGCGGCCGTGCTCGTCGTCGATGCGCTGGCCGTCACCGTTCTCACCCTGCCGCGGTCGGCCCTCCAAGGGGAGAACCTCGGCTACACACGCATGGCCATCTCGCCGCTCATGGTCGCCGTCGGCGGGGCGCTGATGGTCGCCGCGGTTAAGCTGGACACCGGTCTTCCGGGGGTTGCGACAGCCACCGTCCTGACCACGACCCTCACCGGCTGGGTCTTCTGGCGGATCACGCGGCACCGGATCCACTGGTTCGGCGCCGCCAGGCCGGGCAGGCAGCTCGTTCGATGGTTCCTCGGCCTCTCGCTCTGGTTCCTTGGCTGGAAGTTCGTCCTCGAGCTGATCCTCGCCAGCGACATCCTGGTCCTCGCGTTCTTCGCACCCATGACGTTGGTCGCAGCGTTCGCGCTCACCAAGTTCGTCACCGACTCGCTGGTGCAGGTGCTCTCCCTCCTGGTGCAGGCGACGATCCCCGGTATCGGCGGGCAGCTGGGCTCCGGCAACCTCGCCCGGGCTGCAGCTCTGCGCGCCGAGGTGATGACCCTGGTCTGGGTGGTCGGCACGGCCGCCGGCGCGACCGCAATTGCGTGGAACGGCAGCTTCCTCGGGCTCTGGGTGGGCGATGACCTGTTCGCGGGCCGGGGAGTGACTCTCCTGCTGGCCGTTCTCGCCGTGCAGGCGGCCATGATCCGCACCGACACCTTCCTGATCGATGTGGCCCTGGAGCCGAAGGTCAAGGTCATCGCGGGGTCGGCGTCGGCGGTCTTGTCGATCGTGCTGGCCGCTGTCCTCGTGGGTCCGCTCGACCGCGGGATCACCGGGCTGTGCATCGGCCTGCTGGTCGGACGCAGTCTCCTGGGGGTGGCTGCGCCTCTCGCAGTCCGCCGCATCCTGGGGGTCGGTGGTCGGACCCCCGTCCTGTCGCTCCTGCGACCGCTCGTCGTGGGTCTCGGGCTGCTGGCGCTCGGCTACGTCGTCGCCGGTGAGATACGCGCGGACTCCTGGATCGCGCTCGTCGCAGCCGTGGGCGTGACTCTGGCGCTGAACCTGGCCGTGGCGATCGTCCTCGGGCTCGGCGGTCCGCAGCGTCGTCGCCTGGTGAAGCGGGTCGTGGCGATGGCCGGACAGCTGCGGAGAACGCCATGAGCATCGTGACCCTGGGCCTGAGCCTGAGGAGCCGTGACACCCGCCCGGTCCGCCGGACGAGGGCGAACCAGTTCGCGGACGCTGTCGTGATCGGGAGCTGCGTCATCGCGCCCCTGAACCTCCTGCTGGTCCGCAGTCTCACGGTGTACGACCTGCTCGTCGCCGCAGCTTTCGCCGAGCTCTGGCGCAGCCGCCGACTGACGATGCCTCCCAACACGTACCAGATCTTGGCCTTCTGCTTCGTTCTCACGGCAGTCGTCAGCACCTTCCGCGCGACCTATGCCATCGAGGCGCTGACCCAGGTCCTTCAGTACGGCTTCATCTTCTTCATCCAGGTGCCCGCGGTGATCTCGGTCGTGAAGTCACGTCGGGCTGTGCTCCTCTGCCTGATCATGCTGGCCGTCGGGTCCCTGGGCGCCATCTTGCTGGCCTACGTGAGCCATGACACGCAAGGCTCCGGGCGGGCACTCGTGTTCTACAGCGACAACCCCAACCGGTTGGGCTACCCCGTCGCCTACCTGGCTCCGCTCCTGCTCCTCTTCTGGAAGATGAGCGCGCGCCTGTCGTTCGCGACCCTCTTGATGTCGCGGCTGATGATCCTCGTCTCGACGTACCTCTGCCTGTGGGCGCTGTCGGCATCGGGTTCGCGGAGCAGCCTGCTGGGAGCCATCGTCGCGGTCATCGTCTTCCTCGCCATCGAGCCAGGTCGGACGGTCGCCGGGCGGGTGCTGCGGATCTTGATCGTGTTCGGAATAGCTGCTGTCGCGATCTGGGTCATGATCGTGACGCAGAACCTCCCCGCGACGCTCGAGGACCGGATCGCGCGGTCCTTCGTAGCGGAGGACCGCGCGACGCTTGTCGCTGACCGCGAGCACCTGGCGAACGCCGCGGTCCACGCCTTCGTCGAGTTCCCCTACCTGGGGACGGGGCTCGACAACTTCCGGTACGTCGCGGTCGACTTCGACCTGGACGCGACCGCGCAACTGCCTCACAACGTGTGGCTCCAGCTGCTCGTGCAGGTGGGTGTGGTCGGCACCGCGGCGTTCGCCGTTCTGTTCGTGGTCTGGGTCCGGGACCTGCTGCGCGTGCGTCGCGTCGTACCTCTGGCCGAGGCCTACCTGGTCAACACCCATCTCTGCGCGATCGCTGGTCTGCTGACCATCTTCATGTTCGCGCCAGAGATGCTCGACCGGCACTATTGGCTGCTCTTCTCGCTGGGTGTCGCGGTCTTCATGGGCCTGCGAGGGAACCTCGAGAGCAGGAGGTCGCCATGACAGCCGCTCCCGGCCGCCGGCTCTCGGTGTTGCACGTCGTCATCCGCGCCACGGCGACCAACAGCCAGTACAACGAGCACTGCCTCCCGATGCGTGTCGAGCGACGGATCACGGTCTGCTCGCTCCTGCCGAGCGAGGTGGCGCCTCCCGACGATCTCCGCCTGCTCGAGGGGGACGGCAGCAAGCGCGGGGCGTTCGCGGTGCTCCGGCGTGCGCTCGACGCCGGGACCTACGACATCGTCCACGTGCACGCACCTGCCAGTGGGATCCTGGTGGTGTTGGCTTACCTGCTCTCGCGCCGATCGCGGGCCGACCTGGTGCTTACCGTGCACAACTCGTGGCCCAACTTCCGACTTCGCAACCGACTCTTCCTCTGGGGCTTGATCGCCTACTTCCCGGTGGTGGTGGCGTGTGGGCACGCTGCCCGGGACTCCATGCCAGCCGTCCTGCGCGCGTTCTTCGGGAAGCGCATCCACGCGGTCGCCAACGGTGTCGACCTGGATCGGGTCGACAGCTGTCGCGGCCCTGCGGGAAGTGCTCCGCGAGCAGGTGACGGGAGCGTGGCGGCAGCGGTGAACCGGCTCATCCCGATCAAGGAGCCGGTGCTCCTCGCGGAGGCTTTCCTTCGCGCGGCGCGGCCGGAGGACACGCTGGTGATGGTGGGCGAGGGTCCACTCAAAGCCTCGATGCCGCGGCCGAAGCCGGGGAGGCCGTCCGTTCGCCTCACGGGCGCCGTCGAGCGCGATGAGGTGTACCGCATCCTCTGGGACGCCGACCTGTTCGTGTCGGCCTCGCGGGGAGAAGGCTTGCCTGTAGCCGTTCTCGAGGCAATGGCCTGCGAGTGCCCCGTCGTCCTCACCGACATCCCGCCGCATCGCGAGATCGCCATGAGCGCCGCCGGCATCCGGCTCGTCCCGCCGGGAGATGCCACACGCCTGAGCGCCGAGCTCGCGTCCCTGATGGGCGCGGACCCGGAGCAGCGACGCGCGTTGGGACGGCAGCTCCGAGTGGCCGTCGAGCAGAACTTCAGCGTCCGTGCGATGAACCAGTCGTACGGAGAGATCTATTCCGATGTGCTGGCACGCACCGGAACCAAGGATCGCGTCCCCTTGGGGGGCGGCGCGGTCGCGAGCAAGGGAGAGCCGACATGAGTAGCTCGACGTGGTCCAAGTGGAGGGTGGTGCTTCTGCTGCTCATCATGATGCTCGGTGGGACCGCCGGGTACGTGTACGCCGAGGCGCGTCCGCCGCAGTACCAGGCGACGGCCAGCGTCATCGTCGGGGAGCTCTTCCTCGGCGCTCCGACGGAGGACTCGATCAAGGCGAGCGCGGCCCTGGCCGCCAGCTACTCCGACCTCGTCCGCCGTGAGCCCGTGCTGGGTCGGGTGGCCGAGAACCAGCGCTTGGGTGACTGGCGCAAGCTGCAGGACGAGGTCTTTGCGCGACCGAGCGACAAGAACCCCCTTCTCATCCAGATCCAGGTGACGGGATCGTCACCGATAGCGGCCCAGCGACTGGCCGAAGGACTCGCCGAGCGACTGATCCAGCTCACGTCGACCACCTCCGACACGTTCGGACAGAAGTTCGCCCGGCGCGAGCTGACTCGCCTCGAGAGCGAGATGTCACGCACCGAGACTCGCATCGACCTTGCCTATGCGCGCAGAGACGTCGCGACGTCGATCACTGTCGTGCAGCGCATCGATGCGGCCGTGGCCGCGCTGCGCGACACGATGAAGGGCCTCCAGGAGGATCGGCTGCTCCTGCTGCAGATGAGCGGAGCCTCCGCGGGTGACGTCACGATCATGGAAGAGGCCTATGCGAGGCCGTCGCCCTACCGACCGGACCAGCTGGCACTGACCGTGGCGGGAATCGTCGTCGGCATGATGCTGGGGCTCGGGCTGTTCCACTTCATCGACGTGGGCCGGCGCAACCGCGAGTTCACGCGTGGGCTTCGGCCCGGGCTCGACGGCATCGGGATGCCGCCACCGCCGCCGGACCCCTGGGTCATGTCACGACCGGTCCGTGAACCTGTCCGACCCGAACGGGCCAAGCAATGAGCATGTCGGACCTGGACGCTGTTCGCGAAGAGCGTTGGACTCCTCCGCCCGGCACCCTCGGGCTGGTCCTGGAGCTGCGCACCCATCTCGAGGCCGCGGCGGTCAAGTACTGCCACTTCAAGAGCAACGACATGCTGGCCAGGTCGGCCACGGGCGAGAACGATCTCGACCTGCTCGTGGACCGACGGGACGCCCAGCGGTTGCATCTGGTGATGTCGCGACTGGGGTTTCGTCGCGCCATCGCCCCCGGCGGCCGGGAGCATCCAGGTGTCAGTCACCACTACGCCCTCGACACCGACAGCGGACGCTTCGTCCACGTGCACCTGCACTTCACGCTGACGATCGGGGACGATGCCTCGAAGAACTTCCGGCTGCCGATCGAGGCGGCGTACCTGGACTCGACGCGGACCGACGAGATCCTGCCCGTGCCGTCCGAGGAGTTCGAGCTCGCCGTCTTCGTGGTTCGGATGATGCTGAAGCATGCGAGCATCGATGCCCTCCTGACCGGAAAGGCGCAGCTGGGTGCCAACGAGCTGCGAGAGCTCCGCTGGCTGCGCGAACGTGCTGATGCAGTGGGCACCAACGCGGTCGTCGCCGAGCACCTTGGCGGCATCGGCGTGGACCTGTGGAGCACGTGCCTGGCGTCGCTGGAGTCCAACCCCGGAGTCATCGCACGGCTTCTGCTCGGCCGCCGCATGATCCGCGCCTTGCGACCCCATGCCCGCCGACGGGCCAGCGTCGACCTGGTGGTGCGTTTCATGCGCAAGGCGTCCTGGGCCGGGCAGCGCTATGTCCTTCGACGACCGACGCGCAAGCGGTTGGAGCGTGCAGGCGCGCTCATCGCGATCGTCGGCGGCGATGGCGCCGGCAAGTCGACGGCTGTGGAGGGCGCCGCCGAGTGGCTCGGCTCGGTCTTCGTCGTCCATCAGACCCATCTCGGAAAGCCGCCCCACTCCTTGCTGACGCTCGCGGTGAAGGGCCCGATGTACGTTGGGCGCCGCTTCGGGCTGCTCAGCTCGACAGCGGCCGTCGTGGACCCGCGGACGGCGGTGCCATCGGACTTCCCAGGAACCGCCTGGGCGCTGTGGCACGCACTGACCGCGCGCGACCGCCTCAAGGCGTACCGCAAGGCCCGCCGCGTCGCGGACCGCGGCGGCCTGGTCGTGTCCGACCGGTGGCCGTTGCCGAACCTGCACCTCATGGACGGGGTGCGCACTGACTGGATTCTCGACCGTGGCGACGCGCCCTCGCGAGTGGCTGCGCGCCTGGCCCGGTGGGAACGTTCGATGTATGCACACATCGCGCCCCCCGACGTACTGCTTGTGCTCAGGCTGGACCCCGAAGTCGCCGTACGTCGGCGCGACGACGAGCCTCCCGACTACGTCCGTGCCCGGAACACCGAGGTGTTCGAGGCCGACTGGTCCACGACCCACGCTCTGGTCATCGACGCGGAGCAGCCGGCGGAGGAGGTGCTGGCCCATGTCCGCCATGCCATCTGGGAGAGGTTATGACGCAGCCATCGGCGTCCCCGTGCTGGAGGTTCTGGGCCCTCCCGGATCGGGCAAGTCGGCGCTAGCCGAGCGGCTCCTGCACGGCGAGGGATGGGTGGTCGTCAAGGACCACAGGGCTGCGGACCTGCCGGCCCTCCTGCGCGGGGTGTTCGACTCGCGCCGCGTGCTGACCGACCCGCTCCCGCCGGGCATGCGACGTACGCGCCGGGCTGCGTGGGTCGGCCGGGTGGCGGCCGTCGACCAGGTCGTACGTCGCCGCGTGGCAGCGGGCGCGAAAGGCGTGGTCCTCGACCAGGGACCGGCGTACACGCTAGAACGGCTCATGCCGATCAGCCGAGGACACGACGGTGCGCAGTGGTGGCACGAGCGGGTCCGCCGATGTAGTGGGCTGCTCGACGTCCTTGTGGTCCTCACCGCGGACATGACGGTGCTGCTCGACCGGATCAACGCACGGCCCAAGAGCCATCAGGTGCGGGGGATGCCCACGCCCATGGCTGAGGACTTCCTGTCGGCAGCGCACGACAGCTGCCTGGCGACGGCGAGCTGGCTCGAGTTCGCAGGAGTTCCGGTCCTGCGCGTGGACACGGGTCGGGTCGACCTCGACGCCACAGTCGCGTCGGTCCTCGCCCGAGTCGAGGCATCAGGCGTCAGGTTCGGGAACCAGCCCCGGTGACCGTGCCGCGCTTGGTGGTCGAGTTCTGCGGCCTGCCCGGGGCCGGTAAGACCCTGCTGGCGGAACAGACGTGCATCGCGCTCCGCGAACGAGGCGTGGCAGCCGAGATCGCCGACCGACCCATCTCGGCGGCGGTCCCCAAGGTCGCACGCGTCAGGCGGCGGGCCGGCCTGGCCGGTGGGCGGCTCGTGAGGCATCCAGCGGACACGTTCGGGGCGCTCAGGTCGGTCGCCCGAACGCGGCCGAGCCTGCGTGACGGAGCCGCGCTCCTGCTGCAGTGGCTGGCGGTCGAGGGGCTCGCTGCGGCCCCCAACGACGACTCGTTCCGCCTCCTCGAGGAGGGAGTGGTGCAGACGGCCTGGTCCTTGGTGCTGCGGGCGGGGCCTGACGCCCTGGTGGGGCTACAAGAGCTCGTGGCCGAGGGCACCGTTTCCCGACGGCTCATCGTCCTGGTCGACGTCCCGGTCGAGCTCGCCGTGGACCGGCTCCGCGCCCGGGCGTCCCTTCATAGCCGGACCCAGTTGCTGTCCCCTGCCGAGCAACGTGCCGAGCTAGAGGTGGGTTCCCGGCTCATGCGGGTGCTGCTCGATGCATCGCCGGCACCTGTGCTGACGATCCGCAACGACGGGACATCGGCCCCGGAGACCCTCGGCGCCCAGATCGCCGAGGGTGTGCTCCAGGCCCGCTAGTAGCTGGTTACAGGAAACCCACCGTCACGGTCACCTCGTCGAAGGCGACCGCGTTGTTGTTGGTGGCCGTCACCCGCAGGACGTAGGTGCCTGTCCTTGAGAACGTCACGCGGGTGTCGATGCTGGTCGGCGAGTTGAAGCTGACCGTGCCCGGCCCTGAGACCCTCGTCCACTGCAGCGTCGCCACGGGGTAGCCCGGGTCGATCAGCGTGCCGTCGAGGTTGCCCCCGAAGAGCTGGCTCGCGCTCCGGTCCGTGCCCGCGCTGACCACGGGTGCCCGGTTCGGCTGCTCGACCGCGACGGTGATGTCATCGCTGCTGGTCATCCCGTCGTAGCTGCTGGTCAGCCTCAGGACGTAGGTGCCGTAGGTCGAGAACGCCGCCGTGGTGTCGAGGGCTGCCGGATCGCCGAAGGTGACGGTGCCCGGTCCGGAGACCTTGCTCCAGGCCGTGGTAGCCGGTGCCGGCGTCGGCAACGTCTCCGAGTAGCCCTGGTCGACCATGACTCCGTGGAGAGTCGCGGTCGCAGGCAGCTGGATCGGCTGGTCGGGACCGGCGTTCATGTACGGCGCGTGGAACGCCTGCTCGACCTCGACGACAACCTCGTCGAAGTCGGACAGCGCACCGTCGTTGGCCGTCAGCCGCAGCGTGAACGTCCCAGGCGCCGAGAAGGTCGCCGTGGTGTCCACCGCAGTGGCGTTGCCGAACGTGACCGTGCCGGGACCGGAGACCTTGCTCCAGGCCACCGTCGGGTTCGCGTTCGGCTGACCGTCGTCGTTGACGGTGCCGTCGAGCGCGAACGCGGCCGGGTTCTGGACCGCACCGTCGAGACCGGCGTTCACGACAGGAGCCGTGTTCGGGCCTTGCTGGTAGCTCAGCACGAGGACCGCGGGAGCCAGGCTCTCGAAGGACTCGGCTGTACGACGTCCGGTGCCGTTGATCGTGAAGACCATGGCGTTGCCGCTGATCCAGGTCCGCTGGTTGACCAGCTCCTGGGCGATGGCCTTCAGCTCTGACGTCTGCTGGTCAGGGCCGGCCTGGTTGATCGTCGGCCAGGCCGGAGGTGCCCAGGGCACGGAAGCGACCGTGGTCGGCCTCGCCGAGATGTCGCCGGCTCCGCCACCGATGAAGGTGGTGGGGTTGCCGCTGGCCTGACCGCGGACGGTGAAGCTCGCGGCGTCGGTCCCCACCTCGTCGACCCTGAACTGGATCTTCGCGCTCACGATCTCGCTGCCCTGGGGCACTCCGACGCCCGTGAAGCGGAGACCGGTGAGCATGGTGACGGGCGTTGCGGCGCCGTTGTTGCCCAGCTCGATGTCCGCGCTGGCCAGGTCGACGAACTTGCCGGTGGCGCCGCCGCCCTCCATCGCGTCATCGGAGCCGGCCGCAATCGGGATACTGATCGTGCGGGGGCCCGTGCCGGCAGCGAACTGCCTGACCGTCACCTCGTCGAAGGCACTGAGCGCACCATCACTGGCGGTCAGTCGAAGGACGTACGTCCCAGGCGCCGACAGGGTCACGGTGGTGTCCGCGGCCGTCGGCGTGCCGAAGGTGACGGTGCCCGGTCCGGAGACCTTGCTCCATGCCTGGGTCGGCGCCGTGTTGGGCTGACCATCATCGACGACCCTGCCGTCGATGGCGGGCGCGGTGGCCGGGAGCTCGTACTGGAAGTCCGGGCCAGCACTCACGTACGGCGCCCGGTTGGGTCCGCGACGGTAGGTCAGCGTCAGGAAGGGCGCGCCGAGACCGTCCTTGGCTTCAGCCGTACGCCGTCCGGTGCCGTCGATCATGAAGGCGATCGCGTTCGTGTTGACCCAGCCGGGCCGGTTGACGATCTCCTGGACGATCGACTTGAGGTCAGGCGTCTGCTGGTTGACGCCCACCTCTCCGATGAGGCTCCAGGCCGGCGGGGCCCAGGGCACGGTTGACGTGGTGCCTGGCCGCGAGGAGATGCTGCCCGCGACGCCCTTGTAGGTGCCCGCATCGTCAGCGGCCTCGCCCCGGATCGTGTACGCCGCAGTCTCGGTCCCGACCTCGTCGACCCGGAACTGGATCTTCGCGCTCAGGATCTCGCTGCCCGGCGTCGCCGGGATGTTGGCGAACCTCAGACCCGCGAGCATCTGGGGCGGGGGAGCGCCGACCCCGTTGTGCCCGAGCTCGACGTCGGCGCTGCCGGTGTCGACGAAGTTGCCGTTGGCGCCGCCGCCCTCGATCGCGTCGTCGGAGCTGGCGGCGATGGGGATGTTCACGGTGCGTGCACCGCCGTTGGGGAAGACGTCGATCACGAGGTCGTCGATGTCGTCCAGCCTGCTGTCGTCCGCCGTGAACCTCAGGACGTACCTGCCTGCCAGCGAGAACCGGACGGTCGTGTTCCGCGAGGTGGAGCTGCCGAACGTGGCAGTCCCGGGCCCGGACAGCTTCGTCCAGCGGAAGGTAAATCCGGTGCCCCATCCAGTGGGCTTGCCGTCGTCAGTCGCCGTGGCGGCCAGGTTCGTGGTCTGGCTGAGGTCGATCATCTGGTCGGGACCGGCGTTGACGACCGGCGGACGGTTGGTGATGCTCGACAGGGTCACGCTCAGCTCGAGTACGCGACCGTCGTTCTCCTCCGGGTGGCTGTTGTTGTCCAGGCCACGGTCGACGACGTAGTAGTTGCGCCTGCCCGAGCCGTTGCTCGCGGGCGCTACCACGATCCCGGCCGCCTTCTGCATGTTGGCGGAGAGGATGTTCATCTTCGTCATCAAGGACCCGTTCGTGGCGTCGAGCTCGTAGATCATGTCGGCGCTGCCGTCCACGATGAGGATCGTGTCGCGAACGCTGTCGTACGCGATCCCCTCAGGGTCCAGCGCACCAAGGATCGCCAGGTCCTGCTCGGACGCGATGTCGTCGCCGTCCGGCGCCACACCGTTGAAGATCCCGTCGGGTCCTGGGTTCAACCGGAACCACTTCATGTTCACGCCGTCGACGAAGAGCATCTCGCCGCGCTTGGTGTCGAACGCGGCGTCCTCGTCGTCCGTGTGCCCGAAGGGAGGCGTCTTGAACTGGGTGCGGGCGCCGTCGTCAGCCGTGCCGAACCGGCCGTCGGCCCCGGCGCCAGCGACCACGAAGAGCGTCTTCTTGTCGTCGTCGGAGAAGAAGGCCTGTCCCGTCGCCGGGTTGTACGTCACGCCGGTGGGCTCGTTGGACCAGGGGACCGTCGTACCCGTACCGGTGAGTGCGCCTTGGCGGGTCATCACGTAGAGGTTCGACCCTGCGTACAAGGGCATCTCGTCGACCTCGCCGTCACTGACCAGCAACCGGTCCTGGCTGGGGATGTACGTGATGCCGGAGGGGTCCGGGGACGGCGGCGTCCACACCGACGTGAGTCGCGTCGCGACCACAGACGGGGTGACGGTGGGGGCTGCGGCGCTTGCCGACTCCATCGTCACCAAGGGTGCGGCGATAGTGAGTGCTGCCACGACCGCTACCGAGCGGATGTTCCGAATCTTCATGTCGTCTCCTGGTTCGAGGTCGTTGCTCAGTGCCGCAAGATCAGTAGGGCTTGCCGGGCCAGAAGCCCGATGTCAGTACCGAAGGTGCGTCTCGACTGGTAGTCCAGGTCGAGGCGCACCCGTTCGTGCAGGAGCACCTGCTCGTAGTGCGCGAGCGGGTCGCTGGTGGCGGCGAGGCACTCGGCCTCGTCCATGAAGGCGAGCGTCGAGGCGCCCACCAGTCCGGGCTTGATGTCGAGCACCTGGCGCTCGTGGTCGTCGTACTTCGCGACGAACTCCGGAGTCTCGGGGCGAGGACCCACGAGCCGCATGTCGCCGCGCACGACGTTGACCAGCTGAGGCAGCTCGTCCAGGTACCACGCCCGGAGGAACCGGCCGGCCCTGGTGACGCGTACGTCGCCCTGCGGGCTGATGTTGGCGGCGAGCCCTTCGGCCCCGACCACCATCGTGCGGAACTTGAGGATCTGGAAGGGCTTTCCGTCCAAGCCGGCGCGCCACTGCTTGAAGATGACCGGTCCGGGCGACCCGACCTTGACCACCACGGCGATGGCAGCCAGGACGGGAGCCAGGCCGAGCAGCGCAATGGCTGCCACGATGCGGTCGAGGGCGCCTTGCATCACAGCGACCGTCCACTCGACGTGCCGGACAGGCCCCGGTCTGCAGACTCACGCAGGAGCATGTAGGCCTCGGCGGCCATCATTCCCGAGACGGCGCCGTGCCGCTGCGCGTAGGCCCAGAGCGCCTCGCTCGAGCGGGGGTGTGGGTAGGGCCGCATCTCGTTGATGTGGGCCGTCGAGTAGGCCTTCATCGCGGTGAGCTTGGTCTCGAACGTGTCGGAGATGTCGACGAAGAGGTTGGGCGTGAACGTCGCGCCAACCACCGGCGGTGCCCAGTCGGTGGAGGACGGGATCTCGAAGGCGCAGACCTTGCGGACACTGTTGCCCGCGACCGGACGGGTAGCGACCATTGTGGCGCGCGAGACCAGCCGATGGTCCTCGTTGACGTCCCCGGGGAAGTGCGTGAGCACGACATCGGGCTCGAACTCGGCGATGCACTGCTCGATCGGCGTGATGACGTCCAGCAGGGACAGGGTGTCGAGGCGCTGGTCGGGCAGGCCGACGAGCACCAGCCGCTCCACGCCCAGCGTGTCGCACGCCCGCTGGGCGCACTCCGCCTGCAGCGCGACCCGATCGTGTCGGCTCGTGACGCCGTCAGTGACGATGCACACCCAGACGCGATCACCTCTCGCTGCGTGCCAGGCCATTGCGCCGCCGGCACCCAACGTCTCGTCATCCGGGTGAGCGGCGACGGTCAAGATCCGTGTCATTCCTCTCCCATCCGATTCCTTGATCAAGCAAAGTCGGAACCGGAAACCCGAACATCGTTCATTCGGCGTAACCCCGGTGCCTCAGGCGACGGAGAGGCGCGGAGCTACGGGCGTACGACCACAACGACGTCGTCGTACACGGTGAAGAAGCCGTTGCTGGCGGTCAGCCTGAGGGTGTAGGTGCCCACTGCCGAGAAGCTGGCCTTCGTGTCGATGCTCGTCGGGTTCTGGAAGGTGACGGTGCCCGGGCCGGAGACCTTGGACCACTGCAACGTGGCTGCAGGGAGGCCCGCGTCGGTGAGCGTTCCGTCGAGGTTGGCTCCGGCCTTGATCTTCACGTTCCGGTCGGGGCCGGCGCTCACCGCGGGTGAGCGTGGGGGCGGGCTCACGGTCACGATGACGTCGTCGCTGCCAGGCAGGCCAAGGGCGTTGGTGGCGGTGAGGCGGAGGACGTAGGTGCCGTTGGTGGAGAACGTCGCGGTCGTGTCCGCGGCTGTCGAGTCGGCGAACGTGACGGTGCCTGGACCCGAGAGCATGCTCCAGGCCGTGGTGACGGGGTCGAGTGGGTTGCCAGTCGTGGTGTGGCCCGAGTCGATCACCGTGCCGTCCAGCGCCGCGTTCGCGGGCAGGCTGATGCCCTGGTCGGGTCCGGCGTTGACGGTGGGTCCGGACTCCCCTCGGTCGACCTGGACGGAGATCTCGTCGAAGTCGCTGAGTGCGCCGTCGTGGGCGGTCAGGCGCAGGGTGTACGTGCCCCAGGTGGAGAAGGTTGCTGTGGTGTCGACCGCCGCAGCGTTGCCGAACGTGACGGTGCCGGGGCCGGCGACCTTGCTCCAGGTCGTCGTCGGGGTCGCGCTGGGCTGGCCGTCGTCGCCGACACTGCCGTCCAGCGTTGCGGCTGAGGACGGCTGGATGACCTGGTCGGGACCGGCGTTGACCACAGGCGCGGTGTTGGCGCCGCGACGGTACTCGAGCACGAGCGTTGCTGCGAGGGCCGCTCCGCTCTCGAACGCCTCCGCGGTGCGCCGTCCGGTGCCGTCGATCATGAACGCCATGGCGTTGCCGGCGATCCAGCCCCGCTGGCTGACGATCTCCTGGACGATGGTCTTCACGTCGGAGGTCTGCTGGTCGGGGCCTCGGCCGCCGAGGCTCGTCCAGGCGGGTGGTGACCAGCCGACCGATGCTGCCGTCGTGGGTCGCGCAGAGATGTTCCCGGCGACGGCGGCGTAGCTCGCGGCGTTCGCGCTGGCCTCGCCGCGGATGGCGAACGTCGCCGCGTTCGTGCCGACCTCGTCGACCTGGAACTGGATGCGGGCACCTAGGATCACGCTGCCCTGAGGCACACCCACGCCCGCGAACCGGAGCCCGGTGAGCATGGTCACCGGTGTGGTGGCGCCGTTGTTGCCGAGCTCGATGTCCAGGCTGCCGAGGTCGACGAACTTGCCGGTGGCGCCGCCGCCTTCCATCGCGTCGTCGGAGGCAGCCGCGAGCGCGAACGTGGCCGTGGTTGGGCTGGCGCCGGTGGCGTAGACGACCACGGTTACCTCGTCGCTGGTGGCGAGAGCCCCGTCGCTGCTGGTCAGACGCAGCACGTAGGTGCCGGCCGCCGAGAAGGTCGCGTTGGTGTCGGGCGAGGTCGCTGCGCTGAAGGTGACCGTGCCCGGCCCCGCGACCTTCGTCCAGGCAGCGGTAGCGACAGTGTTGGGCTGGCCGTCATCCACGACTGTGCCGTCGAGGCTGAGCGTGCTCGTCGGCAGCTCGATCGCCCGGTCAGGTCCGGCGTTCACGTAAGGCGCACGGTTCGCACCTCGTAGGTACGTCAAGACCAGGCGGGCGCCACCCAGACCGTCTTTGGCCTCGGCGGTGCGCCGGCCGGTGCCGTCGATCATGAACGCCATGGCGTTGCCGTTCAGCCAGCCGGGCCGGTTCACGATCTCCTGCACGATGGCCTTGAGGTCGGGCGTCTGCTGGTTGGGTCCCGCCTCACCGATGAGCGTCCACGCCGGGGGTGCCCAGGCGACCGTCGCGCCGGTCGACGTGCGTGAGGAGATGCTCCCGGCACTTGAGACGTACGTCGACGCGTGGTCGCGGGCCTCGCCGCGGATCGTGTAGGACGCAGGCTCGCTGCCGGCCTCGTCGACCTGGAACTGGATCGACGCGCTCAGGATCGTGCTGCCCTGGGGTGCGGGGACGTTGACGAACCTCAGGCCCGCGAGCATCTGGGGCGGGGGTGCCCCGATCCCGTTGTGCCCGAGCTCAACGTCGGCGCTGCCGGTGTCGACGAAGTTGCCATTGGCGCCGCCGCCCTCCAAGGCGTCGTCGGAGCTGGACGCGACCGGGATCTGCACGGTGCGCGCTGCGCCGGGCTCGAAGACGTTGACCACCAGGTCGTCGATGTCGCTGAGCTTGGTGTCGTCACCCTGGAACCGCAGCACGTAGCTGCCCGCCAGCGAGAACGTCGCGTTCGTGGCCACGGCTTTGGCACTGGAGAAGCTCACGTTGCCCGGCCCGGACACCTTGGACCACTGGTAGGACAGGGGTTTGGGCTTGCCGTCGTCGGTCGCGGTCCCTCGCAGCACGGCCGTCTGGTTCCGGTCGAGCATCTGGTCCGGACCGGCGTACACCGCAGGGGGCCGGTTGTTGATCGAGGGGAGAGTGACGCTCAGCTCCAGGATGCGGCCGTCGTTCTCCTCGGGGTGACTGTTGTTGTCCAGGCCCCGGTCGACGACGTAGTAGTTCCGCTTGCCCGAGCCGTCGCTCGCCGGAGCGATCGCGATCCCGGCAGCCTTGATGATCCCGGCGCCGAGGATGTTCATCGTGGTGATGAGCGACCCGTTCGGGTCCAGCTCGTAGATCGTGTCCGTGTCGCCGTCGACGACCAGCACCGTGTCGCGGGCGCCGTCGTAGGCGATGCCCTCCGGGTCGATGGCCCCCAGCTGGGCCAGCTCGAACTCCGTGGCGATGTCGTCACCCTCGGGGGCAACGCCGTTGAAGACACCGTCTGGGCCCTTGTTGAGCCGGAACATCTTCATGAACAGGCCGTCGACGAACAACAGCTCCCCCCGGAGCGTGTCGAACGCCGCGTCCTCGGCGTCGATGTGACCGAACGGTGGCACCTTGAACGACGTACGAGGCCCGTCGTCGGCAGTCCCGAACTGACCGTCGGCTCCGGCGCCGGCGATCACGAACAACGTCTTCTTGTCGTCATCCGTGAAGAAGCCCCTTCCCGTCGCCGGATCGAACGCCACACCCGTCGGTTCGTTCGACCACGGCAAGGTCGTGCCCGTGCCCACCAGTGCGCCCTGCCGCGTCGACGTGTACAGGTTCACGCCCGCATACAGCGGCATCTCCTCCACCTCGCCGTCACCGATCAGGAACCGATCAGAGCCCGGTAGATACACGATGCCCGACGGGTCAGGACTGGTTGGCGACCACGCAGAGGTGTCCCGCACCGCCACCACCGTCGGCGTCACCGACACGGGTGCCGCGCTCGCGGGAGGGATGAAGGCGACCTGCGCCGCGATCATGGCAAGCAGTCCCACCGCGAGCTTCGGCACTTGACTCCCCTCGTTTCCTGATCCCAGGAAACGCTGTCGGCGGGGGCGCGGCATCGGGCAACGGGCGTACTCCCCCTCCGGCGAGCGTGGGAGACGGGTCCCATCAGAGGGGCCCGGAGGGGTGTGAGTGTCTGGACCGGTTCGCCCCATTGGGCCTGGCTATGGCATTCGCCCAACTAGTCATGATTTGCCGAGTACCGTTATTCGGAGCCGAAGATCAGTCACGTTCACAGGGCAACTCCGTGGAGGCCGGGGTCCTGTGGAGGTGCCGTTCGCGGCGCTCACAACAAAACACCTCAGGAGGGTGCACCCCCTCCTCGGTCGGTAGCTCTGCGGGGGGCGGCCACCGGCATTCACCCACTTCAGTCCTCACCCCCCGGAGGCTTCGCATGGGCAAGCATGCTCGTATCCCCCGCCGACCGCGTGTATTGGGAGTACTCGCGACGGCAATCACGCTGACGGTTTCGGCGCTTCTCTACGGTGGCCTTGGGCCCGTCCAGCCAGCGGCTGCTGGCACAGTGGTCGCCTTCCCGGGCGCCGCCGGCTTCGGCACGCAGACCCCGGGTGGCCGAGGCGGTGCGGTACTCCTCGTCACGAACCTCAACGACTCCGGCCCCGGCAGCCTGCGGGCAGCCGTCACCGCCAGCGGCCCACGGACCGTGGTGTTCAAGGTGTCGGGCACGATCAGCCTCAAGACGCGGATCGACGTGTCGAACCCCTACATCACCATCGCCGGCCAGACGGCGCCAGGTGGCGGCATCACCTTGCGCATGGACCCAGCCGCGTCGCCGTGCGTCGACAAGGGCACGATGATGATCTACACGAACGACGTGATCGTGCGTTACCTGCGCTTCCGTCCCGGGCCTACCCCGTGCGCCGACGACAGCCACGACGGCCTCACGATCTACAAGGCCGGTGCGAAGGACGTCGTCGTGGACCACGCATCCGTCTCCTGGGCCGTCGACGAGAACGTCAACACCTACGACGCGAGCCAGCGCATCACGATCAGCAACTCGATCATCTCCGAGGGGTTGTCGAACTCGACGCACCCCGACGGCGAGCACTCCAAGGGCGCGCTGTTCGGAGGCTATGGCGCGAACGACGTCAGCCTGCACCACAACCTGTTCGTCTCGAACAAGGACCGCAACGCGCAGATCTCCGGCCTGTCCGTGGCCGACATTCGCAACAACGTCATCTACAACTACGGCAAGGGCTCGGGCTCCGGCGTCACCCTGATCTCCTCGAGCAAGGGCGAGCCGAGGGTCAACTGGGTCGGCAACTACTACAAGCCAGGGCCGAGCTCAGACCCGACCAGGGCGGAGTACGCGGTCTACTCGGGCAGCACCGGCGCGACCTGGAAGTGGTACGGCGACGCGAACGCGCGCTGGACCGCCGGCGGCGAACAGCCCGCCCGGGTGAACTCCGGCGCGACCGCTTCGCGCGTCACCACGCCATTCATCGTGCCTCCGGTGCCGACCCAGTCGGCCGCCGTGGCCTACGCCCAGGTGCTGGCTACAGCGGGAGCGTCCTACCCCCACCGTGACGCCGTCGACGCTCGCCTGGTGTCGGAGGTCAGGAACGGCACCGGCAAGCTCATCGACGACCCGTCGCAGGTGGGCGGCTACCCGGTACTGCCGACCGCGCCCGCCCCCACCGACACCGACTCGGACGGCATGCCGGACGACTTCGAGGTGGCCCACGGAACCAACCGGACCGTCAAGGACGCCAGCGGCGACGTGGACGGCAACGGGTACACCAACATCGAGGACTGGTTCAACGGTCTCGTAGCGGGAACGACGACCACGCCGAACCCGACGCCGTCCCCGACTCCGACGCCGACCCCGACTCCGACTCCGACTCCGACCCCGACTCCGACTCCGACTCCGACCCCGACCCCCACGCCGACTCCGACGCCGACCCCCACGCCGACTCCGCCGCCCCCGGTGAAGCTGGTGTGCCCGTACGTCGAACAGCCGTACGTCGGCCAGCAGGTCGTCTGCACCTACAGCTAGTCACCTCGATCGAGCCGGGTGCAGCCAGCGGGCTCACCCGGCTCGGTCACCCCTGACCAGAAACCGGTCTAGATTCGTCTCGTGCGAAAGCGGACACGCAGTCTTGGACCACCGGGTGCATGGGGCGTGCCTGCCATGGCTCTCGCTGCCGGCGCGGCCCTCCTCTCCGGCTGCCTTGGCTCAGCCGAGACCGCGCCGCCCGCGCCGACTACGCCACCTGCGCCGACCGGGGACACGTTGCTCGCGTTCCCGGGTGCTGCAGGTTTCGGTACCCAGACCGCGGGTGGCCGTGGCGGCGCCGTACTCCTCGTCACCAATCTCGACGACGCCGGCCCTGGCAGCCTGAGGGCCGCCGTCACCGCCAGCGGTCCGCGGACGGTGGTATTCAAGGTGTCGGGCACGATCTCGCTCAAGTCGCGAATCGACGTCACGTATCCGTACCTCACCATTGCCGGCCAGACGGCGCCCGGTGGTGGCATCACGCTGCGCATGGACCCGGCTGCGTCACCGTGCGCCGATGCCGGGACGATGCAGATCTCGACGAGCAACGTGATCGTCCGCTATTTGCGTTTCCGTCCTGGACCGACGCCGTGCGCCGACGACAGCCACGACGGCCTGACGATCTACAAGTCGGGTGCGACCGACGTGGTCATCGACCACACGTCGATCTCGTGGGCCGTCGACGAGAACCTCAACACCTACGATGAAAGCCGGCGCATCACGATCAGCAACTCGATCATCGCGGAGGCGCTGTCGAACTCGACGCACCCCGACGGCGAGCACTCCAAGGGCGCCCTGATCGGTGGCTCGGATGCGGAGGACGTCAGCCTGCACCACAACCTGTTCGTCTCCAACATGGACCGTAACCCCCAGGTGTCCGGCGTCGATGTGGCCGATATCCGGAACAACGTCATCTACAACTACGGCGACGGTTCGGGGGACGGGGTCACGCTGATCTCGTCGAGCAATGGCGAGGCGCGGGTCAACTGGGTGGGCAACTACTACAAGCCCGGACCGGACTCAGAGTCGGAGCGGCCGGAGTTCGCGGTCTACGAGGGCAGCACCGGGTCTAGCTGGCTCTGGTATGGCGATGACAACTCGCGGTGGACCTCAGCTGGCGACGAGCCGGCCAGGGTGGCGTCTGCTGCGAGCTCGGTGCAAGTCCCGACGCCGTTCGCGGCACCCGCCATTCCTGCGCAGTCGCCTGCTTCGGCCTACGACCAGGTCCTCGACTCGGCGGGTGCGTCGTACCCGTGCCGTGACGACGTCGACGCCCGACTGGTGGCGGAGGTCGTGAACGGAACGGGCAAACTCATCGACGACCCGGCCGAGGTGGGCGGCTACCCCGAGCTGCCCGCGGTGGCGCCCCCAGCAGACGGCGACTCGGACGGCATGCCGGACGAGTTCGAGCTGGCTCATGGGACCGACCCGGCCATCGAGGACGCCGGCGGTGATGTCGACGGCAACGGCTATACCAACATCGAGGACTGGTTCAACGGCCTCGTCGCCGGGATCACGACTCCGTGCACTGACAGCTGAGTCAGGACGGCCAGCCGCCGTACGGCACCGTGATGATCTCCAGGATGTGCCCGTCCGGGTCGTCCCAGTAGACACCGCGACCGCCGTCCCCTTGGTTGATCTCCTGCGGCTTGGTGTGGGACGGGTCGGCCCAGTAGGGCAGACCCCTGTCCTGGATCCGCCCGAGGATCGCGTCGAACTCCTCGTCGCTGACGAGGAACGCATAGTGCTGTTGATGCACCCGGTCGACCGTCATGAAGTCGAGCTCGACCTGGTTGTCGAGCTTGACCTGCAGGAAGGGGCCGTACGGAGTCGGCTCACCTCGGTCGAACAGGTCGGCGAGGAACGTCGCCGAGACCTTGTTGTCGCTGGCGTGGACGATCGTGTGGTTGAGCTCGATGGCCATGTCTCCGATGCTAGGCGGCCACAGCGACTGGCAACTCTCTAGGTCAGGCCGGGATTCGCCGGTTTTCCGACGCAGTTGCCAGTTCTTGTGGCCCCTCGACGAGAGCAACCAGACAAGTCCGCACGTACTCGGGCTCGAACATCACGTGCTCCCACGAGAACCGCACCACTCTCCAGCCGCGCACAACCAAGTTGGTGTAGCGCTCGATGTCCTTCTTCAGAGCCTTTCGGCTGCTGTGGAATTCGAAGGAGTCGGCCTCGATCACGACGCGTAGGGCCTTGTCGACCAAGTCGGGCCGACAGGTGTAGCTGAACTCAGAGATCACGACCTGTGGCTTCACGTCGAGGCCAGGCACATCGAGAGCGATGGCGCGAAGCACGGACTCAAAGGGGTTGGCTGCCAGCTCGCTGGCGGCGGTGACCACACGCAGAGCGCGTGCACGTCCGGTGGAGGGCAGGGCCAACGCGAGTTCGATCAGCCGATCCTGGTCGACGTCCTTGTGACGAAGGGCCGAGTCGGCCACGGCGAGCGCGCGATCGAACGGCAGATCCTTGGCGCAGTCAATGACGGTGCGCTCCTTGCTGGTCGCTAGCCCGTCGTGTTCGTGGTCGGCCAGGTCTCGGTACCAGACGAGCACGCCACGCCTCCTCGCCTCCGTTACCTTGCGATGGCGAGGCACGATCACGTGCGGCTGCTCCGGCTCGAGCTTGATCTCCCAGCCGTGATAGACCGCCGCGTTCTCGTGAGAGGCGACGCCGTTGAGGCGCATTGCGGCGCGTAGTCCCGCTTGAGCCGTGACGAGGGCGTACCCGCCACGCCCCGTCTTTACGACGTCGCCTCGGACAAGCGCGGTCCTAAGGCGTCGCCGACTGGTCAGACGGAGCATGGTCTTGTGGTCGGCCACTCCACCAAGCCGCGTCAGCGCGTCCACCGGATGCATGCGGAGACTCTTGCGGCTGAGCGGCGTCCGCGCGAACGGCCATCCACAGGGTCAGGACGGTCGACCCCGCTCGAGGATGACGTCGAGGTCGAGGCCCTTCGGCA
>DATILB010000486.1:0-12631 GCA_035477015.1 Nocardioidaceae bacterium | reverse complement strand
TGGCCGGCTCGACGTGCGGTCTGAGGACGGCACGTTCACCGCGACGGCGTGGCTCCCCCTGCGACACGGCATGCTTGCCCGGTGACCATCAGCGTTCTCCTCGTCGACGACCAGGAGCTGTTCCGGGCCGGCGTCTCCGTGATCGTCAACGCCCAGCCGGACCTGTCCGTCGTGGGCGAGGCGGAGAACGGTCGCGATGCCGTGGAGCGGGTTGAGGCGCTCGAGCCCGACGTGGTCCTGATGGACATCCGGATGCCCGAGATGGACGGCGTGGAAGCGACGAGGGTGCTCTTCTCGCCCGAGCGGGCTGCTCGGCGTACCAAGCCGTTGCGGGTGGTCGTCCTCACGACGTTCAACCTCGACGACCGGGCCGCCGCCGCGATCCGCTACGGCGCCAGTGGGTTCCTTCTCAAGGACGCGACGCCGGCGATGCTCACCGACGCGATCCGCACCGTCCACACCGGCAACGCGGTCCTCGCACCAGCCGACCTCACCACTCTGCTCTCCGGCGAGTTCCGCGAGCGCCGGCAGCTGCCCAGCGGCTTCGACCAGCTCACCGACAAGGAGCGCGAGGTCCTCTCCGCTGTGGCGCGCGGGCTGTCCAACACCGAGATCGCCGCGACCATCTTCGTCAGCGAGTCGACGGTCAAGACCCACGTCGGCAGCATCCTGCGCAAGCTCGAGCTACGGGACCGCGTGCAGATCGTGGTCTTCGCACACGAGCACGGGTTGGCCTAGAAGCCGACCTGCTTCTTGGCGTCCCCGCGCACGATCTTGCCCTTCTCCTTGGCGACCTCGCCGAGCTCGGCCTGGTAGGCCAGCACCTTCTTCTGCAGCTCCTCGTCGGAGGCAGCCAGGATGCGCACGGCGAGCAGGCCGGCGTTCTTGGCATTGCCCACGCCGACCGTCGCGACCGGCACGCCGGCCGGCATCTGCACGATCGACAATAGGGAGTCCATGCCGTCGAGGTAGCGCAGCGGGACCGGGACGCCGATGACGGGCAGCGGCGTCACCGAAGCGAGCATGCCGGGCAGGTGGGCGGCACCGCCGGCGCCCGCGATGATCACCTTCAGGCCGCGGCCGGCCGCCTCCTTGCCGTAGGCGATCATCTCCTCGGGCATGCGGTGTGCGGAGACGACGTCAGCCTCATAGGCCACGCCGAACTCATCGAGCGCCTCCGCTGCGGCCTTCATCACCGGCCAGTCGGAGTCCGAACCCATCACGATGCCAACAGTCACTCGGAGTACTCCCCTAGATCGCCTCGGAACCATGCTGCCGCATGTTGTGCGCGTTCGCGCACCTCATCGAGGTCTTCGCCGTACGCGTTGACGTGGCCGACCTTGCGACCGGGCTTCACGTCCTTGCCGTACAGGTGCACCTTCAGCCGCGGGTCGCGGGCGAAGACGTGGGGGTAGCCGTCGTACAACCGGCCGCCAAGCTCAGTGTCCGGGCTGCCGAGGATGTTGACCATCACCGTCCAGGGTGCGCGCGCCTCGGGGACACCAAGCGGTAGGTCCATGACCGCACGCAGGTGGTTCTCGAACTGCGACGTCACTGCCCCGTCCATCGTCCAGTGGCCGGTGTTGTGGGGCCGCATCGCCAGCTCGTTGACCAGGATCCGCCCGTCGGTCGTCTCGAAGAGCTCGACCGCGAGGATTCCGGTGACGTCGAGAGCGTTCGCGACCGTCATCGCGATCTGCTGAGCCTCGAGGGCACGCTCCGTTGGCAGGTCGGGCGCCGGCGCGATGACCTCCCAGCAGATGCCGTCGCGTTGTACCGACTCCACGACGGGGTACGCCGCAACCTGGCCGGACGGCGAGCGCGCGACCAGCGCGGACAGCTCGCGGGCGAAGTCGACCTTCTCCTCAGCGAGTACGCCGACGCCGGCGGGCGTCGCCTCCGCCAGCACCTTCTCGGCCTCGTCGGCGGAGGAAACGACCCACACGCCCTTGCCGTCGTACCCGCCGCGCGTGGTCTTGAGCACGAACGGGTAGCCCACGGTCGAAGCAAACGCCTCGAGGTCGGCCCGGTGGGCGACCACTGCGTGGCGCGGGCAGGGGACGCCAAGCGCCGTGAGGGTGCTGCGCATAACGCCCTTGTCCTGGGCGCTGACCAGTGCGGAAGGTCCGGGGCGGCAGGCATGCCCCTCGGCGGTCAGTGCCTCGAGGTGCTCGGTCGGAACGTGCTCGTGGTCGAACGTGACGACGGCGCAACCCTCCGCCACCGCACGCAGGTCGTCGAGCGAGCGGTAGTCACCCACGGTCGTGTCGACCACGACCTGGGCAGCGCTCACTCCGGGCGCCTCGGCCAGCAGCCTCAACGGCAGCCCGAGCCCGACGGCCGACTGCGCCATCATCCGGGCGAGCTGGCCGCCGCCGATGATGGCGAGCGCGGGATATCCGTCGAGCACGCCGTAAGGCTACTGAGCCGCTCAGCCGGCTTTCGCCGGCGGGTCGAGAGCGTAGGCCGGAGGCTGCATCTCAAAGCGCAGGCCGCGGCCGCGGATCGTCGTGATCAGATGAGGACGACGGGTGTCGTCTCCCAACTTCTTGCGCACCCACCCGAGATGGACGTCGATCGTCTTCGCCGACGTCCAGAAATTCGTGTGCCACACCTCGCGCATGAGTTCCTCACGCGTGACGATGTCACCTGCCCTGCTGATGAGCGCATGGACGAGATCGAACTCTTTGTTGGAGAGTCGAACCTCTGCCCCGTCGCGCCAGACCCTGCGGGCAGCAGGGTCCAATTCCACCCCCTGGACACTGTGCATGCGTAAAGGTTATTCGGACAAATCGGACACTGTAAGGGCGAAAGCAAAGATTGACCCGATCGGACTACCCCGCGGTAGCCCGTTCCAGAAATAGGGGCCATTCACGCTGGTGTAACCCGGGCGTCACTGACCAGACCGCTTGAACCACTGGACCAGTCGAGTCAGACCCGTCGGACCGTGATCGGCTCCAGCACCCCGAAGCCTCGCACCGGTCGAGCCGTCAGAGCGCGGGTCTCGTAACGCTGCTCCGGCAGCAGCCGTGCCGTCGACTCATCCGTGATCACCCGGTTGCGCCGGGCGATCGCGGTGAGCCGCGCGGCCAGGTTCACGGGCGGCCCGAAGACATCCCCGAAGCGCAGGATCACCGGGCCCGTGGCGATCCCGAGGCGTACGTCGGGGAGGCGGGCGTCCTCACCGATCACGTCGATGATCCCGTGCGCGATGTCCATGCCCGTGGGCGCCTTCTCCGCCACGAAGAGGACCGAGTCACCCAGCGTCTTGATCACCCGGCCTCCAAGGCTGCTCACGACGTCGCCGGCCCGCGTCTCGAAGAGCTCGACGAGGTCGCCGATCCGGTCGTCGGAGAGCTGGTTGGAGAGCGCGCTGAACGCCACAATGTCGACGAAGCCGACGGTGTTGGTGACCATCTGCAGGTCGTCCTCGGCCATCGCAGCGGCACGGCTCGAGGCCGCATCCAGGTGCCGGCGCCACGCGTAGACCAGGACCTGTTCGGCGGTCTCGCCCAGCACGTCGGAGTGGCCCGGCGACGACAGGGTGCTCACCTGCCAGTCAGCCAGCCGCGCCATCGTCTGACCCACAGCACGGGCGAGGCGAACCTCGGTGTCGACGTCCAGCGAACCGTCCCCGTGCACCAGCTCCAGAGCGGCCAGGTCCTGCGCATCGAAGGCTGCCTCGCCGGGACCGGGGATCGCGAAGCCCAAGGCTCGCCACAGCCGCCGTACGACGTCCTCAGGGATCCCGGTGCGAGCGGCAGCGTCGGCCAGGGTGAACGACGGCCGGTCGGGCATCAGGTGCCGTCGTCGAGGCGCTTCAGCTGGGGGTCCGCGTGCTCGTCCTGGACGCCACCGTGCAGGAGGTTCGCGATCTTCAGCTGGACCTCCTCGACGCGCGGGATGTCGTGCAGGTGCACCTTCTGCTCGCTCGCGTCCGCGAGGATCAGCGTCCCGCAGCCGAGCATCCGGTCGATCACGCCGCGGTCACTCGCCACGTCACTGATCCGCGGGATCGGGATGTCGTGTCCCTTGCGCGTCAGGATGCCGGAGCGGGTGATGAGCCGCCGGTTGGTGACGGTGTACTCCGTCGTCAGCCAGCGCAGGAACGGCACGAGCACGAACACCAGGAACACGCCGACGGCGAGCGCGATGACCACCCAGTCGACGGCCTTCACATCGATGATCGCGACCAGGAATCCAGTCAGCCCGGCGGTCAGGATCAGGATCAGGGCGGGGACGAGCAGCGCCTTCACGTGCGTGCGCGTCGCCACGACGATGTGCTCGTCAGGTCCGAGAAGCTTCTTCGAGATGGCCACGCTCAGATGATGGCATGCTCCACGTCACCGAACGTGGACGACGTCACCGGCGCCGACGGCAGTCCGCCCGGATGCGGTCTCGACGTCGAGCCGGCCCTGCTCGTCGATCCCCACCGCGCGACCGGTCAGGGTCTCCCCCGACGGCAGGCTGACCTCGACAACCTGACCGAGGGTGTCGCACTCCGCGACGTACGCCGCCCGCAGCTCGTCGGTGCCCAGCTCCCACAGCTCGAGCAGCCCTGGCAGCTCGGCGAGGACTGCCGTCAGAAGCACTGCGCGATCGACTTCCGCACCCGCGATGGCAAGCGACGTCGCGGTGGGTACGGGCAGCTCGTCGGGCGTCGTGGAGACGTTGATGCCGATGCCGGCGATCGCCGCTGCGCCTTCGTCGGTCTCCACTCGCTCCAGCAGGATCCCCGCGACCTTGGCCCCTCCTAGCAGCACGTCGTTGGGCCACTTGAGGGCGACGCCAGGCAGGCCCGACGCACGTCGTACGCCGCGCAGCGTTGCCAAGCCGGCGACCAACGGCAGCCAAGGCCACTGCTCTGCCTCGGCTGCCGGGCGCAGCAGCACCGAGAAGGTGAGGCCGGCTCTCGCAGGCGCCTCCCAGGTGCGGTCGAGCCGTCCGCGCCCCGATGTCTGGTGCTCGGCGACCAGCACCAGGCCGGCCGGTTCCCCTGCTCGCGCACGGCCCGCAAGGTCGACATTGGTCGACGCGGTCTCCTGCAGGACGTCTACTCGCCAGTAGCCAGTGACATCGGCAACAGCGGAGCGGTCGAGGGGTGGTCGGCGGGGCTCTGGGGCGGTCACAGGCACTACATTGGCGGACGGCTGACCAGGAAGCGAGTACCCCCGTGAGCGAAGCAGTTGAGCCCACCCCGGGCATCGACATCCACACCACCGCAGGCAAGATCGCCGACCTCGAGCAGCGGTTGTACGACGCCGTGCACGCGGCGTCGGAGGCGGCTGTGGAGAAGCAGCACGCGAAGGGCAAGAAGACCGCCCGCGAGCGCATCGAGTCGCTCTTCGACGAGGGCTCCTTCGTGGAGATGGACGAGCTGGCCCGGCACCGGTCGACGGCGTTCGGTCTCGAGAAGACCCGGCCGTACGGCGACGGCGTCATCACCGGATACGGCACGGTCGACGGACGTCAGGTCTGCGTGTTCTCCCAGGACTTCACGATCTTCGGCGGCTCCCTCGGTGAGGTGTACGGCGAGAAGATCGTCAAGATCATGGACCTCGCCCTCAAGACCGGGTCGCCCATGGTCGGCATCAACGAAGGCGCCGGCGCGCGCATCCAGGAGGGTGTCGTCTCGCTCGGCCTCTACGGCGAGATCTTCAAGCGCAACGTGCACTCCAGCGGCGTCATCCCGCAGATCAGCCTGATCATGGGCAACTGCGCCGGCGGCCACGTCTACTCGCCCGCCGTCACCGACTTCACGATCATGGTCGACGGCACCTCGGGCATGTTCATCACCGGTCCCGACGTCATCAAGACGGTCACCGGTGAGGACGTCACGATGGAGGAGCTCGGCGGCGCGCGCACGCACAACACGAAGTCCGGCAACGCGCACTACATGGCGGCCGACGAGGACGACGCGATCGAGTACGTCAAGGCGCTGCTGTCCTACCTCCCGTCGAACAACCTTGACGAGCCGCCGGCGTACGACGAGGTTGCGGACCTCGAGGTCACCGACCTGGACCGGTCGCTCGACACGATCATCCCGGACAGCCCGAACCAGCCGTACGACATGCACAACGTGATCACGGCCGTGCTCGACGACGAGGAGTTCCTCGAGGTCCAGCCGATGTTCGCTCCGAACATCATCATCGGCTACGGCCGCGTCGAAGGTCGTCCGGTCGGAGTCGTCGCCAACCAGCCGATGCAGTTCGCCGGCACGCTCGACATCGACGCGTCAGAGAAGGCTGCGCGCTTCGTGCGCACCTGCGACGCCTTCAACATCCCCGTCGTCACGTTCGTCGACGTCCCCGGCTTCCTCCCCGGCACCGACCAGGAGTGGAACGGCATCATCCGGCGCGGCGCCAAGCTGATCTACGCCTACGCCGAGGCCACCGTCCCGCTGGTCACGCTGATCACCCGCAAGGCCTACGGCGGCGCGTACGACGTGATGGGGTCCAAGCACCTCGGCGCCGACATCAACCTCGCTTGGCCGACCGCGCAGATCGCGGTCATGGGTGCGCAGGGAGCGGCGAACATCGTGCACCGCAAGACGCTCAAGGCCGTCGAGGACGCCGGCGGCGACGTCGAAGCGAAGCGTGCCGAGCTGATCGACGAGTACGAAACCACGCTGGCCAACCCGTACATCGCCGCCGAGCGCGGCTACATCGACGCGGTGATCCTGCCGCATGAGACCCGCGCCGAGATCGTCCGCGCCTTGCGGCTGCTGAAGTCCAAGCGGGGCACGCTGCCGCCGAAGAAGCACGGGAACATCCCGCTGTGAGCACCCCGCTGGTCGTCATCAAGGGCGACGCGACACCGGAAGAGGTCGCCGCGGTCGTGGCGGTCCTCCAGGCCGCATCGGCCGGTGGCGCTGCGGAGGCTCCTGCCCAGAAGTCGGAGTGGGCAGCGAACCACCGCAAGGTGCGCGCGTCGTACCCCCACGGCCCCGGAGGCTGGCGCTCCAGCGCTCTGCCTCGCTGACTAGTGTTCGGGGGGTGACCGATGACGTTCGCCGTGTTGATGCCCTCTCTGACGCCTTCGTCGACGAGTACGCCGCACTTGACCCCATGTCCGCCACGAGCATGGGCGTGCCAGGCCACGAGGACCGACTGAGGGACCTCTCGCCCGACGGCTACGACGCGCAAGAGGAGCTCGTACGTCGCGCCCACGCCGCCATCGCCGCGGCGGATCCGGTCGACGAGCGCGAACGGGAAGCCAAGGAAGCCTTCCTCGAGCGTGCCGGCCTGTATCTCGAGCGCTACGACGCACGGTTGCCGCGCTACCAGATCTCGGTGATCTCGAGCCCGCTGCACTCCGTGCGCGGCGTCTTCGACCTGATGGACACCTCCACCGAGGAGGGCTGGGCGCACATCGACCAGCGGCTGGCTGCGGTCCCCGAAGCGCTCGACGGTTTCCGCCGGACCCTGCTCGACGAGGCAGCACGCGGCAACGTCTCGCCGGCCCGACAGATCGTCGAGATCGCGGCACAGGTGCGCACCTGGACCGGGCAGGAGGGGTCGAACCCGAGTGTCTTCACCAGCCTCGTCGACGGTGCCCCTGACGGGTCGCTCAAGGCTCAGCTGCGCCAGCATGCGGATGGAGCGACGGCAGCGTTCGCGGACGCTGCGACCTTCCTCGCCGACGAGCTCGCTCCCATGGCCGAGCCGAACGATGCCGTCGGCCGCGAGAACTACGGCCTCGAGTCCCGCTACTTCCTGGGTGCGGAGATCGACCTCGACGAGACCTACGCCTGGGGCTGGGAGGAGCTCAAGCGCATCGAGGACGAGATGGCCCGAGTTGCCGACAAGATCGTGCCGGGAGGCACGATCGACGACGCAGTTGCCGCTCTCGACGCCGACCCGCTGCGCAACCTGCCCAGCAAGGAGGCGTTCCGCGACTGGATGCAGCAGCTCGCCGACGATTCCATCCGCGACCTGACGGACGTGCACTTCGACATCCCGGAGCCGATGCGCCGCATCGAGTGCATGATCGCTCCCACGACCGACGGCGGTGTCTACTACACCGGTCCTAGCGAGGACTTCTCCCGCCCCGGACGGATGTGGTGGGCGGTGCCCGAGGAGAACACCACGTTCTCGACCTGGCGCGAGGTCACCACGGTCTACCACGAGGGCGTCCCTGGTCATCACCTGCAGGTCGGCCAGACCGCCCTCCGGCACGACCTGCTTAACAAGTTCCTGCGCCGGATGTGCTGGGTCTCAGGGAGCGGTGAGGGCTGGGCGCTGTACGCCGAGCGGCTGATGGACGAGCTGGGGTACCTCGACGACCCCGGCAACAAGCTCGGTCAGCTCGACGCGCAGGCCTTCCGCGCCGCGCGCGTCATCGTCGACATCGGCATGCACCTCGAGCTCGAGATCCCCGCCGACAACCCCTGGGGCTTCTACCCCGGAAAGCGGTGGATCCCCGAGCTCGGCTACGCGTTCATGCGGGCACGCACACGAGTCAGCGATGCCGAGCTCCGCTTCGAGGTGAACCGCTACCTCGGCTGGCCGGGCCAGGCTCCGGCGTACAAGGTCGGAGAGCGGATGTGGCTCCAGGCTCGCGAGGACGCCAAGGCTCGGAATGGTGCGGACTTCGACCTCAAGGAGTTCCACACGGCTGCGCTCAACCTCGGCTCCATTGGGCTCGACCCGCTGACCGCCGCACTCAAGCGGCTATGAGGGTCGTCCTCGCCAGCCAGTCCCCCGCGCGACTGGCCACGCTGCGCAGCGCCGGTCTCGATCCCGAGGTGGTGGTGTCGGGCGTCGACGAGTCGATCGTGGACGACCCGGACCCCGCCGTACTCTCGGTCGCGCTCGCCCGACTCAAGGCCGAGGCCGTCGCTCCTGCCTTCGACGACGCCTTCGTCATCGGGTGCGACTCGGTCCTCGAGTTCGCGGGCGTCATCCACGGGAAGCCCGCGACCGCCGCCGTCGCGGTCGAGCGCTGGCGGTCGATGCGCGGGTCGTCCGGCGTTCTGCACACCGGCCACTGCGTGATCGACACCAGTGACGGCCGCACCGTCGCCCGCTCCGCGCAGACCTTCGTGCGCTTCGCCGAGCTCTCTGACGACGAGATCGACGCGTACGTCGCCACCGGCGAGCCGCTCAACGTCGCCGGGGCGTTCACCATCGACGGCCTCGGCGGTGCCTACGTCACCGGCATCGAGGGCGACCCGCACACGGTCGTCGGGATCGGGTTGCCACTGCTGCGCGAGATGTTCGCCGAACTGGGAGTCGCCTGGCACACGTTGTGGCGCTAAGACGCCGGCAGCGCGGCGAGAGGCACGCGGCGCTCTCGCTCGCTTGCGAGTGCGTGGACGCCGCCTCGACCGAAGACGCGCTCGGCAAGTTGGACTAGTGGAGACCGGCGCGGTGCTTGAGCGGCTCCCACCAGCTGCGGTGGTCGGCGTACCACTTCACGGTGTCGGCCAGCCCTGAGTCGAACGCAACCTGCGGCTTGTAGCCGAGCTCCGCAGTGATCTTGCTGATGTCGACGGAGTAGCGCAGGTCGTGCCCCTTGCGGTCCTCGACCTTGACCACGCTGCTCCAGTCGGCGCCGCAGGCCTCGAGCAGGAGCCCGGTCAGCTCCTTGTTGGTCATCTCGGTGCCACCGCCGATGTTGTAGATCTCACCAGGGCGCCCACCCTCGGCCACGAGGTGGATGCCGCGGCAGTGGTCGTCGACGTGCAGCCAGTCACGGATGTTGGCGCCCTCGCCGTAGAGCGGGACCGTGCCGCCGTCCATCAGGTTGGTGACGAACAGCGGGATGACCTTCTCAGGGAACTGGTACGGCCCGTAGTTGTTGGAGCAGCGCGTGATGCAGACCGGCAGCTTGTGGGTGCGGTAGTACGCACGGGCGAGGAGGTCGCTCGACGCCTTGCTCGCGGAGTACGGCGAGTTCGGCTCGAGCGGACGGAGCTCGTCCCAGCTGCCCTCCGCGATGGAGCCGTAGACCTCGTCGGTGGAGACGTGCACGAACTTCTCGACGCCGATACGCAGCGCGGAGTCCAGGAGCGTCTGGGTGCCGACGACGTTGGTCATCACGAAGTCGGCCGCGCCCAGGATCGAGCGGTCCACGTGCGACTCCGCCGCGAAGTGCACGACCACGTCAGCGTCGGCCATCAGCTGGTCGACCAGTCGCGGGTCGAGAATGTCCCCCTCGACGAAGTGCAGGCGGGCGTCGTCGCGGACCGGGTCGAGGTTCGCCAGGTTGCCCGCATAGGTCAGCTTGTCCAGCACCGTGAGCTTCGTCGGTGCGGTGAGGCCCCAGGCGTCGCCGAGCAGGGTGCGGACGTAGTGGCTGCCGATGAAGCCGGCGCCGCCGGTGACCAGGTACCTCATGCGTCAGACCCTAACTGAGGCCATCGCCCGCTTGATGCTCTGGCCCGTGGCCGCGAGACCCACCGGAAGAGGGGTCCTGGCCAGGCGGTCAAGCTCGGGCCAGACCAGCGAGGAGACCCGCAGGTCGCGTACCTGCACCGCTGATGTCGCGGACACGCGGAACACGATCGGTGGCTTGCGACGGAAGACCTTGGTCGCCTCGCCGACGAGCGCCGCGATCGACGTACCGCGTCCGGACGCGAGGATCTTGACCACGACGCCCGGTTCTCCCTGTGCGAGCTGCTGCAGGCCCGCGACGACCATGGCTGCAGCGTCCTCGACGTACAGGTAGTCGCGAAGCGTGTCCATGGAGACATAGACGCCCACAGGTTGCCGACTGATCTGGGCCTGGCACAGCAGCGACACCAGGCCCTGCGGCTTGCTGAGGTTCTGCCCTGGGCCGTAGAGGTTGGAGATGCGGCCGATGAACACCCTTGCGCCGGACCTCTGCGCGTACGCGGACGCCAGCGCCTCCATGGCCAGCTTCGCCTCGCCGTACGGCGCGAGGGCAGCCGTCGGCGAGTCCTCGGTGAACGGCGGGCTCGCGACTGATCCGGCGTAGACCCCGCCGGCAGAGGAGGCCAGGAAGAGCGAGCCCATCGAGCCAAGGGTCTCGAGTCGCTGCAGGAACGCCTCGAAGATGCGCACCTCGGCTTCGAGGTGCTCCCGCGGCGTCGCCACGATGCCCGCCCCCGCACACCAGGCGACGGCCCAGGGATCGGCTCCTGCCGCTGCGCCCAGCGCCGCCACGCCTTGGTCCAACGCGGGACCGGACTGCTCCTCGTCGTACCAAGGGATCTCGCGGGTCAGCACCGCGTCTCCCCTCGCACGGAGGGAGCGCACCACGTGCCGGCCGAGCAGGCCGCCGGAGCCGACGACCCAGGTGCTTGTCACGGTCTCGGCTCGGGCGGGTAGCTGAGCGGGCCGGTGGACTTGTCAGCGGTCACGAGATAGAGCGGCTTGCCCATCGCCATGTTGACGGCCACGCCGACGTACTCGGCCACGATGCCGAGGGAGAAGAGCATCGCGCCCACTCCGATCAGCATGACGACCATGACGGATGTCCAACCCGCGACATCCACGCCACCGAACAGCCGGAAGACTCCGAGGCCGAGCGCCACGACGAAACCCACGACCGCCATGGTCACTCCGGCAAGGCTCACGAACCTCAGCAAGCCGGTGCCGCTCGTCAGGACCATGCGCCAGAAGTGCGAGAGGAGCGTGCGAGTGCCGTAACCGGATGGACGGTCACCCTCCTGGCGCATCTGCACGGGGCAGGTCGCGACCTCGTCCGCCACCCAGCCCAGAGCCACGTCAAGGTAGACACCGGCTCCGGCGTACGCCGCGAGGCTGCGGCCCAGCTCACCCAGCACCAGCCGATAGCTGTGGTACAGGCCCGCTTCGTTCCCCTTGGTGAGGTAGTCGACGAACCGCTTCGCACCCCGGGATGCGGTGTTGCGGATGAATCCGTGAGGCGGCCGGTTCGTCGGTTGTGCGTAGACGACCGTGGCCCGAGCGGACATCGCAGTGTCCAGCATGAGTGCGAGGTAGGCCGGGTCGTGCTGCCCGTCCTCGTCCATCGTGACGATCCAGTCGCCGCCGCTCGACGCCATCCCCGCCAAGGTGGCCGCGTGCTGCCCGAAGTTGCGGCTGAGCCACACCGGGCGGACCCAGTCATGCTCGGCAGCGAGCTTGCGGATGATCTCGTCGGAGTCGTCGGGCCCGTTGTCGTGAACGAGGATGAGCTCTGCGACGCGTGCCCTGTGTCCGCCGTCCGTGAGGAACTCGTCGTGAAACCGAGCGATCTCCTCGAAGAGTGAGGGCAGCGTCGAGCCAGCCCGATAGATCGGGACAACGACGGAGATCTGGTGCGTCTGGCTCACGTCTCGCGAGCCTAATACGGCAACTAGCGCTTCGTGGGCTTCTCGGCGGCAACGAGCACACTGGATCCGAAGGGTAGGTCTCTCCCGTTGGCGAGCCACTTCGCGTCACGCTGGGCGAGTGAGGTGAGAAACCGGTCCACCCTCGCCGAAACCTCCGGCAGCGGCGGGACCTCGTCAGGCGCCAAGGGTTTCGCCTCACGGTTCCGTTCCGCCATTCGATCCCGGAGTCGGGACGCTGCAAAGAACGGAAACGTCGCTGCGAACGCATGCGTGGCCCGTCGAACGACGAGCCCGCTGTCCTCGACGGCGGCCACCGCGCGCTTGCGGGTGTACCGCCGCTTGTGGTGGTTCCAGACATCGAAGTGCGTC
>DATILB010000485.1:0-13977 GCA_035477015.1 Nocardioidaceae bacterium | reverse complement strand
ACGATGAGCTTGAGGCGATGGTGCGTCATGAGACCAAGGTAGGAACTCGACGTTGCGCGCTATGTTTCCGTTTGTTTCCGGGAGGAAAACCGTTGCTCACCGACCTACGTGAGCCGCGTCACGCGTTTACCCCGGCTCAGGTTCAGCGTGCAGGAGCCAAGGCGTCGAGCAGCGCACAGACCGTGCTCTTGCAGCTTCCGCACCCCGTCGTCGCGCGCGTCGAGGAGACCACTGTTTCCAAGTCCGCACACGCACGGATCGAACCCGCGGTCACACCGGCGCACGCGCAGACCTCGGCATCGTCGGGCAGCGCGGTCGTGCTCTCACCCTCCGGCCGATCGCCCAGGAGCAGCCAGCCGGGCTCATCCGGACTCAGCACCGTGCGACGGTCGTAGAGCTGCGTGAGTAGGCCGACGCGCGACAGGTCGCCGATCAGCACGGCAGCTTCGAGTACGCCGTCACGCACGACGATCTTGCGGTAGGAGCCCTTCACGGGGTTGGCCAGCTCGACCGTCTCGCCCTCCGTGTGCTCGGGGTCGCCCATCACCGCTACGTCGAGGCCGGTCGCGCGCAGGCGCGCAACGATCCGCGAACCGTCGTACTCCGCGTCCTGCCCGGTCAGGCCTCGCGCCAGGACGCCTGCCTGTTCCCAGGCCGGGGGCACGAAGCCGGTCGTCCGGCTGCGGTGCTCGGCGCAGTCGCCGATCGCGTAGATGTTCTCGTCCAGCACCGTGCGCAGGTGGCTGTCGACGACCACCCCGCGCCGGACCATGAGACCGGCCCGCTTGGCCAGCGCGGTCGACGGACGGCCACCTGCGGTGAGCACGATCAGGTCGGTGTCGAGGGTGAATCCGTTGTCGAGGCGGAGCCCGTCGTCGGTGAGGCGGATGGCGCGAGCCCCGGTGTAGACCTCGGTGCCGAGCGTCTTGAGCGAGCGCTGGAGCACCACGCCGGCCTGGTAGCCGACGTTGTGCGAGAGCACGTGGTCGGTGCCCTCGACCAGCTCGACCTGCAGCCCGCGGATGGAGAGCGCCCGGGCGACCTGGAGACCGAGCAGACCGGCACCCACGACGACGGCACGCTTGGCGCCAGGGACCGCACCACTGAGGCGCAGGCAGTCCGCCATGCTGCGGAACGCGTGCACCTTCGGGTGCAGCGCGCCGTCCATGCCGACCAGCCCGCGGATCGGGGGAAGTGTCGGGATGCTGCCGGTGGCAAGCACCAGGTTGTCGTAGGGCAGCTCGCGATGGTCGTCCATGACGACGTGCTGCGCCTCGCGGTCGATGTTCGCGACCCGCATGCCCGTGATGACCTTGACGCCGTGCTTCTCGTAGAAGTCCTCGGGCCGCAGGGTGAGCTCACTCATCGGGTGGGTGCCCTCGAGCACCGCCGACAACAGGATCCGGTTGTACGCCGGGTGCCGCTCCTCACCGATCACGGTGAGCTCACCGTCGTACCCCTGGGAGACGAGTTCCTCCACCAACCTCGTCGCGGCCATACCGTTGCCGACGATCACCGTGCGGGTCATGCGGCCGTCACCCTCGCTGCACAGACCTTGAACTCCGGCATCCGTGAGGCCGGGTCGAGGGCATCGTTGGTGAGCTGGTTGGCACCGACCCAGTGGAACGGGACGAACACGGTGTCGGGCCGGATCGTGGTGGTGACCCTCGCCGGCGCGGTCATCTCGCCACGCCGCGTCGCGAGGATCACGTCCTCGCCGTCCGTCACACCCAACCGGGACGCCAGCATCGGGTGAATCTCGACGAAGGGCCCGGTGTCGCCAAGCTCCTTGATCCGACGCGTCTGGGCGCCGGACTGGTACTGCGCGAGCACCCGGCCGGTGGTCAGGTGGACCGGGAAGTCGTCGTCGGGCTCCTCCGCCGGGCCCCGATGGGTGACCGACAGGAACCGGGCGAGCCCATCGGCGTGCGCGAAGCGCTCGACGAACATCGACTCCTGGCCCCAGAACACCCCGTGCTCCGCGATGATCCGTTCGTAGGTGATGCCGCTGTAGTCCGCGGGACCGCCCTCGGACGCCCGGCCGAGCTCGTCGAAGATCTCGACGGGGTCGGTCACGAACTTGACCGGCGAGTCGAGCCGCTCGGCCAGACCGGCAATGACGTCGAGGTCGCTGCGCACACCTGCGGGCGGGTCGATCGCCTTGTTGCGCAGGATCACCCGGCCCTCGAGGTTGGTCATCGTGCCGGTCTCCTCGGCCCACTGGGTGACCGGGAGGATCACGTCGGCGCGTACCGCCGTCTCGTTGAGCACGAAGTCGCACACGACAAGGAGGTCGAGCGAGTCGATGCGTTCGGTGACCAGGTTGGCGTTTGGCGCCGAGACCACGATGTTCGAGCCGAACACGAGCAGCGCCTTGGGGCCACCCTCGGTGCCGAGGGCCATCAGGAGCTCGTAGGCGGATTTCCCCTTGCCTGGCAGGGAATCCGCGGGCACTCCCCACACTCCCGCCACGTGCTCACGAGCGGCGGGGTCGTCGATCATCCGGTAGCCCGGGAGCTGGTCGGCCTTCTGGCCGTGCTCACGGCCGCCCTGCCCGTTGCCCTGTCCGGTGAGGCAGCCGTAGCCCGAGTGCGGCTTGCCGACCTGTCCCATCGCGAGCGCGACGTTGATCCAGGCAAGGACGGTGTCCGAGCCCTGGGCGTGCTGCTCGGCACCGCGAGCGGTGAGCACCATGAAGGACTCCGCCTGGCCCAGCATCAGGCCGAGCGCGCGTACGTCGTCGGCATTGATCCCCGTGACGCGTTCGACGCGCTCCGGCCACCAGGAAGCGACCTCGGTGCGGACGGTGTCGAAGCCGACGGTGCGGGCGGCGACGTACTCCTCGTCGACATGCCCGTTGCCGATCGCCACATGCAGCACGCCGAGTGCGAGGGCGAGGTCGGAGCCGGGCACCGGCTGAAGGTGGAGGTCGGCACGGTTGGCGGTGGACGTGAAGCGCGGGTCGATGACGACGACCTTGCCTCCCCGCTCGCGCAGCTCATCGACGTAGCGCGCCGCGGGCGGCATCGTCTCGGCGAGGTTGGAGCCGACCAGGACCAGTACGTCGGTCTTCGCGATGTCCTCGAGGGGGAACGGCAGACCACGGTCCACACCGAACGCACGGTTGCCTGCAGAGGCCGCCGACGACATGCACCAGCGGCCGTTGTAGTCGATCTGGCTGGTGCGCAGCGCAACGCGCGCGAACTTGCCCAGCTGGTAGGCCTTCTCGTTCGTGAGGCCGCCACCGCCGAAGACCGCGACGGCGTCTTGCCCGTGCTCCTCCTGGATCGCTCGCAGCTTGCCGGCGATCAGGTCCAGGGCCTCGTCCCAGCTCGCCTGGCGGAACGTGCCCCCGTCCTTCACCAGCGGCGTCGTGACCCGCTCGCGGTCGGACAGCAGGCTCGCGGCGGTCCAGCCCTTGCGGCACATCGCACCCTTGTTGACCGGGAACTCGTCCCAGGACTCGACCTCGACCGTGCTCCGGGTCGGGGACAGGCGCATGCCGCACTGCAGGGAGCAGTAAGGGCAGTGCGTCGTCACCGTCATGCAGTGAACGGTAGGAAACCCGTGTTTCGCCACCGTTTCGGCTGTGGGTCATCGCGTGAGCAATTGCGGTCAACTTCCCCTCACAGGCTCACAGCAGACGTGGGACTAGCCTGTCGGGCGTGTCAGGTGCCTCACATCCCCGCACTGCTGCCGTGCTGCTTGCCGGCGGCTCGGGCACCCGTGTGGGCGGCGAACTGAACAAGGTGCTGCTGCCGCTGGCCGGCGACCCGGTCCTGCTCTGGTCGCTGCGGACCGTCCGGCGGCTCCCGTACGTCGTCAAGGTGGTCGTCGTCACGCGGCCGGACGATCGCGCTCTGGTCGCACCGCTGCTCGACGGCGAGGAGCTCGTCGAGGGTGGCGCCGAACGACACGACTCCGAGTGGAACGCCCTCCAGGCCCTCGCGGCCTCGATCGACGCTGGCGAGATCGATGTCGTCGCGATCCACGACGCGGCCCGCCCGCTCGCCACCGCTGACCTGTGGGACCGCATCGTCGACGCGGCCGTGGTGCACGGTGGCGCCATCCCGGCACACCCGTTGACGGCCCTGATGACGTCTGACGGCTCGCGGGTGGACGAGGTGGTCGGCGTACAGACCCCGCAGGCGTTCCGGGCCTCCGACCTGTTGGCTGCGCACCGCGCCGCTGCCCGGGACGGGTTCCGAGGCACCGACACGGCCGCCTGCCTGGAGCGGTACGGCTCCGTGGAGATCGCCGGTGTCGCAGCGCCGGCCACGAACCTGAAGATCACCTTCCCCGAGGACGTGGCGCTGGCGGAGAGGCTCTTGCCTTCCTAGAGCGACTGCGCGAGGGCCGCGAGCAGCTCGAGGTCCGAGCGGTCGCCGATCCGCCGCGCCAGGGCCGGGGCCTCGACCAGGACGACCTCGTCGAGGGTCGCGACCAGCTCGGCCAGGGTGCCCGCTACCTCGACAGGCTCGGGCAGCACCACCGGCGCCGCCAGCTGCACGAGAGCCGCGCGGTCGACCGTTCCCCCCACCAGACCGTCGTGCATCACTTTCACCGTGTCGGTAACCGGCCGCACTCCGACGTGCGCGACCCCGGTGTCGACGACCCGTGCGACCAGGTCCGCCACGAAGTCGACGGGGACGAGCGGGCACAGCGGGTCGAGAACGACGTACGCGCCGCCCGCGATGTCGGGGATGGACGAAACGTGCTCTCGGAGGGTGCGGCCGAGCAGCAGCTCGTCGTCGAGGTCTGAGGTCAGGACGTGCCGCACAGACCCATCCAAGCGGAGCCGACCGTCACGAGGCGAGAGCGGGGGCAGCAGGCAGTCCGAGCGGCCGCTCGGCGAAGGCCGCATCCGGGTTCACCTCGTAGCAGGTGTTGACGCTCGAGTCCCCCAACACGGTGTCGACGTAGTCCTGGATCGACTGGACCGTCGGCCCCTCCCACAGGCACGTGACGCGCGAGCCGTCGCTGCCCGGGTAGAACTGCAGGACGCGCACGCCGTCGGGTGCACCGGTGCCGGCGATGAGCGCCTCTCCGCGCGGGAACGCGGTCTCGGGGTTCTGGATGTCGTGGATCGCGATGACGTACATGGCGTTCTCCCTTGGTCTGATTGGGCCCGCTTCTCGGACCCGTTGCTACGACGCTAGGAGCGGCGCCCGGGCTGCGGCATCGGACGGACTGACCAACCTGGGCGACGTCGCTGTGGTCAATTCGCGCCAGGCCGGACGAGTCCGTGCTCGTGCGCGAAGGCACTGGCCGCGGTCCGGGTCGAGACGTCGAGCTTCGCGAAGATGTTCTGCAGGTGGCGTGCCACGGTGCGCTCGCTGATCACCAGACTCTCCGCGATCTCGCGGTTGGTGCTCCCTGTGCTGACCAGGCGCAGCACCTCGAGCTCACGCTCCGAGAGTCCGGCGGACCAAGCTGCCTCGACGTCGAGGTCCGACCTCGCACCGAGCTCCTCGAAGACCTCCCGTGCGGCCGCCTCCTCCAGGCGGGCGGAGTCCTCGTCACCGAGCACCCGGCACGCGCGAGCGACGACGACGCGAGCCCGCGCACCGTCGTACGGCGCCTCGAGCTGCTGCCACGCCTGCCAGGCCGCGCGGGCCGAGACGAGTGCAGCTCGGTGGTTGCCGCTCGCCTCCGCGACCAGCGCGGTCGCGTGGTCGAGCATCGCCCGCAGGGACTCGCTGCGATGAGCCACCGCCAGCCCGTCGAGCTCACGGCACGCAGCTTCCGCGGCATCCAGGTCCCCGACCGCAACCATGATCTCCACGTACGCCGGAAGCAGGTCCGCGCGCGACGAGGGGCTCGCGGTCTCGAGCACCGCTCGACGGATCGCTGCTGCCGCGAGGTCCGGTCTGCCCTGGCTCAGGCGAGTCAGCGCCAGTCCCGGCTGTGGCTCGTGGCCGCGGCGGCTGGCATCCAGGTAGCAGGCTTCCGCATCGGCCCACCTGCCCTGGAGGCGGTGGATCTCGCCCTGGCGGTAGTGCGCCTGACCGGTGGCGATGCGATTGAGCGCGCCTTCGGTGAACCGCTCGGCGGCCGTGCGCGCCTCCTCCAGTGCCAGCGGCCAGAGGCCCAGCACCTGGAACACCTCGGCCCGGTGGACGAGGCAGAGCCCGTTGTGCGCGACCATCTGCGGCTGCCGTTCGCACCAGGCTGTGAGCGCCTCGGTCCACTCCCGGGCGTGCCGGTTCTGGTGGGCGTCCCGGCAGAAGGCGATCGTGTTGCAGTAGAGGATGCCGCTGACCACGGGCGACACCGCCCCGGAGCCGAGGGCCACGAGGATCTCGTCGACCAGCCGCAGGCCCTCCTCCACGCGGTGGAGGTGCACCAGCGCCCGTGCCTGCTCATCCCGGGCCAGCCAGAGCAGGTCCGCGTCCCCGAACCGTTCGCCGATCCGTGCTCCGTCGAGCGCGGTCTGGTAGCCGGCGGACCACTCCCCGGCGCCCATCTGGCGCAGCCAGACAGGTGCGAGCAGGAAGCCCCGCTCGACGCAGTCGATCCCGGCCTCGTCGAGGAGCCGGGTGCCGGTCGCAAACCACCCGTTGGCCAAGTTGCCCTGGCCTCGGAACATCAGGTTGTGGCCGATCCACCACGCGCACCCAGCGGCCCCATCGACCTGACTTAACGCTAGGAAGCCGCGGTGCGCCCGCTCGAGGGTGGCGACGTACTCGTCATCGCGGCCGAGCATGTAGAAGGAGCGTGCCCACGCGACGAGCTCGTCCGGGCCGAGCGGAGAGGCCGCGTCGAAGCGCCCGAACGCCTCGACGGCATCCGCCCAGCGGCCCGCCGTGTAGTGCTCCACGCCTCGATTATGGCGCGAGCATGACGAAGCCCCCGGAGCATCGGCTCCGGGGGCTTCGAGGTGTTCAGGAAGCCAGCACCTCGTCGAGGAGGGCCTCAGCCTTGTCCTCGTTGGTGTGCTCGGCAAGCGCCAGCTCGGAGACGAGGATCTGGCGAGCCTTCGCCAACATCCGCTTCTCGCCGGCTGAAAGGCCGCGGTCCCGCTCACGGCGCCAGAGGTCGCGGACGACCTCGGCAACCTTCATGACGTCGCCAGAGTGCAGCTTCTCGAGGTTCGCCTTGTAGCGACGCGACCAGTTGGTCGGCTCCTCGGTGTGCGGTGCACGGAGAACGTCGAAGACCTTCTCGAGGCCTTCCTTGTCGACAACGTCACGCACGCCAACCAGGTCGAGGTTGCACGCGGGCACGCGTACGACCAGGTCCTGTTGGGCGACAATGCGAAGTACGAGGTACTGCTTGTCCTCCCCCTTGATGTTGCGGGTCTCGATGTCCTCGATGACCGCTGCTCCGTGATTCGGGTAAACAACCGTTTCGCCGACGGTGAATGTCATGTGCAAAGTACCCCTTTCAGGTGACTAGTCTAACACGACATCTCGGCGCGCCCTCGGACGTTTGTGCAGGTCAGAGCGGTAGTCGGGGCTTGACAGAGGCCGCGTCAATATGCGTCCGTCCGTCGCGGTGGACGCGGCCCCGCCCCTGGGCATGCGAGGGCGAAGTCCCACACCTTGCCCTGATTCACCCGCATACTTCGGGTCATGAGGTTCCGGAAGAAGCCGCCGCTGCTCATCGGACTGCTCCTTTCCGCTCACCCCGTCATGGCTGTGGCGACGAGCGCCGCAGTGACCGTTGCCGCGGCGCTCTTCGGTGGCAGGTCGTGGCAGGAATTGCTGCTCGTGGCCGGCACCGTCCTCGTCGGCCAGCTCACGATCGGGTGGGTCAACGACATCGCCGACCGCAAGCGGGACAAGCAGGCGGGGCGTGACGACAAGCCCATCGCGATGGGCTGGGTGCCCGCCGGCACGGCCGCCTGGACGACGGCGTACGCCACCTGCGCGCTGGTGCCGCTGGCCATGACCAACGGCACCGAGGCGGGGGTCTCGTACCTGCTGGCCGTCCTCGCGGGCTGGATCGGCACCCGGATCCTCCGCCGGTCCGTCCTGTCCTGGCTCCTGATCGCGGTCAGCTACGCCATGCTCCCCGCGTTCTTGTCATACGGCGGCAGCGGCGGCGGGTCCCAGGGCGACCCGCCCACGATCGCTCTGACGGTGGTGGCCGGGCTGCTAGGCATCGGAGTGCACTTCCTCACGTCTCTGCCCGACCTGGTCGGCGACAACACCACCGGCATGCGGCACCTGCCGTTGCGTGTCGCCAAGCGCACGGGCGCATCCCGCCTGCTCTGGCTCACCGGCGGCTACCTGATCGCCGTCCTGATCGCCCTGATCTGGGTGAGTACCACCGTGGGACTGCGTCAGTAGCGCAGCCTCCCGTTCCCGATAGAGTGTTCGCGCCGTTCCGCCCGACCCTGGAAGGACCGTGGCTGTGACCACTCTCCGTACTCGCCTCGCCCAGGTTGCCGTCATCCTCACGGCTCCTGCACTGGCCGCCTGCAGCACGAACTTCGGGTCCCAAACCGACCAGGTCTACATCCCCGGGCGCGGCGTCAACGACCGCAGCGGCATGGTGGATGTGCTCAACGTGGTCGTCGTGGCCGAGGCGAGCGGCATCGGAATCGTGGTTGCTTCCCTGGTCAACAATGACCGTGAGAAGGGCGACACCCTGACCGGCGTCACCGTCGACGGCGCCGAGGCGTCCATCTCGAAGAAGGGCGCGGACATCCCGGTTGCCGGGATCAACAACCTCGGTGCGACCGGCGCCGTAACCGTCAGCCCTGGCGGGGAGATCCCGGAGGGCACCTTCGTCGAGGTCGTGTTCACCTTCGAGAACGCCGAGGCCATCACGGTCGAGGCCCCGGTCGTCCCGCACGAGGCGGAGTACGAGAACATCCCGCTCTCCGACCCTGCCGAGTGACCATGCCCTACGAGCTTGTCCTGCTCCGCCATGGCGAGAGCGAGTGGAACGCGAAGAACCTCTTCACCGGCTGGGTCGACGTCGACCTCACTGAGAAGGGCCGCGCCGAAGCGGTCCGCGGCGGACAGCAGATCGCTGAGGCTGGACTGCTCCCCGACGTGTTGCACACATCGCTGCAACGCCGCGCGATCACCACAGCGAACCTCGCCCTCGATGCGGCCGACCGGCACTGGATTCCGGTACGCCGTTCGTGGCGACTCAACGAGCGGCACTACGGCGCCCTGCAGGGCAAGGACAAGAAGCAGACACTCGAGGAGTACGGCGAGGAGCAGTTCATGCTCTGGCGCCGCTCCTTCGATGTCCCTCCGCCGCCGCTTGCCGACGACGACCAGTACTCCCAGGTCGGCGACCCGCGCTACGCCAACCTCGGTGACCAGCTGCCGCGCACCGAGTGCCTCAAGGACGTGATCGCGCGCTTCCTGCCCTACTGGGAGTCAGCCATCGTGCCCGACCTCCGCGACGGCAAGAGGGTGCTGGTCGCCGCACACGGCAACAGCCTGCGAGCCCTGGTCAAGCACCTCGACCAGATCAGCGACGAGGACATCGCCGGACTGAACATCCCCACCGGCATGCCGCTGGTCTACCGCCTCGACGAGGCAATGCGTCCGACGGTTGCCGGTGGCGAGTACCTCGACCCGGAGGCGGCGGCGGCAGCGGCAGCGGCAGTCGCCAACCAGGGTCGCTAGGCAGCCGGCAGAGTGGCGGGAGGCACGCGGCGCTCTCGCTCGCTTGCGAGTGCGTGGACGCCGCCTCAACCGGAGACGCTCTCGGCAAGATCAGGCCGTAAGTCGGGACCCGAGGAAGCCGTTGATCCGGGCTGCGTCGCCGGTGAAGCTCAGTGCTGAGTCCGTCGGGGGAAGTCGCTTCCAGAGCATCGCGTAGATCGCTGCGGCCGGACCCTCGATGCGGTCGACCCCTTGGGTATGGCCATCGGCGATGGTCGGAGGTGCGGCCGGGTGGATCGTCCACGCCCGCTCGACATCGGTGGCAACGATCGTGATCGGCGCACTCAGGTCCGCCGCGTAGCCACGGCGGTGCATCCGGTGCAGGAAGACCCGTAGTGCCTCGTCGATACCGTCGGCACTGATGTCCGGGTTGAGCTCAGGGACCCGGCCCATGGCCAGGGCGAGGTCCACACCGTGCATGGTCGTCTCGTGCAACTGCCGCCTCGGCCAGAACGCCGCGGTGCCCATCCCGAAGGCGAAGTTCCAGCACGGTGCCTCCGGGACGGAGAAGCGAAGCACCTCGTAGAGGTCCTCGGCCTTGCCGGCGTACCACTCCGAGACGGTCTTCGCCTTGCGCGCCGCGGGCTCGTCGTTCTGCTCGGCGGCCACGTTGCCCGTCTCGACGACCGTGGCGGCCCAGGCGTGGACGTTGCCGAGGTGCGTCACCAGGTCGTAAACCGTCCAACCCGGGCACGTCGGGACGGCTGCGCGCAGGTCGGCAGACGCCACTGTCACCGCGAACCACTCAGCGGCAGTGGCGAACTCTTCGATGAAGTTGAGCTGCGCTCGGGTGTGGGCGGGTGTGCTCACACGTCCATCGTGTCACTGATCGGCCGCGACCGCAGGGATCACGCGTCGGCGTGAGGCTTCTCGCCCGTGACGAGGTAGACCAGCCGCTTCGCGATGGAGACGGCGTGGTCGGCGATGCGCTCGTAGTACCGGCCGAGCAGAGCCATGTCTACAGCCGGCTCGACACCGTGCGGCCAGTCGTCGGAGAGCATGATCTCGAACTCCGACTTGCGGAGCCGGTCCATCTCCTCGTCGTCCTCCTCGAGGCGACGGGCCGACTCGACGTCGCGGTCGGCGATGATGCCGGCGACGGCCTCGACCATGTCCTCGGCGACCGTAGCCATGCGCGTGATGATCTCCGCGAGCTCGCTCGGGACGGCGACGTCCGGGACGCGCAGCCGCGCGACCTTGGCCACGTGGACCGACAGGTCGCCCATGCGCTCGAGGTCGTCGACCATCCGCAGGGCCGCCACCAGCATCCGCAGGTCGCCCGCGACCGGCTGCTGCAGCGAGAGCAGCTCGAACGAGATGTCCTCGATCTTCTCGCGGGCGGCGTCGATGTTGACGTCGTTGGAGATGACCGCCTCAGCGATCTCGATGTCGGCGGACAGAAGGGCCTTGGTCGCCTGGCCGACGGCCGTCTTGACCAGATTGGTCATGGCGACGAGATCGTCGACGATGGCATCCAGCTGGTCGAAGTAAGCATCACGCATGATCCTCACCGTACGACTTGAAGGTGACCAGTGGGCGACGCTCGATGAACGTAAAGTGAACAGTCCACGAAACGGCAGGTCAGAGGCCCTTCCGGGGTGAAACAACAGGTGACAGCCACCGTACGATCGTGAACGTGGATGAGACGACGCAGGCAATTCTCCTCGCACTGCTGGGAGCAGTGCTTGGGGCCGGCGTCACGCTCGCTTGGCGCGTCAGCGAGCGCCAGCTGCACGGCCAGAGCGTGCCCGAGCCACCCATCGTGCCACCCGGGGTCGCCACCGTCCTCAGTGTGCTCCGCTCCAGTGCCCTGGTCGTCGACGAGAACGACGAGGTCCTGCAGGCCTCCGCTCCGGCGTACGCACTCGGACTGGTCCGGGGCAGCCACCTGACCATCGACGACCTCGCCACTCTCGTGAGCAAGGTGCGCCGCGACGGCCAGATCAGGGAGACCGAGCTGCAGCTCACGCGTGGGCGCGGGGTTCCTCCGATCACGGTGGTGGCCCGCGTGGCACCCCTGAGCAGCCGCCTCGTCCTGGCCCTGGTCGAGGACCGCACCCGCGAGCGTCGGGTCGACGCGATCCGCCGCGACTTCGTCGCCAACGTCTCTCACGAGCTCAAGACCCCCGTGGGTGCGCTCAATCTCCTGGCCGAAGCGGTCCAGGAGGCCTCCGACGACCCCGAGGCCGTGATCCGCTTCTCGGGCCGCATGCAGACTGAGGCGCACCGCCTGTCCAACCTGGTCCAGCAGATCATCGAGCTGTCGCGGCTGCAGGGCGACGACCCGCTCGACGAGCCGGAGCGCGTGGACGCGGACAAGGTCATCGACCGCGCGATCGACCACGCAGCGATCGAGGCTGCGACCAAGAAGGTCGAGATCGTGCACAACGGCGAGAAGGGCCTGGAGATGCTCGGCAACTCCGACCAGATCGCCCTCGCCCTCTCGAACCTCGTCTCGAACGCGGTGGCCTACTCGCCCGACGGCAGCAGAGTCGTCGTGGGAGCCAAGACGGACGACCTCATGGTCGAGCTCACCGTGACGGACCAGGGCATCGGCATTCCGGCGAGTGAGATCGACCGGATCTTCGAGAGGTTCTACCGGGTCGACCCGGCGCGACACCGTTCCACCGGGGGCACCGGCCTGGGTCTCTCGATCGTCAAGCACGTAGCGGCCTCGCATGGTGGCGAGGTCCGCGTCTGGTCGGTGGAGGGCCAGGGATCGACATTCACCCTGAGCCTTCCCCGTCGCACCACCACCTCACAGGAGACCAGAGACTCATGACTCGTGTACTTGTCGTCGAAGACGAAGAGAGCTACAGCGACGCGCTCGCCTACATGCTCCGCAAGGAGGGCTACGAAGTGGCGGTGGCGAACACCGGCACCGACGCCCTGGCGGAGTTCGACAAGGCCGGCGCGGACATCGTGCTGCTCGACCTGATGCTCCCCGGCATCCCCGGGACCGAGGTGTGCCGACAGATCCGGCAGACCTCCAACGTCCCGGTGATCATGGTCAGCGCCAAGGACACCGAGATCGACAAGGTCGTCGGGCTCGAGCTCGGGGCCGACGACTACGTCACCAAGCCATACTCCCCCCGCGAGCTCGTAGCGCGGATCCGTGCGGTCCTCCGCCGTGGTGCGGACGTCGACCTGGCGCCTGCGACGCTCGAGGCCGGGCCGGTCCGGATGGACGTCGAGCGACACGTCGTCACCGTGGGGGGCGCGGACACCAAGCTGCCCCTCAAGGAGTTCGAGCTGCTCGAGATGTTCCTGCGCAACCCTGGTCGGGTGCTGACCCGCGGGCAGCTGATCGACCGTGTCTGGGGCTCGGACTACGTCGGCGACACCAAGACGCTCGACGTGCACGTGAAGCGGCTCCGCTCGAAGATCGAGCCCGACCCTGCCGCACCGAGCTACCTGGTGACCGTGCGCGGACTCGGCTACAAGTTCGAAGCCTGACCCCTCACCGCGAAAACCGGGTGAGAGTTGTCGGTCCCCGCGCATAGCGTGGGGCCATGCAGGAGCGACGCGCGTACGCCGCCATCGGGATCACCTTGGTGCTGTGGGCGAGCGCGTTCGTCGCGATCCGGCATCTCGGCGAGGACTTCTCACCGGGCGCGCTCTCGCTCGGCCGCCAGCTCGTTGCCGCGATCGCGCTGGCGTTCGTCGTCTTCGCACGCGGCATGACCGCCGCGCCACGACGCTCCGACTGGCCGTCGCTGCTCGCCATCGGCGTGCTGTGGTTTGCCGTCTATCACGTGGCCCTCAACGAGGCCGAGCAACGCGTGGACGCCGGCACCGCCTCGATGCTGCTGCAGGTGTCACCGATTCTCCTCACCGTGCTGGCCATCGCGTTCCTGGGCGAGCGTGCGACCAGCGGCCTGGTCATCGGCCTTCTCGTCTCCTTCGCAGGCGTCACGCTGATCGGCTTCTCGACGTCGGACGGAAGCAATGGCGATCTCGTCGGCGTGCTGCTCTGCCTGGTGTCGTGCCTGGCCTACGCCGTGAGCGTCGTGCTGCAGAAACCCTTGCTGCGCAGGCTTCCTGCGCTCGAGCTGACCTGGATCGCGACGGTTGTCGGCACCCTCGTCACCCTCCCCTTCCTGCCGCAACTGGTCGATGAGGCTCAGCAGGCGCCCGTGTCGAGCGTGTACTGGCTGATCTACCTCGGGCTGTTCCCAACCGCGCTGGCCTTCACGACGTACGCCTTCGCACTCACCCATCTCTCGGCGAGCACGCTGGGTCTCTCGACCTACCTGGTGCCGCCGATCACGGTGCTGATCGCCTGGGTCGCGCTGGGCGAGACACCGCCGCCGCTTGCGTACGTCGGCGGGGTGCTCTGTCTGGC
>DATILB010000484.1:0-4018 GCA_035477015.1 Nocardioidaceae bacterium | reverse complement strand
CTTGTCGACGATATCGATGGGTCGGACGCCGACGAGACCCTGATGTTCGCCCTCGACGGCACCGAGTACGAGATCGATCTCTCCTCGGTCAACGCCGCGAAGCTCCGCGACTCCATCGCCCTGTACGTCGGTCACGCTCGCCGCACCGGTGGTCGCCGCAAGCGCGGCGCCGGCCGCGGCAGCGCGAAGGCCGTCGACGCGACCCCCGCGGAGATCCGCGAGTGGGCACGGAACAACGGATGGGACGTTCCCGACCGCGGACGCGTTGCCTCGGAGGTCCGCGAGGCCTACGAGGCCGCGCACTGACTACTTTGGCCGAGCGGGTCTTCGGGTGAGGCGGCGTCCACGCACTCGCAAGCGAGCGAGAGCGCCGCGTGCCTCCCGCCCCGCTGCCAGCCCCCTTGTTCGCTGCGGGCGAAAGCCCCTACCGGAACACCTGGGCGACGTGGAGAGTTGAACCCTGTGAGACCCGCCGGGGGTCTGCGATCGCCTGCCTGGGATCGCCTGCCGCGCGTGACCGGGTCGGGTCTAGAGTGCATATACGGCCGTGTTTGTCGGGGGGAGGCCCTGGCGTCGCGGCCAGGCGAGGAGTTGAGAAATGTTCGAGCGGTTCACTGACCGAGCCCGTCGGGTGGTCGTGCTGGCCCAAGAAGAGGCCCGCATGCTCTCCCACAACTACATCGGGACCGAGCACATCCTCCTTGGCCTGATCCACGAGGGCGAGGGAGTCGCCGCGAAGGCGCTGGAGAGCCTGGGCATCTCGCTCGAAGCGGTGCGGGCGCAGGTCGAGGAGATCATCGGCCAGGGCCAGCAGGCGCCGTCCGGGCACATCCCCTTCACACCGCGCGCCAAGAAGGTGCTCGAGCTGTCCCTGCGCGAGGCGCTGCAGCTCGGCCACAACTACATCGGCACCGAGCACATCCTGCTCGGACTGATCCGTGAGGGCGAGGGCGTTGCAGCCCAGGTCCTCGTGAAGCTGGGGGCAGACCTCAACCGCGTCCGCCAGCAGGTCATCCAGCTGCTCTCCGGCTTCCAGGGCAAGGAGACGGCGACGGCCGGCACCGCCCCCGAAGGCGGCCAAGCGTCGTCGCTCGTGCTCGACCAGTTCGGTCGCAACTACACGCAGGCAGCGCGTGAGGGAAAGCTCGATCCGGTCATCGGGCGAGAGAAAGAGATCGAGCGGGTCATGCAGGTGCTGTCCCGCCGCACCAAGAACAACCCCGTCCTCATTGGCGAACCCGGCGTCGGCAAGACCGCGTGCGTCGAGGGCCTCGCCCAGGCGATCGTCCGCGGCGATGTCCCGGAGACGCTGAAGGACAAGCAGATCTACTCGCTCGACCTCGGTGCCCTGGTCGCCGGCTCGCGCTACCGCGGTGACTTCGAGGAGCGCCTCAAGAAGGTGCTCAAGGAGATCAAGACCCGCGGCGACATCATCCTGTTCATCGACGAGCTGCACACGCTCGTCGGCGCAGGTGCTGCCGAAGGTGCGATCGACGCGGCGAGCATCCTCAAGCCCATGCTGGCCCGCGGTGAGCTGCAGACCATCGGTGCGACCACGCTCGACGAGTACCGCAAGCACCTCGAGAAGGACGCCGCCCTCGAGCGCCGTTTCCAGCCGATCCAGGTGCAGGAGCCGACGATCGCGCACACGATCGAGATCCTCAAGGGGCTGCGCGACCGCTACGAAGCACACCACCGCGTGACCATTACCGACGACGCTCTCGTGGCCGCGGCGACCTTGGCCGACCGCTACGTCTCCGACCGGTTCCTTCCCGACAAGGCGATCGACCTGATCGACGAGGCAGGCTCGCGGCTGCGCATCCGCCGGATGACCGCTCCGCCGGACCTGCGCGAGTTCGACGACAAGATCGCGGACGTGCGCCGCCGCAAGGAGTCGGCCATCGACAGCCAGGACTTCGAGCTGGCTGCGTCGCTGCGTGACGAGGAGAAGAAGCTGATCCTCGCCAAGACCGAGCGTGAGAAGCAGTGGAAGGCCGGCGACATGGATGTCGTGGCCGAGGTCGACGAGGAGCTGATCGCCGAGGTCCTCGCCGTGGCGACGGGCATCCCGATCGTGAAGCTGTCCGAGGAGGAGTCGACCCGACTGCTCAAGATGGAGGACGAGCTGCACAAGCGCGTCATCGGCCAGGAAGAGGCCGTGCGTGCGCTGTCGCGGGCGATCCGCCGTACTCGTGCCGGTCTCAAGGACCCGAAGCGTCCCGGTGGCTCATTCATCTTCGCCGGCCCGTCCGGTGTCGGTAAGACGTGGCTGTCCAAGTCGCTCGCTGAGTTCCTCTTCGGCGACGAGGACGCGCTGATCCAGCTCGACATGTCGGAGTTCTCCGAGAAGCACACCGTGTCGCGGCTCTTCGGCTCGCCCCCGGGCTACGTCGGCTACGAAGAAGGCGGTCAGCTGACCGAGAAGGTCCGCCGCAAGCCGTTCTCCGTGGTGCTGTTCGACGAGGTCGAGAAGGCCCACCCGGACATCTTCAACTCGCTGCTGCAGATCCTGGAGGAAGGTCGCCTGACCGACTCCCAGGGCCGCGTCATCGACTTCAAGAACACCGTCATCATCATGACCACCAACCTCGGCACCCGCGACATCTCCAAGGGCATGAACCTCGGCTTCAACCAGACCGGTGACGTCGAGGGCTCCTACGAGCGGATGAAGCAGAAGGTGAAGGAGGAGCTCAAGCAGCACTTCCGTCCCGAGTTCCTCAACCGTGTCGACGAGATCGTGGTCTTCCCGCCGCTGACGCGCGAGCAGATCGTGCACATGGTCGACAACATGATCGCCGGCGTGGAGCTGCGCATGCGCGACCGCGACATGTCGATCGAGCTGACCCAGGCGGCCAAGGACCTGCTTGCCGAGCGGGGCTTCGACCCGGTGCTCGGCGCCCGGCCGTTGCGTCGCACGGTGCAGCGCGAGATCGAGGACTCGCTCGCCGAGAAGATGCTGTACGGCGAGGTCGGCCCCGGTCAGATCGTGCTGGTCGACATCGAGGGTGAGGGCGCTGCGGCGAAGTTCACCTTCAGGGGCCAGCCGAAGACCGAGCTGCCCGACCTGCCGCCGCTCGAGGTCACGGCCTCAGAGGTCACTGCCTCCGAGGAGTGACCGACCGCGAACACACGACGACCCCCGAGGTGATCATCTCGGGGGTCGTCGTTCGTTCAGGACACGGGCCCGCGCGGCGGCAGGGTCGGCACGATGCGCCCTTGCTCTGCAGCCAGGTCGGGCAAGCTGTCGACCCACGTCTCGAAGTCGACGGGAATTCCGGACGGGTTGTACTCACGAGTGATGACGCGGCCGTCGGCGGTCCGAGCCACCAGCCACCAGCGCAGGGAGCCACCGAGCTCCGCTTCGACCGCGGCGCTCGCACCACCCGGGATGACCAGGGGGTTGTCGACCCGGAGCCAGACGTTGACGTCGGCCGAGACCACGGTCAGAGTCCCGTCTGATCGGTAGCCCATCGGCCCGTGCCGGTCGAGGTACGTGTCGCAGCTGACCGGCAGTCCGGCCCCACAGTCCGCCCGCCACGACGTGTCCACCGGAAGGTCGAATGGCTGCCCGATCCTGGGCGACTCGCTCGGCTGCTTGATGGGACCCCTTGCCGCGTCGTCTTGCGAGAGCATGAACGGCGCTACCAGCACGATCGTCGACAGTCCCAAGGCGCCTACTCCCGAGGCAACCCTGCGGCGGAGCATTGCGCGGCGACCCGACCCGATGACCTGGGCGACGGGAAGGTGCTGGGGGCCGTTGCCGAAGGAGGCGTCCATTCGCTCACGAAGGTCGTGGAGCTCCATCTCAGCTCTCCTCTCGGCTCAGGGCCAGCTGGAGGGAGTCCAGCCCGCGCGACGTGTGGCTCTTGACGGTTCCGGTCGAGATACCGAGCTCCTGGGCCGTCTGCTCCACCGAGAGATCGAGCCAGTGCCGCAGGAACACTGCTTTGCGTTGCATGAGCGGCAATGCCTGTAACGCCTCGAACAGCGCCGAGCGCTCCTCGACGTCGGGTGACGG
>DATILB010000483.1:0-9986 GCA_035477015.1 Nocardioidaceae bacterium | reverse complement strand
CGGTGTCGGCGAAGTCCTGCTGGTCGGTAATGGCCGTGTCGATGCTTCCCGGGCACACCGCGTTGACGGTGATGTCGCGGTCGGCGAACTCGAGGGCTGCGACACGCGTCAAGGCCGAGACCGCTGCTTTCGAGGCGACGTAAGCGCCCAGGCCTGCTGTCGGGAGTACGCCGTTCAGCGACGAGATGTTGACGATCGAGCCGCCGTCGACCAGGTGGCGGCCGGCCTCGCGGATGCCGAGGAAGGTCCCAGTGAGGTTGAGCTGGACGATCCTCTGGAAGTCCGGCAGCGACGTGTCGACGAGGGATCGCTTGAGGGCCGCACCGGCGCAGTTGACCAGTGTGGTCACCCGACCGCCGCCCTCCTGCGCGGTTGCCATGGCTGCGGCCCAGCTCGCCTCATCGGTGACGTCCAGCTCGACGAATCGGGCCCGCTCTCCGAGGCGTCGAGCGAGGCTCTCGCCACGATCGGGGTCGATGTCGCTCAGGACGACGGTGGCGCCTTCTTCGTGCAACAGCTCGCTGATGGCTCGTCCGAGTCCTCCGGTCGCTCCCGTCACCAGGGCGCACTTGCCGTCCATCCGCCCGCTCACGAGACCGTGAACCTTCCGCCGTTGCTGAGGAGCACCGCGCCGACGACGTTCGACGCCCCTGGGGATGCCAGGTAGCAGATGCTGTCGGCGATCTCCTCGGGTGCGGCGTAGTCGCGGACGCCGGCAGCCGACATGGCCTGCCGCACGGCGGCCGGTGTGCGGCCCGCCATCGGGGTGTCCACAGGTCCCGGCGCGACCGTGTTCACGCGGACGCCGAACGCACCGAGCTCCTTGGCCGCAGCCTGGGCGAGAGCCTGTGCCCCCGCCTTCGACGCCGCGTAGGGGCCGTAGCCGGTCAGGGTGTCGAAGGAAGCCGACGAGCTCACGGTCACGATCGCGCCCGAGCCCACCGGAACCATGACGCGGGCAGCTGCGCGGAGGACGTTGAACGTCCCGTCCAGATTGACCGACATGAGCCGACGCCAGGTCTGGTCACTCACGCGCCGCAAGGCGTCGATCGGCTCCCCGGACTCGCGTGATCGCTGGATCGCTGCCTTCGACTCCGGGTCGTCGACCCCCGCGGCATGGACGACGACGTCGATCCGGCCGTGGTCGGCGACGGTCTGGTCGAAGACCCGATCGACGTCGCCAGGCACGGACACGTCCACGGCAGCCGCACCGTGAAGGTCGGCCACAACGACTGCCTCGCATCCCTCCGCTGTCAACTGGCGTACGACGGCAGCCCCGATGCCGGAGGCTCCGCCGGTCACCAGCGCGACCTTCCCCGCGAAGCGTTGCTGTTCTTGGCTCATCGGTCAGCTCCTCGTGTCGGGCGATGGTCGGGCTCACGTACCAGGACGCGGGTCCGAGGCTCTTGGTCGAGCAGTCGTCGGACGCGTTCTCTGAGTCTCTGCTCCGGCACGGTCAGCCGCACGGTCTCGGCCGCGACGTACTCTGCCCAGGAACGAACCGGATACGTCTCGACGTACACATCGGGCTCTGTCGGGTCGACCAGCAGCTCCCAGCCCCCGGCACCGAGACGCAGCCTCGACTGGCGAAGCATGTCGACGGCCTCCAGGAACGCCGGGACCTGGTGTGCTGAGGGCAGGTAGGTCACCTCGACCCGGATGGGTTGATCTGGGTCCACGGAGTCCGCCCTGGAAGGCGCTGCCGCGGCTGCGGGCTCCGGCTCGATGCCCTCGCTGTCATACAGCCCGTGGCGCAGGAACCCCAACGCGGCAAGGCCCATGAGCGCCGCGGCTCCACCCAGCGCCCAGTCGAGGCCCGCGACGTCAGCAACGGTTCCCCACGACAACGCACCCAGCGCCTGGCACCCCTGGAAGGCCAGCAGGATCAAGGCGATGATGCGGGGCCGCACCCAGTCAGGCAGAGCCTGGTGAGCGGCGGTCATCCACGTCGTCTGCACGCCGACCCACGAAGCACCGCCGAGGACGAGGAGCCCGGCGACGACCGGCACGCTCGAGGTGAGGGCGAGCCCGAAGAGCATGGCCCCGAACAGCGCGGAGCCGAGGAAGCCGAAGTGGTTCACCGAGAGCCGCGCCCTGACGGGAGCGAGCAGGACCGTTCCTCCGACGGCTCCCAGGCCGACCATGCCGAAGAGGACTCCGAACCCGCGCGAGTCCAACCCGAGCCGCTGGTGCACGACCAGAGGGAGCAGCGCCCACAGCGCGGCCGACGGAACGCCGAAGAGGCAGAGCCGAACGAGGAGCCGGCGGGTCCAGGGTGAGTTCCGGGTGAATCGCAGTCCGCCCCTGATCGACTGCACCAGCGTCTCCTTGCTTCGCGACGTCGGCCGCCGAGGAACCACGCCGACGACGCAGAGGGTGCACAACGAGAACAGCACGGAGGTGACGACGAACGTTGCGGCCGGTCCTAGCAGCGAGAGCCCGACACCTCCGGCCACGGGACCGACCGCCCGGGCGAGGTTGAACGTCGCCCCGTCCACGACCGCTGCAGACCCGACGGCCGGCCGGTCCACCAGGTGCGGGATCTGGGACTGCCACGCGACTGCGAGAGCCACGAGTCCGCTGCCAATGGCCACGACCGTGAGGAGCAGCAAGGGCACGTTCCCGGGCTGATGGGCAGCGAGAAGGGCAGCGCTCAGGCTGGCGAGCGCGGAGAGCGCTGTCGCCGCCGCCATCATGCGTACGGCGGAGACGCGGCCGACGAGAGCTCCGACGGGAAGGCAGAGCAAGAAGAAGGGCACGCTCATCGCCGCCGGTACGGCAGCCACGACCGTGGCGGAGCGACCGGCCTCGGTGAACATCCACTGGGCCGCAACCACGTGCATCCACACGCCCACCGCGTTGGCGAGCTGGATCAGGACGAGCACCCGGAACCGGCCGTAGCGCAAGGCGAGCATGGGCGACATCGACCCATGACCATGCGACCGGCCCCCGATCCTGCGTCCGCGGGAGGGGGCGGACGACAGGATCGAGGGCCGGGTCATGGCGTGCTTCAGTACGTCGTAGGCGTCACGGAGAGACGAAGTCGCCGACGGTCTGGAACTCGCCGTTCTTGACCTCCACCCGGACGACGGCGTGGGTGCCCAGGTGGCCGTCCGCGCTGAAGGACATGGGAGGTGCGATGCCGGTCTGCACATCGGAGGCCGACTCAATGGCCTCGATGATGCTCTCGCTGTTGACCTCCCCGTCGATGGTCTTGAGGATCTCGGCGAAGGCCTTGGCCCAGGCGAAGTTGGCGATCGAGTAGAAGTCCGGCTCTTGCTTCGGTGCGTACTTCTCCATCGCGTCGCGGTACTCCACCACGGCGGGGTCGTCCGACGTCGGGGGCAGTGTCAGCGACACGGCGCGGAACCCTTCGGCGTTCTTGCCGGCCAGCTCGACGAGCGCGCCAGTCGCAGGCGGTGCGTACGCGTACACCGGGACCTTCAGACCCTGGAGGGCCGCCTCGTTGAGGTACGCAGCAGCTTCCGGCACCGGCAGCACGAGGAACACGGCGTCGGGGTTCTTCTTCTTGACCTCGGCGACGTACGGGCCGTAGTCGGTGCTGCCGAACTTGGCCACGACACGGTCCGCGGTGCCACCGCCGGCCTCGATCGTCTCGGTCGCGGCGTCGTCGACGACGGCGAAGGCGTCCGGGTCGTCGCGCACGATCACGATCTTCTTGGCGCCCTCCTCGAGCGCCCACGAGACTGCGACGCGCGCCTGGTCCTCGTAGAGCGCCTGGGTGCCGAAGAGCCCGTCACGAGCTGGCTCGTACCACGCGGTGGAGCCGCCGTACGTGCCGAAGATCGGCACCTTCGACTGCTCGAGCACGAAGGGGAAGGTCGCTTCGGTCGGGGCGGTGCCGTTGGCCGTCACGATGGCCTGGACGCCGTCGCGGGAGATCATCTGCCGGGCGACCTGGAGCGTCTGCTGAGGGTCGAAGGCGGTGTCCTCGCTGATGAACTCGACGTCGCGGCCGTTGATGCCGCCGCTGTCGTTGAGCAGGTCGAAGTAGGCGCGCGCGCCGGCCTCCGACGGGACGCCGCTCGCGGCGACCGGCCCCGACAGCGGGTACCAGGCGCCGAGCTTGAGTGCGCCGTCGCCCCCGCTCGAACCGCTGGCACCGCCGCATGCCGCGACGACGAGGGACGTCGCCGCGACCGCGATCGCAAGCCGAATCCTTCGCATCAGGACCTCCAGGTGTAGATGTGGGACTGAGTTGAACTCACTTCAGTTTGAAGCATAGGCACAGAGAGGATGTGATGACAACCACCTGATAGAATTGAACTCACTTCAATTTGAGGAGCGCGCGTATGGATTCCATGACCCAGCGGCTGACCGGAGCCGTGGTGCTCCTCACCGGCGGTACCGGAGGCCTCGGCGTGCACATTGCGCGGCGGCTCGCCGCCGAGGGCGCTCAGGTCGCCGTCACGGACCTCGACGTCGACGCCTGCCGTGGAGTGGTCGACGGCCTGCCAGGCGGTCCCCATGTCGCGGTCGGTCTCGACGTCTCCTCCGAGGCAGCCTGGAGCGCCGCCGTGGCCGAGGTCGAGGCACGACTGGGCCCGCTCACGGCGCTGGTGAACAACGCCGCGCTCGGCAGCCTCGCCACGGTCGAGGACGAGACCGTGGAGCACTGGCTACGAGTGGTTTCGGTCGATCAAACCGGCGTCTGGCTCGGCATGAAGCACTGCGGACCGCGGCTCCGAGAGGCCGGCGGCGGCTCCATCGTCAACATGTGCTCGATCCTCGGGACCGTCGGCGGGCTGGGGAACAGCGTCGCCTACCACGCCGCCAAGGGCGCGGTGCGGACGATGACGAAGAACGCCGCCCTGCACTGGGCGACGGACGGGGTACGTGTGAACTCGCTGCATCCCGGCTTCATCGCCACAGCTCCCCTGCTGGAGAGGTACGAGGGCACCGACCGCCACACCGCGATGGTCGCCAAGACCCCGATGGGCCGGCTCGGCCGCCCGGAGGAGATCGCCTCGGTCGTGGCGTTCCTGGTCAGCGACGACTCGTCGTACATGACCGGCTCGGAGCTCTACGTCGACGGCGGCTGGACCGCCGCTTAGCTAAGCCACAGCTCCCTCACCCTGGGACGGACGCGTTGTTGTCGACGAGGTTGTACCCGTTCGCGTAGTTGCCGTGCGCGCCGTTGAGGGTCGCAACGTCCTGGAAGCAGTTGACGCCATCACGATTGTGGTCGATCGCACCGAAGACGGCCGTTACCCCGTCGACCGTGTACAAGCCGGCCGCGATCGCTTCTTGGACACGCGGCAGGCTCAAGCCTTCCTCGAGTGTGTGACCAACGAAGTCCGGCGGGCAGGCGTAAGGCGGTTTCTTCGCCGCCACACTTGGAGGAGCCGTCATCCCCAGGATCAAACACGTCACCGCACCGACGATGAACGGCCTTGATTGGGATTGCATGGAGTTCGTCATGCCCGAGAGTCGCCGGACCGCCCGCTTGGGTTGTCACATGCGCGCCCCGGTATGGACCAGACAGTCAGACGAGCGAGAAGAATGCGCCGTCGGGGTCGTCGCTGACCCGCGCCCGGCCAAGATCAACCAGTACGTCGAGGTGGGCGATGGTCTCGCAGGTCGCGATCATCTTGTTGAAGGGGTCGAGCTCGTCGTACGAGCGACCGCGACGCGTCCACTGCAGCAGCTGCGCAACCGTCGACGCGGTCGCGCTCCCGCACTTGTCGAGGGCGCGAGACGTGTCGGCAAGGCGTACGTCGTGGTGCTCCAGAAGCTCAGTTGCCCTGGCATGTGCGCTGGGTCCAGGGGCGCCGTGAGCCGGGAGCAGCCGCGCGTCTGGGCGCTCCAAGATGTGCTCCAACGACGAGAGATAGCTGCCGAGAGGCAGCTCCCACTCACCGAGCTCGAACCCGATGGACGGGGAGATCGTGGGCAGGAGATGGTCGCCGGCAAAGAGGAGCTCCGCACCCAGGTCGTGGTAGACGAGGTGGCCCTTGGTGTGACCCGGCGTGGCGACCGCCTCGAAGGTCCGACCGCCGACGGCGTACGTCCCTGGCTCGAGCCAGACGTCGGGCTTCTCCCACCCATCGACGTCGAACTCCTCGGCAGCGGCCATGACTTCGATCGCCTCTGCCAGCTCGGGGTCCCCGGACCGGCGGAGTTGCTGGAGAGACGTGACGGGCACGTTGCTGGCGATCTCGAGGAGCTCGTGGAGGCCGGGGGCCTCGTCGCGCCCCAGCTGGACCCGGGTGCCGAAGCGGCGACGCAGCTCCACCGCAAGGGTGTAGTGATCGCGGTGGATGTGGGTGACGTACACGTCGTGGATCGAGGAAGCGCGATGCCCGACGCCGGCCAGGGCTGACTCCAGCTCCTCGAAGCTGGTCGCGGTCCGCCAGCCGCCATCGACGAGCGCCAGCCCGTCGCCGGTCTCGATCGCGTAGACGTTGATCGCGTGCAAGCCGTCGCCGGGCATGCTGAGCGGAACCCTGAACACGCCGTCGTCGACCTCGTGCGCTCCGGGTGCCGCCCACTCCGCCATCAGGCGTCCTGCCGCTCAGGGACCAGTGCCTTCTCGTCGCCGGTGAAGATCATCCGGCGGCCGCGCATCGCGCCGACGTGCGCGACCGCGGCCTTCCACTCCTCGCTGGCGAGGGCCGCCTCGAGCGCTTCACGCGAGTCGAAGCTCAGGATCGAGAGACCGTCCCAGCCGGCCGACCTCTCGTCGGTGCCTTCGGCAAGGTCGGTGTGCAGCCAGCGGCGAAGGCCCGGCAGCGGGTAGGTCACGTCGGCGTGCTCACCGCGCCACCAGTCGATGAACTGCTCGTGGGTCCAGTCGCTCGGCCGACCGGCGAGGACGATCAGGTTGTACATGGGATGGTTCCTGACTTGAATTTAGTTCAGTTTGCTGGCCCTGCCGAGAGTACCTTCTTCGACGGGGTCTGGTCTAGGTGCTGACGACGCGCAGGCACGCGTCGGCGATGAGCTCGCGGACCTGCTTGAGCGTCATCTTCCCGCCGGGGCGGTACCACCGCCACACGCTGACCACCATGGCCAGCACGACGGTTGCGAGCGCGTGGGCGTCGCGCTTCGGGAAGTAGCCAGCCTTCATGCCCCGTTGCAGGAGCGCGGTCCACTCGGTCTCGATGTCGCGGACCAGCTGGCGGGCCTTCTGTCGCTCGACCTCCTCCTTCTCGGAGGGACGCGGAGTAGCCAGCAGGTCCATGTGGTTCTGCAGGATGCGCATCTGCAGCACCTCACGCGGGCTCACGTCGTACGCCGCGGTGATCGCTGCCTTCAGCGCCTCGTCCGCCCCGTCCACCTCGGCGGTGACGTCGCGGAAGCGCTGCAGGGAACGGTTCAGCTCGAGGCTCATGATCGTCAGCAGGCAGTGCGCCTTGGACTCGAAGTAGTGGTAGAGCGCGGTCTGCCCGATGCCGACCTCGTCGGCGATCTTGGCCCACTTGGTGTGCTCGTAGCCGTCGTGACCGAAGCTGTCGATCGCCGCGGCAAGGATCACCGCGCGCTTCGAGCGCGGCCCCTCGGTCTCCACCACCGTCTGCACCATGTGATACCCCGTCCAGAGTCTGTATTCGCAAGTCCAGCCTCATGGTAGCAAACTGAGATGAACTCAGGTCACTTGCTTGGTGAGCTGGGTCGCGAGAGTGACGGCATCGGGGCGGGACAGCTTGCCCACGCGGTTCTGCGGCAGGTCGGGTACGACGAACACGAACTCGGGCCACTTCGCCTTTGGGAAGCCGTGCTCGTCGAGAAAGCCCGTGACGTCCTCGAGAGTCAGCGCCGGATCGGTCGACACCACCAGCGCAGCGGCGCGCTCACCAAGCAGCTCGTCAGGCACCGGTACGACGCACACCTGCGCGACCGCCGGGATCTTGGCCACCGCCGCCTCGACCTCGTTGATGTCGATGTTGCGGCCACCCCGGATGATGATCTGTTTCTCCCTGCCGAGGATGTTGATCGTGCCGTCGGCGTTGAGCCGGGCGAGGTCGCCGGTCGGCAGGAACCCATCGGCAGTGAGCTCGGGTGGCTGCGGCTGCCCGTCGCGGGCATAGCCGACGAAGAGGCTGGGACCACGAACCTGCGCCGCCCCGATCTCCCCGTCGGCAACGGGTCGGCCGTCGTCGCCCACCGCTCGCACCTCGGTCCCCGGGAAGGGGCGCCCGTCTCGGGCCAGCCTGGTCTCCGCGTCGTCCCCGGGCCGGGTCGTCGTGTGGCCGAGACACTCGGACATGCCGAAGACGCGGATCAGCTTGGTGCCGAGGAGCTCTTCCGCGCGGCCCAGCGCGCCGGCGTCCATCGGACCGCCGCCCACGGTCATCGCCTTGAGACCGGCGAGCTTGCCCGGTGCGGTAGGCCGGACCGAGAGCTGGAGGGCCATGGTCGGCACCAGCATGGTCCAGCGCACGTCGTTCGTCGCCATCGCCTCGAGCGCGAGGTCTGGCTTCCAGGACTCGATGCACACCATGGGTCCGCCGAGCATCGCCGGAAGGTACATCCCGAAGCAGAACGCGGCGACCGATGACAGCGGCACGAAGGCACCGACCGCGTCCCCGGCCTCGAGCCCGATCGCCTCGATGGTGCAGCTGCCGGCGTACCGGATCGCGTCCTCCGACTGGACCACGCACTTGGGCCGGCCGGTCGAGCCGGAGGTCATGGCGACGGCAGATCCGCCGTGCCAGCGGGCGATGTCGCTGACCGGTCCGCCCGAGGTGCGCAGGCTCCAGCCGTCGAGCGCCTTGTGAGAGTCAGGGAAGTCCGCGGTGGAGGCTCCCCAGTGGTCCAGGACGGCTGACGCTGCGACCACAGCGTCGGGCCGGAGATCGACCATGGCGAGCTCGAACTCCTCGGCGACGGCATGGCTGCTGAAGACCGCGACCATCCCGCCTCGGAGTCCGACTGCGAGTGCCGTCGCGAGGGTGCGCCACGTGTTGTCGGCCTGGACCAGGACGGTCGGCGAGCCACCCAAGGACGTCTCGAGAAGTGCGGCCAGCTCGCGAGCGGCCTGCATGACCTCCCCGGCGGTGTGCTCCCCGAACACGTCGATGACGGCGACGTCGCTCGGCGAACGTTCGGCACGCTCGCCGAACTCCTGGGCAAGAACCTGCATTGCTCTCCTCCTACGGATCAGTGTGGTACGACGACGGCACGGCCGCGAACTTCTCCGCTGCGCAGCCGTCGGTAGAGCTCGGGTGCCTCCGCCAGGCTGCCCGTCTCGGTCTCGACGACAAGGGCTCCTTCGGCAGCCAGCTCGACCACGGCCTCGAGGTCGGATCGGGCTCCCCAGAAGGGGGCGGAGACCTGCCAGCCGCGGGGCAGCGCTCCGCGCTTCGAAGCAGCCAGGGAGCCTCCGGCGCTACCGACGACGACCAGCCGCCCACCCGGGGCGAGCAGCTGCGCCGCATGGCAGAGCGTCGTGTCCGAGCCGACGAAGTCGAGAGCCAGGTCGACGCGGTCGTCGAGCAGCTCGAGTCCCGACAGCACTCGGTCGGCCCCGTGCTCGCGAGCGACGGCCTGCGCCGACTCGCGCGGGTCCACCGCGACGACAGTGGCGTCCGAGAGCGCGCGGAGGACCTGGACTGCAAGGTGCCCGAGCCCACCGACCCCGACCACGAGCGCGGTGCCTCCGCCGGCGAGAGCGTCCAGGTTCTCGTGCACGGAGTGGTAGGCCGTGAGTCCCGCGTCGGTGAGCGGGGCCAGGTGCTCCGGCTTCACTCCCCCGGCCTTCACCAGGAAACGCTCGGACGGAACGAGCACGAACTCAGCCAGGCCGCCGTCGTACCCGAGGCCGGACCCGATGGGCCCGGTGAGCTCGAAGCAGTAGTTCTCGCGGCCGGCGCGGCAGCGGCGGCACTGGCCGCACGACCACACGCCATGGACGGCGACCGGCTCGTCGAGCCAGTCGTCCGAGACGCCCGAGCCGACCGCCACGACGGTGCCCGCGACCTCGTGGCCGAGAGTGAAGGGCAGGTCGTAAGGAAGCGAGACGC
>DATILB010000482.1:0-2535 GCA_035477015.1 Nocardioidaceae bacterium | reverse complement strand
CGGGCCTGACGTGGTGACCTCGATGGCTCCGAAGCCGGTCTCGCCCAACCAGGTGCGGACGTCGTCGACCGTGCAGCTGGGTCCGAGCAGGCCCGCTGTCCGACCGACCGCGAGGACGGGCGTGTAGACGCGTGCCGGGTTGGACACCACGAAGCTTCCGGACACCTTGCCTCCGGAGCGGGTCACCCGGGCGATCTCGACAACCGCAGCGTGCGGGTCGGGGAAGCAGTGCAGTCCGGTGAACGAGACGACCAGGTCGAACTCCCCGTCGGTGAAGGGCAGCTCTGCGATGTCGGCCTGCTGCAGCTCGACGTCGACCTCGAGGCGACGGGCCACCTCGGCGGTGCGCTCCAGCATCGCGTCGGCGATGTCGGAGGCGACGTACCTCAGCTGTTGCCCGGGGCGGATGCCGCGGAGGGCGACGCCACCCCCGCACGGGACGTCGAGGACGGCACTGCCGGCGGGGAGCGCCCCGATCTCCTCGATGGCCCGGTAGAGCAGCCGCATGTCGGTGTTCATCAGCAGCCGGCCGCCGGCGACGGCGATGGGCGGGCGGCCAAGAGCGAACGCGTAGAGGGGTGCCCACGGGTGGTTGCGGCGCCAGAGCTCGGACGGGTTCACCTTCATCACGCGATCGAGCCTAGAGGTCGGCAGCGTGGCGGGAGGCACGCGGGCCCGGGCGAGCTTGCTCGCCGTACGCTCGCCACATCCGGAGCCACGCTCGACCCAGCGAGGAGAGCGCAATAGTGTCGGGTACAGGGGCACAACGGAGTGCCAGGGATCGAGGGTTGCGGTGCGTTCGCCGGAGGAACAGAAGGCCGACCTGATCGGCAGGGCGTGCCAGCTCGCTATGGGCAGGAAGGGCACGGGCGGCCCGCCGGCCGACCTCGTCCAGGACTTCCTCACCTACTACTACCGGCACGTCTCGCTGGACGACATCGCGAACCGCGCTGACGTCGACATCTACGGCGCCGCTGTCAGCCAGTACAAGATGGCCGGTCTCCGACCGCAGGGCACCGCCAACGTCCGTGCGTTCACGCCGACGGTGAGCGAGCACGGCTGGGCCGCCGAGGGTCACACGGTCGTGGAGGTCGTCACTGACGACATGCCGTTCCTGGTCGACTCGGTGACGATGGAGCTGTCCCGCCAGGGTCGCGACGTGCACGTGGTCGTGCACCCGCAGCTGTTCGTGCAGCGGGACCTGACGGGCGCCATCATCGAGGTCTTCTGCAACGACCTGGGCAAGCAGGACGAGAGCCACGACATCTTCCGTGAGTCGTGGATGCATATCGAGATCGACCGTGAGACCGAGCCGTCGGAGCTAGAGGCGGTCACGGCTTCACTGCAGAAGGTCTTGGTGGACGTCCGCGAGGCTGTCGAGGACTGGGAGCGGATGCAGGCCCAGGCCCTCGCGATCGTCGACGAGCTCGGCAAGTACCCACCGCCGCTTCCGGCGGACGAGGTCGAAGAGGGCCGTGCCCTGCTGCGGTGGCTGGCCGAGGAGCACTTCACCTTCCTGGGCTACCGCGAGTACCGCCTCGAGACCTCGGGCGACGACGAGATCCTTCGCGCGGTCCCCGGCACCGGCTTCGGGATCCTGCGCACGGACCAGAACATGTCAGCCGACGCCGGCAAGCTGCCGCCGATCGTGCGGGCGAAGGCGCGCGAGAAGACACTGCTGGTCCTGGCAAAGGCGAACTCCAAGGCGACGGTGCACCGGCCGGCGTACCTCGACTACGTGGGCATCAAGACGTTCGACGAGTCGGGCGAGGTCGTGGGTGAGCGACGTTTCCTGGGGCTGTTCTCGTCGTCGGCGTACACCGAGTCGCTGACGCGCATCCCGGTCGTCCGGCAGAAGGCCCGGGAGGTCCTCGAGCAGTCGGGCTTCGACCCGATGAGCCACAGCGGCAAGGCCATGATGGACGTGCTCGAGACCTACCCGCGCGACGAGCTCTTCCAGACACCGCTCGAGGAGCTCGTGCCGATCGCCCAGTCGGTGCTGACGACTCGGGAGCGCCGGCAACTGCGCCTCTTCGTCCGGCGTGACACGTACGGCCGCTACCTGTCGTGCCTGGTCTACCTGCCTCGTGACCGCTACAACACGACCGTCCGCGAACGCATCAGCAAGCTCCTGCTCGACCACCTCGATGGCGACTCGATCGAGTACACCGCGCGCGTCAGTGAGTCCCTGCTCGCGCAGCTGCACTTCGTGGTCCGGCCCAAGCCGGGCGAGATCGTGGTCGACTTCTTCGAGGTCGCGGCCCTCGAGAAGCGCCTGGCCGAAGCCGCCCGGTCGTGGCAGGACGACTTCACGTCCTCCGTCCTCAACGAGTACGGCGAGGAGGAGGGCACCCGCCTGGCTCGGCAGTACTCCGAGGCGTTCCCCGAGGCGTACAAGGAGGACTATGCGCCGCGCACGGGCGCCGTCGACCTCGGCCGGCTGGAGACCATCGAGGGCGACGAGGGCATGTCTCTCTCCTTCTACCAGCCGATGGACGCAGGCTCGGACGAGGCGCGACTCAAGGTGTTCCGCAT
>DATILB010000481.1:0-5043 GCA_035477015.1 Nocardioidaceae bacterium | reverse complement strand
AATCTGACCGATCGAGGATCCCAGTCCCTCGAGCGCCCGGCCGATCTCGGACGGGACGATCCAGAGCTTGTTCGCGTCGCCCTCCGCGATCTTGGGGAGCATCTGGAGGTACTGGTAGGCCAGCAGCGACTGGTCGGGTGCGCCGTCGTGGATCGCCTGGAAGACGGTCTGGATGGCCTGCCCCTCGCCTTGGGCCCGCAGGATCTTGGCCTGGCGGTCGGCCTCGGCGGAGAGGATCAGCGCTTCCTTCTGACCTTCCGCGTTGAGGATCGACGACTGCTTGTTGCCCTCGGCGGTCAGGATGGCCGACTGCCGCTGACCCTCGGCCTGGAGGATGATCGCCCGCTTGTCACGGTCGGCACGCATCTGCTTCTCCATGGCGTCCTTGATCGAGGGCGGCGGGTCGATGCCCTTGAGCTCGACAGCCTTCACGCGGATGCCCCAGCGGCCCGTCGTCTCGTCCAGGACCATGCGGAGCGCCGTCTTGATCTCGTCACGGCTCGTCAGCGCCGACTCGAGGTCCATGCCACCGACCACGTTGCGGAGCGTGCTGACGGTCAGCTGCTCGATCGCCTGCACGTAGTTGGTGATCTCGTACGTCGCCGAGACCGGGTCGGTGACCTGGAAGTAGATCACCGTGTCGATGGCCACCTGGAGGTTGTCCTGGGTGATCACCGGCTGCGGCGGGAAGGACACGACCTGTTCCCGCATGTCGATCAGGTAGCGGACCCGGTCCACGAACGGCATGACGATGTTCAGGCCGGGCGACAGCGTCCCCTTGTACTTGCCGAATCGCTCGACGACGCCCGCGCGTGCCTGCGGGATGATCCGAACCGTCTTCGCGAGTACGACGACGACGAAGAGCAACAGCAACAGGAACAAGATGCCGATTGCGGTTCCCATGCTCGCCCCCTCTCTCCTTGGTTGGTTGAGCCAGCCCTGTTGGACGCAGCAGTCAGCTTTCGAGTTCCGCCACCTGCGCGACGTACGCCGTCGCACCTCTGATCTCGTACACCTCGATCTTCGCGCCGCTCGGGATGACCGCGGTCTCGTCGTACGGACGGGCGGTCCACGTCTCCCCCGCCACCTTGATCAGGCCGCCTTGTGCCGACACCTCCTCGAGCACATACCCGCTGCTACCGATCAGCGCGGCCGGACCGTGCCTGAGCTCGGGACCAGAGTGCAGGCGGCGCACCATCGAGGGACGCACGAGAGTGAGCATGCCGAGTGCGGTGGCACCCGCGGCGAGCGCCTGCACGGGAAACGGCGCATCGAGCATGCCGAGCACCGCGCCGACGATCGCACCAGCCCCCAGCATCAGCAGGATCAGGTCGAGGCTGAACATCTCCGCCACGACCAGCACCGCCGCAATGCCGAGCCAGACGTGCCACGCTTCGGGAGACCAGTCCATGGCGTGAGCCTAGAGGGTGGCGCGGCGCGACTTGCGGCGCGCTGACCAACGGCCGTCCTCGTGGTGCAGCAACAGCGGCATTCCGAAGGTCGCGGAGACGACCTCCTCGGTCATGACGTGCTCGAGGGGACCCTGGGCAACGACGTGACCGCCGCGCAGCAGGATGCCGTGCGTGAACCCCGGCGGGATCTCCTCGACGTGGTGCGACACCAAGACCGTCGTCGGAGACGCCTCGTCCATAGCGAGCACCGTCAGTGTCGACACCAGGTCTTCACGACCGCCGAGGTCGAGGCCGGCAGCGGGCTCGTCAAGGATCAGTAGCTCGGGGTCGGTCATCAGCGCCCGCGCGATCTGCACCCGCTTGCGCTCGCCCTCGCTCAGGGTCCCGAACGTGCGGTCGGCGAGGCGTCCGGCGCCCAGCTCGGTCAGGAGGTCGGTGGCCCGCGAGTGGTCCAGCTCGTCGTAGCGCTCCCGCCAACGGCCGAGCACGGCGTACGACGCCGAGACCACCACGTCGTGCACACGCTCGGCGCGCGGGATCCGCTCTGCGAGCGCCGCGCTGGCCAGGCCGATCCGGGGTCGGAGGTCGAAGACGTCGACCGCGCCGAGCACCTCACCCAGCACCCCGGCAACCCCCGATGTCGGGTGGATCTGCGCCGAGATGATCTGCATGAGGGTGGTCTTGCCCGCGCCGTTGGGTCCCAGGACGACCCAGCGTTCGTCCTCCTCGACCGTCCAATCCACGCTGTCGAGCAACGTGGCCTCCCCGCGGCGTACCGAGACGCCAGCGAGCTCGACTACCGGGTCCATGGCTCCCTTCCTCCCGCCCTGCGGGCCCAGGTTACCGGCCGCCTATCCTGCGATCGTGAGAAGCCTGCCAGACGCCGCACGGTTCGCTCTGTGGTTCACGGCATGGTGCGTGGGCGAGTCGAGCCTCGACGAGACCAGGGATGCGATCGTCGCGGGCGACGCTGCTCACGACGTGGCCGGCCTCGCTGTCGAGACGTCACCGCTCATCCTTGCGCTCGGTCAGCTGAGGGCCACCGGTGCCACCGGAGCAGGTATCGCGCTCCCGGTCGCGGGCGACCCGTTGGGGCTGGCCGGTCCGGCGACCTACAACGCCTTGGCACTCGAGTACGGCGAGGCTGTCGCGCTGACCGGGGTCGACCTCGGGCTGGTGCCGGTGCGGGCCGGGGCCGGAGTCGTCTGGCAGGCGGTCCCTGCCGCCAGCGTGAGGCAGGTACCCGACCTGTCGGAGGCCGACCAGCTGCTGCGAAGAGCCGTGGTCCTCGTGGCCGACGACCTGGCGGAGCTGGACATCGCCCGCTGGCGGCCCGAGGTCGCCGACGAGCTCGTCGCACTGCGACGCCCGGTCGACCTCGCGCTACCCCCGGGCACGTCAGAGCGCGCGTCGCGGATGCTCGGTCTGGCACTGCGCTGCCGGACCATCGTCGAGCTGGCACTCGAGGACGATGGCGCTGCTGTCTCGTCGCACGAAGCCGTCCGGCGACGCGATGCTCTCCTCCCCCTCGACCATGCTGCGAGACGTGCCGTGGTGGCCGCCTGTTCGTACTCCCGCGAGCGATAGCCTCGGGCTGTCATGGACATCCCCAAGACCCTCCTCATCACCGTGACCGGCGACGACCGGCCCGGTGTCACGTCGTCGATGTTCATCACGCTGGCGGCGTACGGCGTCGAGGTCATCGACATCGAGCAGATCGTCGTTCGTGGGCGGCTCGTGCTCGCCGTGCTCGTGTCCGCGCCGCGGGACTGGAAGGGTCTGCGCGACCGACTCGAGGAGATCGGCACCGACCTCGGCATGCACGTGTCCGTGGACAAGGGATCCGGCGACAACGTCTCGCGGGCGGCCGGTCGTACCCACGTCACGGTCCTGGGCATCCCGCTGAAGGCCCGCGCCGTGTCCGCGATCGCCGGCCGGATCGCCGACCTCGGCGGCAACATCGACCGCATCGAGCGGATGGCTCGCTACCCGGTGACTGCGATCGACCTGCATGTGTCCGGCGTCGACCCCGACCACCTGCGCATCGCCCTCGCCGCCGAGGCGGTCGCACAGCAGGTCGATGTCGCCGTACAGCCAGCGAACCTGCTGCGCCACGGCATGCGCCTGATCGTCATGGACGTCGACTCCACGCTGATCCAGGGCGAGGTCATCGAGATGCTGGCCGACCAGGCAGGCTGTCTCGACGAGGTTGCCCGGGTGACTGAGGCGGCGATGCGCGGCGAGCTCGACTTCGAGGCCTCACTCCGGTCCCGCGTCGCGCTGCTCGAGGGCCTCGACGCGTCCGCCCTCGACAAGGTGTACGACGGGCTGGTCCTCTCCCCCGGAGCGCGCACGATGGTGCGGACGCTGAAGCGTCTCGGCTACCGGTTCGCGATCGTGTCGGGCGGGTTCAGCCAGATCACCGACCGGCTCGCGAACGAGCTCGGCATCGACTTCGCCGCCGCCAACGAGCTCGAGATCGTCGAGGGCAAGCTCACCGGCAAGATCGTCGGAGACGTGGTCGACCGCGCCGGGAAGGCAGCGGCCCTGCGACGCTTCGCTGCCGAGGTCGGCGTCCCAGAGGCAGCGACGATCGCCATCGGCGACGGCGCCAACGACCTCGACATGCTCTCCGCAGCCGGTCTGGGCATCGCCTTCAACGCCAAGCCCGTGGTTCAGCAGGCAGCCCACACCGCCGTCAACGTTCCGTACCTGGACGCGATCATCTACCTGCTCGGTATCACCCGCGAAGAGGTCGAGGCCGCCGACGCAGAGGCCGGCATCATCACGCCCGCGCCGCCCGTCTAGCTGCCGGCAGCATGGCGGGAGGCACGTGGCGCTCTCGCTCGCTTGCGAGTGCGTGGACGCCGCCTCACCCGGAGACAGGCTCGGCCAGAAGGACTAGTCGCCTCTTCCGATGTGGAAGTGGCGGACCCGGCCGACGCCTTCGGCAACCTCGGCCCAGGGCACGTCGACCTCCAAGACGGTCAGAGCCGACGTGGGATAGCCGGCGAGCATCTCCGTCACCGCAGTCGACTCGCCGTTGCCGTCGTCGAGGATGTGGGCGAGGTACTCGGCCGTCGGGTTGTGGCCGACGAAGATGACCGTCCGAGCCTCCTCGGGCACGAAGTGCAGTGCCTCGATGACGTTGTCGACGCCCGCGGCGTACAGGACCTCGTCGAAGACTACGGGTGCTTCCGAACCCGAGGCGCTGGCCACTGCATCCCAGGTATCGCGGGTGCGGGCGGCGGGTGAGACCAGTGCGTAGTCCGGCACGAGCTGGGCAGCGGCAAGGTAGTCCCCGGCGTCGCTGGCATCGGCCCGGCCTCTCGGCGTGAGCTGGCGCGCTTCGTCACTGGCGGCGAACGGCTCGGCCTTCGCATGCCGCATCACGATCAGCCGCCGAACAGTCACCCGCCCACTGTCCCAGCACGTAGGCTGCCTGTCATGCCAACGCCGGAACTAGTCCAGCCCGGGGCACTGATGGCCATCGGCGGGGCGGAGGACAAGCTCCGCAAGCGCACCGTTCTCAAGCATTTCGTCGCCTTGGCGGGCGGCCAGAACGCGCGGATCGCCGTCATTCCGACCGCATCCTCGCTCGGCCCAGAGATCGTCGAGGTGTACGACGCAG
>DATILB010000480.1:0-11813 GCA_035477015.1 Nocardioidaceae bacterium | reverse complement strand
TGGCAAGGAACCCCGACGGGTCGGAGCGGGCGATGCCGACCCGTGCCTCACCCACGTCGACACCGAGACGTACGCCGTGCCGCATCAGTTCCTTGCTACCTCGTCCTCGAGGTCGGTCAGCGCCTGGGCGATCTTGCTGACATCGACGCCACCGCCCTGGGCGACGTCGTCCTTGCCACCGCCACTGCCACCGAGCACGCCGGCCGCAACCTTGACCAGTGCGTTGGCTGAGATGCCCTTCGCGCGAGCCTCGTCATTGACCGCGACGACGACTGCGGGCTTCCCGTCGGTGGAGCCGACGATGGCGACGGCACCCGGCTTCCCGGCGGGCAGCTTGCTCCGGATGTCGAGGGCGAGCTTGCGCACGTCGCCGGCGTTGGCACCCTCGATGTGGTGCGCCACGAAGGCAGTGCCGTTGACGTCGCGCGCCTCGGCCGCGAGCGCGCCCGCCGAGGCGAGCAGCTGCGACATCCGGACCTTCTCGATCTCCTTCTCAGCGGTGCGCAAGCGCTCGACCAGGTCGGCGACGCGTTCCGGCAGCTCTTCCGGGCGCGCCTTGAGGGCCTCGGAGAGCTGGTGGACCAGCGTGTGCTCCCGGGCGAGGAAGCGGTAGGCGTCAGCCCCCACCAGAGCCTCGACACGACGTACACCAGATCCGATCGAGCTCTCTCCGAGCAGCTTGACCACTCCGAGCTGAGCCGAGCGCCCGGTGTGCGTACCTCCGCAGAGCTCGCGCGCCCAGTCACCGACGGAGACGACCCGGACCTGGTCGCCGTACTTCTCGCCGAAGAGGGCCATCGCTCCAGACTTGACCGCCTCGGCCTGCGTCATGATCTCCGCCTGGACCGGAAGGTCGGCGAGCACCAGGTCATTGACCCGCGCCTCGACATCCGCAAGCACGGATGCCGGCACCGCCCCAGTGGCCGAGAAGTCGAAACGGAAGCGGCCGGGTGCGTTCTCGGATCCCGCCTGCGTGGCGGTCTCGCCCAGGGCCTCGCGGAACGCCTTGTGCACCATGTGCGTCGCCGTGTGGGCGCGGCTGATCGACCGGCGACGCTCGATGTCGACGAAGGCCTGGGCGGCGTCGCCGACGGCGACCTCACCGGAGAGCACCTTGGCCTGGTGGACGATGAGTCCGGTGATCGGCGACTGAACGTCGAGCACCTGGACACGGGCGCCGTTGGCGAGCTCGATGACGCCCTGGTCGGCGAGCTGGCCGCCACCTTCGGCATAGAACGGTGTGCGGTCGAGCACGAGCTCGATCTCGTCACCCTCGCGTGCTGCCTGGGCGGAACCACCCGCGGCGACGATCCCGCGGACCGTCCCCTCGCTGACGATCTCGTCGTACCCGAGGAACTGAACCGCTGACCCGAGCGAGTCGGCGACCTCTCGGTACGCCGAGGCGTCGCCATGCTTGGTCTTCTTCGCCTTGGCATCGGCCTTCGCGCGGTCGCGCTGCTCGGCCATCAGGCGACGGAAGCCTTCTTCGTCGACGGTGAGCCCCTGCTCCGCGGCCATCTCGAGGGTCAGGTCGATCGGGAAGCCGTAGGTGTCGTGCAACGCGAACGCCTTGTCGCCGGAGAGGCTCGCGGCGCCCGACCTCCTCAGCTCGGTCACCTCCAGGTCGAAGATCTGCGTGCCGGCCTTGAGCGTCGCGCGGAAGGCTTCCTCCTCTGCGTACGCAACCGTGGAGATGCGCTCCCAGTCTCGCGAGAGGTCGGTGTAGGTGACAGCCATCTTGTCTCGGCTGACCGGGAACAGCTCAGGCAGCACGCGGTCCTCGACGCCGAGAAGGCGCATCGAGCGCACGGCGCGCCGAAGCAGGCGCCGAAGCACGTAGCCACGGGCCTCGTTGCCAGGCGTGACTCCATCACCGATCAGGAACATCGCGCTGCGGATGTGATCAGCCACGACACGGAAGCGCACGTCATCGGTCGGGTCGGCGCCGTAGCGGCGGCCGGACAGCTCCTCGGCCTTCGCGATCACGGGGAACATCACGTCGATCTCGTACATGTTGGGCTTGTCCTGCATCAGGAACGCCACGCGCTCCAGGCCCATGCCGGTGTCGATGTTCTTCTTCGGCAGCGAGCCGAGGATGTCGAAGTCCTCCTTGCTGCGGACCGCGGAGAGCTCGTCCTGCATGAAGACGAGGTTCCAGATCTCCAGGTAGCGGTCCTCGGCACCGAAGTCACCGTCAGCGCCGTACGCCGAGCCGCGGTCGTAGAGGATCTCGGAGCAGGGACCACCAGGTCCGGGAACGCCCATCGACCAGTAGTTCTCGGTCTTGCCGAGCCGGATGATCCGGTCGTCCGGCAGCCCGGTGACCTTGCGCCACAACTCCACGGCCTCGGGGTCGTCCTGGTAAACGCTCGGGTAGAGCCGGCTCTCCTCGAACCCGAACCCACCGTCAGCGACCGGCCCGGTCACCAGCTCCCAGGCGTGCTCGATGGCGCCTTCCTTGAAGTAGTCGCCGAAGGAGAAGTTCCCGCACATCTCGAAGAAGGTGCCGTGCCGAGTCGTCTTGCCGACATCCTCGATGTCGGGGGTGCGCACGCACTTCTGGATGCTGACCGCACGCGGGTATGGCGGCGCCTCCTGCCCGAGGAAGTAGGGCTTGAAGGGCACCATGCCGGCGTTGACGAAGAGCAGGTTCGGGTCGTCGAGGAGCAGCGACGCCGAGGGTACGTGGGTGTGCCCGCGCTCCTCGAAGTGCGCGATGAACCGGCGGCGGACCTCCGCGGTCTCCATCAGTCGTTGTTCCCCTTCAGTGTCGGATGGGTCGATCGCGTCGGCTCCGCCGCCGCGCTGCCGCCCACAAGTCTCAGTGGTCGTGCCGCCTCCACCTCCAGGCTCCTGTCAGTGGGCATCAGTTCGAGCCGCTCCCGCAACTCGGTTTCCTTCTCGGCGGCACCGTGCTTGACCTCGGCACCGAAGAGCCGGGCGCCGACGAACAGGCCGGAGAGCCGGTCGTGCAGACCGTCGTAGGTGAACGCCTCCGCCGTCCGCCTGGCCCGCGTCACGGCGTACGCACCCGCCGCGGAGCCCGCGACGAACCAGAGTCCTTTGTTCATGCCGCCGTGGACTTCCGCCGTTCGCGGAGGTACTTGCGGACGGCCTTCATCTCCGCACGACGCTGACGACGGGAGCGCCGGACCTCGGCACGCATCTCGAGCACGATCCGGTCCCGGTTGTTCGGCGACAAGGCCCGACGGAGGCCGTGGCTCAGGGACACCGTCTTGATCAGGGTTTCCCTCAGCGGGGCAGCCGGAACCCACTGAGGCCTGCTGACCTCGATCGCGTGCACGATCTGGGCCTCGCGCGGGACCGTCTCGGCCTCAGGCTCAGCCACCACACCGGTGATGACCAAGGGGGCGATCTCCTGGTGCGAGGCTCGCTCCTCGGCCACGCGACGAGACTCCGCGACCTCGACCGTGAGTGCCTCGAGCCGGTCGGTCAACAGTCGGACGTCGCCGCGCGCTGCCGACAGCTCCGACCGAAGCTCCGCACGACTTCTGCCGCTCGCCCGGAGGACCAGGAGGCACGCACCCAGGGCAACCACGATGGCAGCACCGATGGCGACGTACACCCAGGGATCCATAGAAGAGGACACTATCGCGGACCTTTGCGGCCACGAACCAGGGCGCGGATCCGTTCCCAGCGCTCCTTGAGGGCGGCCTCGGCCCCCAGCGAGGTCGGTCGGTAGTACTCCGCATCGGCGACGACGTCCGGTGCGTACTGCTGCTCCGCGATGCCGTACGGCTCGTCGTGCGCGTACTTGTAGCCGGACCCGTGGCCGATCTTCTTGGAGCCTGAGTAGTGCGCGTCGCGCAGGTGCGGCGGGACCGGGCCGACCTTGCCCGCGCGTACGTCGGCCTGGGCGGCATCGATGGCCGTGATGACCGAGTTGGACTTGGGTGCGACAGCGAGGTGGATGGTCGCCTGGGCCAGGTTGAGCCGCGCCTCGGGAAGACCGATGAGCTGGACCGCCTGCGCGGCCGCAACCGCGGTCGGCAGGGCGGTCGGGTCCGCGAGACCGATGTCCTCCGAGGCGAGGATTACCAGCCTGCGCGCGATGAACCGCGGATCCTCACCTGCCTCGATCATCCGTGCCAGGTAATGCAAGGCCGCGTCAGCATCGGAACCGCGGACCGACTTGATGAACGCGGAGATCACGTCGTAGTGCTGGTCGCCCTGACGGTCGTAGCGGACCGCAGCCCGGTCGACGGCCGTCTCGGCCGTGGTCAGGTCGACGATGCTCTTGCCCTGTGAGGTCGCCGCTCCTGCGGCCGCCTCCAGATAGGTAAGCGCCCGACGGGCATCCCCGCCTGCGAGCCGGACGAGGTGGTCTACCGCCTCCTGCTCGACCGTAATCGCGCCAGCCAGGCCCCGCTCCTTGTCGGCCAGCGCACTCTCCAGCACACCCCGGACATCGTCGTCAGTGAGCGACTCGAGCGTCAGCAGCAGGCTGCGAGACAGGAGCGGTGAGATGATACTGAAGAACGGGTTCTCCGTCGTCGCCGCGACCAGAGTGACCCAGCGGTTCTCAACTCCAGGCAGCAACGCATCCTGCTGAGCCTTGGTGAATCGATGCACCTCGTCGACGAACAGGACGGTCTCGCGCCCGGTCCGGGTCAGCTCCTTGCGAGCCGCATCGATCGCGGCCCGAACCTCCTTGACGCCGGCCGCGACGGCCGAGACCTCCACGAACCGGCGGTCGGTCTGCAGGCTCAGGATCGACGCGATCGTCGTCTTGCCGGTCCCGGGCGGACCCCAGAGGATCAGGGACATCGGCTGGTCGCCCTCGACCAGCTGCCTCAGCGGCGAGCCCTCGGCCAACAGCTGACGTTGGCCGACCAGCTCATCGAGGGTGCGCGGCCGCATGCGCACAGCGAGCGGGGCGGACCGGTGTGTGTTGCCCGCGAGCGAGCCACCACCCGGCGTGGGAGCGCCGGGCGCGTCGTCGTACTCGAACAGGCCGTCCACGCGGGAGACCCTACGTCAGCTGACGCCGGCTTCCCTCAAGATCCGGTCGCGCTCCTCGCGCCGGCGACGCTGCTCGGCCGGGTCGGGCACCGGCACCGCCGCCACCAGCCGCCGGGTGTAGGCGTCCTGCGGCTCGCTGATGACCTGGTCCCGGCTGCCGAGCTCGACGATCTTGCCGTAATGCATCACCGCGATCCGGGAGGCCAGCATCTCGACCACCCCGAGGTCGTGGCTGATGAACAGGCAGGCGAAGCCGTGCTCGCGCTGCAGGTCCTGGAACAGGTCGAGGACCTTGGCCTGCACGGACACGTCGAGCGCCGACGTCGGCTCATCGGCCACCAGCAGCTTCGGCTCCAGTGCGAGTGCGCGCGCGATGCCGACGCGCTGGCGCTGGCCACCCGAGAGCTCGTGCGGGTAGCGGTTGCGGAACGAACGCTGCAGATGCACCTGGTCGAGGAGTTCCTCGATGGCAACCTGGAGCTCCTTGCCACGCAGTCCGCGGTGCAGATAGAGCGGCTCGCCGATCGACTCGCCGATCGGCAGTCGGGGGTTCAGTGAGGAGCCCGGGTCCTGGAAGACGATGCCGACCTTGTCGCGCAACGGCCGAAGCTCCTTGGCCTTGACGCCCTTCATGCTCACGCCGGCGATCTCGAGCCGTCCTCCGGCGACCGGGATCAGCCCGACCACCGCGCGCCCGATGGTCGTCTTGCCGGAGCCGGACTCACCCACCAGACCGAGGACCTCACCCGACGCGATCGAGAAGGTCACGTCGTCGACGGCCCGGAAGACGGGCTGACGGCCTCGCTTGGGGTACTCCAGGACGAGGTTCTCGGCGACCATCACGGCGTCGGTGCCGACGGGCGCGGTGTACTCCGTGCGCTCTTCTCCGACCACGGCCGCCTTCGCCATGCTGCCGAAGTGGGGAACGGCGTCGAGGAGCTGCTGGGTGTAGGGGTGCTGAGGCGATCCGAAGATCTGCTCGCTCCCGCCGGTCTCGACGACCCGGCCGTCCTTCATCACCACGATCCGGTCGGCCATGTCGGCGACGACACCCATGTCATGGGTGATGAGGATGATGCCTGCGTCGACCCGCTGGCGGAGGTCGCGCATCAGCTTCAGGATCTCGGCCTGGACCGTGACGTCGAGCGCCGTCGTAGGCTCGTCAGCGATGAGCAGCTTCGGCTCGCAGGCGAGTGCCTGGGCGATCATCGCGCGCTGTCGCTGCCCGCCCGAGAGCTGGTGCGGGAAGTTGTCGAAGCGTCGCTCCGGCTCGGGGATCTCGACCATGGTCAGCAGCTCGATCGCTCGGGCCTTGGCCTCCTTCGGCCCCATGACGAAGTGAGAGCGGAGGGTCTCGACGATCTGGAAGCCGATCGTGTAGACCGGGTTCAAAGCGGTCATCGGCTCCTGGAAGATGACCGCGATCTCCTTGCCGCGGATCTTGCGCATCGGCGCACCGGTGAGGCCCACGAGCTGCTGACCGTTCAGCTTCGCGCTGCCCGAGGCACGACCGTTCGCCGGCAGCAGCCCGATGAGCGACATCGACGACTGGGTCTTGCCCGAGCCGGACTCGCCGACGATCGCCAGCACCTCACCCTTGTGGACGGTGTAGCTCACGTCGATCGCAGCGGGGTACCACTCCTTGTCGACGAAGAAGGAGACGTTGAGGTTCTCGACCTCGAGGATCGGGCTTCCGCTCGGCGCCGGAGTGTCCGGGGTCGTCGTCACTGGATGGCCTTTCTGCTGCTCCTAGAGTGGCCCTCATGGGTTCGACACTCGTGCTGCGCACCACGACCGCGCGCGTGGTGGGCGCGATGGCGATGGGGATGGGGCTGGTGGGCGTCGCCGGTCTGGCGCTGAGCGGAGAGCTCGCCGACCTGACGACCTACGGAGTGCTGTTCGCGGCCGTCGCGCTGGTCGGCTGGGCGGCGTTCTGGACACCGTACGTCGAGGTGTCCGACGGCAGCGTCGTGCTGCGCAACGTGATGCGCACGCTGACCTTCCCGTGGCCGTCGATCCTCGAGGTGGAGGGTCGCTACGGGCTCCGGCTGACGACGGCCTACGGACGCTTCACGTCGTGGGCCGCCACAGCCCCCGCGGGTCGGGAGCGGTCCAAAGGCGTGGAGAGCGAGGCGGCGATGGCCGTACGGCAACGGCTCGACGAGCTGGCGGCGTACCTCGCCGACCCTCGGCTGGAGCGCGAGCGACCCGATGTGCGGTGGCACTGGCCCGAACTGGCCGTCGCCGGCGCGCTCATGCTCCTGGCTCTGGTCGGCGTCGCTCAGGGCTGACCCCTCGGGAACGCTCACTCCTGCACCTGCTCCTGCTGCCGCGCGGCGCGCGCCATCTTGCGGGCGGACGGGATCTTCTTCTGCCTCGGGTCGAACGCGTCGCGCAGCCCGTCGCCAATGAAGTTGACCGACAACGCGATCAGGATGATGAACAGACCGGGCCACCAGAACAGCCAGGGGCGCGTGTTGAACGCATTCTGGTAGGTCGAGATCATCTTCCCCAGAGAGACGTTCGGCGGGTTGATCCCGAACCCGAGGAACGACAGGGCCGTCTCCAACAGCACCGCCGCCGACATCAACAGCGTCGTGTTGACGATGATCACGCCCATGGCGTTCGGCAGCATGTGCTTGCGAATGATGCGGAACGTGCTCGCCCCGGACACGCGGGCAGCATCGACGAACTCGCGCTCACGAAGGGTGAGGAACTCGCCGCGCACCAGCCTGGCGAGCGTCGGCCAGGTGATCAGGCCGAGGCACACCGCGAGCAGCCAGACCGGGCTGCGGACGAACATGTTGCCCAGCACGGCACCGATGACGAGCACCGGGAAGGTGACGATCAGGTCGGTGAGACGCATCAGCAGCTGGTCGATGTTGCCGCGGAAGAACCCGGCCACGGAGCCGATGATCATACCGATGGTGGCGGCGACCACACCGATGACGATCATCACGTTGATCGACGTCTGGGTGCCCTTCATTACCAGCGCGAAGACGTCGCGGCCCACGGTGTCCTGACCGAAGGGATGGGAGCCCCACGGCAGGGGGCCTGCGGTCGTCGGGTCGCCGCGTCCGAGCATCGGGGTGAGTGCATTGGGCTTCCACTGCCACCAGCCGGGGACGTCGATCGGGCCGAGGGTGAAGCCCACCGAGGAGTAGGCGAGCAGCATGATCAGGAAGATCGTCACCAGGCCCGAGATGGCGCCGCGGTGCGCGAAGAACCGGCGTCGGACGATCTGGCCCTGTGAGAGGCCCTCGACCTCCTTGAGCTCGATGGCGTTCTCGAGCGTGTCCCCGACGACTGAGCCCGGAGGGGGCTCGCCGGGGGCACCGTCGCCGATAAGAGGAGGCAGGCTCATGCGTTCACCCTGATCCGTGGGTCGAGGACGGCGTAGACGAGGTCAGCGACGAAGTTCGCGATGACGGCGAAGATGCCCACGACGAGGATGTACCCCATCACGGGATCCTGGAGGTTGCCGCTCATGGCGTCGACGAACATCTTGCCCATGCCGTGCCACCCGAAGACGGTCTCTGTCAGCAGCGCTCCACCGATGACGGTGATCAGGTCTACCGGCACCACCGAGGCGAGCGGGAGCATCGCGTTGCGGAAGGCGTGACGCATGATCACAGTGCGCTCGGTCAGGCCCTTCGAACGAGCCGTCCGGATGTAGTCCTGGTTGAGCACCTCGAGCGTGGAGGCCCGGCTGTAGCGGGTGTAGCCGGCGAAGGAGATCAGCACGAGCGTGACCGAGGGCAACGCGATGTGCGTCATCAAGTCGATCGTCTGGATCCAGAAGGATCCCTCGAGGTTGGGTGTACCCGATCCGATCGTGGCCAGCGGACGTCCCTTGACCCGCGGGTTGTGCACGTAGGCGTTCCAGCTCTGGCCCAGCCGGTCGACGAACAGGAGCCCGGCCATCAGGAACGCGGTGAACGCCGCTGTGCGGGAGGACCGTCCCCAGTCGGGTCCACCCCAGCCGTAGCCGACGGCGATGCCGACCCCGAGGGCGACCAGGGCCAACAGGATGACGATCAGCCAGCTGGCGTCCACGGAGTTCCAGAACTCGAGCATAGGGAAGTAGAGCGCCGCCCCGATGCCGACCGAGGTCAGTGCCGAGTACAGCGCCTTCCGGTTGCGAAGCCCGGTGCTCAGGAGGGTGACCAGGAAGGCTAGCCCGATGCCCAGCACCGTGATGACGAGCAGGTCGACGGCACGTCCCTGGCTGGGCCGGATGAAGAAGTCGGTGACGTTCAGGTACAGCATCAGGCCCGCGACCAGCACGGCCGTCGCGCCGAAGACGCGCGCTCTTCGCATCCAGTCCCCGCCCAAGGCAGCCCCGAGCGCGATGCCCGATCCAGCCGCGACCAAGCCGATGGTCATTGGCCCGAATCCGGGATCGCGGAGCCAGTCGTTGAAGTCGATGGCGAGGAACGCCTTGGCGAGCACCGCGACCCAGAAGACCGGCAGCGAGTACATCAGGAAGGACATGAAGGTGATCGAGTAGTCGAAACCGCTGTACTGACGCAGCGCGCTGATGATGCCGACGGCGGCACCGCCGATGATCGCCAGGATGGTGGCGGCGAAGACGAGCTGGAGGGTCGTGACGATAGCGCCGGAGAGAGCATGGGTGACCGTCTCGTGCGTCTTCCAGTCCTCACCCAGATCGCACTGGCCGTAGGTGCAGCCGAGGGCTCCCTTGAGCCAGTCGATGTACCGCACGATGACCGGGTCGTCGAGGCGCAGCTGCTGGCTGAGCCGCTCCATCAGCGCCTCTTTGTTGGCCATGTTGCCACCGCGCAGCTCTTCCAAGGGGTCGATCGACGCCGCCACCATGGCGTACATGATCAGGGTGGAGGTCAGCACGACGAGCGCCGAGGTGAGGAACCTGCGCGCGAAGAAGATGATCATGGGGACCTTGTCCGTCGAGGTGTAGCAGCCACGTTACGCCCGGAGAGGGGTGCCGCCGTAGCACGACGGCACCCCTCCTTGTGAAGCCTCAGCAGAGGCCCGGGTCTTGCCTAATCAGGAAACGACTTCCCATTCCCAGTAGTTGTAGAACATCGTCGGCGCAAGGTATGCCGGGTCGAGGTTCGTGACGTTCTCGGCGTTGTAGAACACAACGCCCGGGAACTGGAAGATGGGCAGCGAGACGGCCGCCGAGAAGATCTCGGTGTCGATGGTGGTCAGCAGCTCGATCTGCTTGGCCTCATCGGTCGTCCCGGCGAGCTCCCCATAGGCCGCGTCGACGACCTCGCTGGAGAAGCCCTGGTAGTTGCTACCACCGGTGGTCAGCCACGTCGCTGCGGAGCTGAACACCGAGGAGCTGGTGTCCTGCCAGCCGAAGAACACGGCGTCGTACTTCTTGTTGCCGAGGAACGAGCTCCAGTTCGAGGTGCCCTTGTCGACGATGTTGAAGCCCGCCTCCGTGAGCGTGGCCGAGACGAGCGCGAACTCGTCGGCACGACGCGGGTTCTCGTTGTCGTACATCAGGACGACCTTGGGCTTCGTGACGCCGGCCTCAGCCAGCAGGTCCTTGGCCTTCTGGATGTCCGCGGTGCCGTCACCGAAGGCCTCGTGGCCGTTGGCGGCGGATGCCTCGTCGTAGCCCGGGGCTCCCGGGAAGCGGACGAGCGCGGTGCGGAGCTGTGCGTCCGGAACCATCGGCTTGATGATCGTGTCGATGATCTCCTGGCGGGGGTACGCGGCGAGGAACGCCTGGCGAACCAGCTTGGCCTTCGCCTCGTCACCGTCGTACGACTTGGGGTCGAACGGGCCACCGTTGTCGATCGTGAGGTCGATGTGCTCGTAGGTCGACTCCTCGCCGGCCTCCATCTCGATGCCCGCTGCCTCAGCGGAGTCGACGGAGTCGGCCGTGGCCTGACCCTCGTACATGTCGACCTCGCCGTTCTGCAGCGCCTGGATGGCCGCAACCGGGTCGCTGATGAAGCGGACCGTCAGCTCGTCGATGTTCGGGTCGAAGGGTCCGGTGTACTCCGGGTTCCGCTCAAGCGTGACGTACTCGTCGGCCTTGGCTTCCTTGATCCTGTACGGGCCGTTGGAGATGATCAGCTCCGGGTCCGACGGCGTGTCAGCGAAGTCGTAGGCGACGTTCCAGAACGCGGCGATCTCCGACAGAGCGGCCTTGTCCTTGCCCTCGAACGCGGCCACGACGGCGTCCTTGGCCGCCTGGGCGTCGGTCTCGCCGAGTGCCTTCTTGCCCACGATGTGCGCGGGGGTCCGGATGGAGTTGAAGTAGTCGAGGTTCCAGTCGGCGTAGGGCTTGCTGTAGACGAGAGTGATCGACTTGCCGTCATCGGAGATGACCGGTGTCTCCTTGACCAGGTTCAGGCTGATGCCGTCACTGGCCGCTGCGGAGTTGAAGAAGACCTCGCCCTCGGCGTAGGAGGCGACGCCGGTGTTCTCGTCGTACTTGACCTCAGCGGTGGTGTTGAAGTTGCCGCTGTTGACCCCGTAGGCCAGCATCAGGTCGGCTGCGTCGACGGGCGTGCCGTCGGACCAGTTCACACCATCGTTGATCGTGTACGTCACGGTCAGCGGGTCGTCGGACACCTTCTCGTAGCTGCCGTACCAGTCGTTGTTGGTCAGCACGTTGTCAGGCGTGTAGTAGTTGAACTGCGAGTTCGTGAGGTACGCGATGTTGGCGTTGGTGGTGTTGTTGCCGTTCAGCGTCGCATCGTTGTACGAGTAGAACGACTGGTTCCAGCCGATGGTCAGCGTTGTCGGCTGGTCGTCCGTCGGTTGATTGTCTGTGTTCTCGGTACCACCACAGGCCGTCAGGCCCAGGCTCAGGCTCGCGATCACCG
>DATILB010000479.1:0-6511 GCA_035477015.1 Nocardioidaceae bacterium | reverse complement strand
CCACGGCCGGGGCATCGGCCGCTGAGGCCATGACGCCGACCACCGCCCGCAAACGATGTCCGCTCCAGCCCACCACCTGCCCTTATCAGGACATGGACATCTTCACCGCCACGCAGCTGCCCGGCGCCGTGATCGCTCCGGGGACCACTGCGCACCTAGGAGATCAACAGGCGCTGTCCATTCGGTACCCATTGCCGCGCTTGAAGTTCACACACCACCGACAAGGAGAAGCAAATGAGCACCGCGCCACACCACGTTCACAACCACGAGAACGACGAATTGCTCACCATGGAGGAGGTCGCAGCCGTCGTGCGGGTGCCGATCGCCACCCTGCGCTACTGGCGACACCTCGGCACCGGTCCCCGCAGTTTCCGCATCGGCCGCTCCGTCCGCTACTGGCGCACCGAGGTCGCCCTCTGGCTCGAAGAACAGACCAACAACCCACACAACAGCCGGTGACCAGCGACGGCTGTCGGACACGAGAGGCACGATGAGTCATGGCCAGCATCCAGAAGAGACCCGACGGCAACTACCGCGCCCGCTACCGCGACGAAGCGGGCAAGGAGCACGCGCGGCACTTCAAACGGAAGGTTGACGCACAACGGTGGCTCAACGAGGTGACGACCGCCGTGGTCACGGGGGCTTACGTCGATCCGAGGGCCGGCAAGGTGACGTTCCGGCGCTTCTACGAGGATTGGTCCCAGCGGCAGCTCTGGGTGCCGTCGACGCGCGTGAACGCCGAGCGCGTGGTTGCCACGGCCCAGTTCGCCGACATGCCCTTGAAGTCGATCCGCCGTTCGCACGTGGAGTCGTGGGTGAAGTCGTTAGTGGCGAGCGGGCTCGCAGCGAGCACGATCAAGACGCGCTTCAACGTGCTCCGGTCAGTCTTTCGCGCCGCGATCGCCGACAGGGCGATCGTCGCCGATCCGAGCGTCGGAGTGACACTCCCCCGGCGCCGCAGCCGCGACGCGTCGATGACGATCCCGAGCGAACAGCAGGTTGGGGCCGTCTTGCGCGCCGCCCGCCCGGAGTTCCAGGCGTTCATAGCCCTGTGCGCCTTTGCCGGTCTGCGCTCGGGCGAGGCGGCCGGCGTCCAGGTCGCAGACGTTGGCCTCCGCGAGTTGCGGGTAGCGCGGCAAGTGCAACGGGACTCGCGCGAGGTCGCAGTCCGGGCCCCGAAGTACGGATCGGAGCGGCTGGTCTACGTGCCTCAAGAACTCGTGACAATTCTCGGCGAGCACATCGAGGCTTTCACCCCGGACGGTGTGCCGGCCCGCTTCCTGTTCCGAGCCGCGGATGGCGGACCACTAGATCGCAACGCAGTGCACTTCCGCTGGAGGCACGCTGCCGCGCGGGCGGGGATCGCCGGCATCCGGCTGCACGATCTCCGGCACTTCTACGCCTCGGGATTGATCGCCAAAGGCTGCGACGTCGTCACGGTCCAGCGCGCCATGGGGCACGCCTCGGCCACGACGACCCTGTCGACATACAGCCACCTGTGGCCGAACGCCGAGGACCGGACCCGGAACGCGGCTGCGTCCCTGATCCGGTCCGCGTTGGCTGATCCTGCGGACTCTGTGCGGACTCGAGGCACATCCGCGCAGGTCAGAGGTGGTGTTCAGCTGTAGTCGTGGAAGCCCTTCTTGGTCTTCCGGCCGAGGTGGCCGTCCGCGACGACCTTCTCGAGCGTCGCGGCCGGAGCGAGGCCCGGCTCCTTGAACTCGGTGAAGAGCTCGTTCTGGATGGCCAGCGACACGTCGTTGCCGACCACGTCGAGCAGCTCGAACGGACCCATCGGGAACTTGGCCTGCTCCTTGATGGCCGCGTCGATCACCCGGATGTCGACGCCGCTCTCCAGCAGCTTGACCGCGTCGTTCAGGTACGGGAACAGCAGCGCGTTGACGATGAACCCGGCCCGGTCGCCGCACGAGACCGCGACCTTGCCGACCTTCGCGCAGAGCGCCTTGACGGTCTCGTCGACGTCGTCGCCGGTCAGCTCGGTGGTGACGACCTCGACCAGCTTCATCACGACGGCCGGGTTGAAGAAGTGCATGCCGATGACAGCCTCGGGCCGCTCGGTGGCCTTGGCCAGCTCGGTGATGGGCAGGCTGGACGTCGTGGTCGAGAGGATCGCACCCTGCTTCACGATGCGGTCCAGGTCGCGGAACAGCTCGAGCTTGATCTCGAGGTCCTCGGCGATCGCCTCTACGACGATGTCCACGTCGGCCAGGTCCTCACGGCTGGTCGCGCCGGTGAGGCGGGCCAGCACGGCCGCCTTGCCGTCCTCGTCGAGCTTGCCCTTCTCCACGGCCTTGCTCAGCGACTTCTCGATGAAGGTGCGCACTCCGGCGACCTTCTCCTCGCCGCGACCGACGTACACGACGTCATAGCCGGCCTGGGCGAAGACCTGGGCGATGCCCGAGGCCATCGTGCCGGTGCCGACGACGCCGACCTTCTTGATGTCGTGGCGCAGTTCGGGGGCTGCGGCGCTCCCGGCGCTGGCCTCGTCCGCGAAGCTGCGGCCCTCGGCCGCGAGCTTCTCGAGCAGGTCGGCCGGCTTGTGCAGGTTGTCGCCAGTCTCGGCGTAGCGAGCCGCGAGCGCGTCGCATACGGCGGCTGCACCGAGCTCGTCGATGACGGTCAGGGGGCCGGCGGGGTAGCCGCAGCCGAAGCGCATGGCGGCGTCGATGTCGGCGCTGGAGGCGTAGTTCGCCTCGAACATCCGCACGGCGTGGTTCAGGTACGGCAGCACGAGGGTGCTGCTGATCTGCTCGTGGGTGAGGTCAGTCATGGCGAAATTGTCACAGCAAGTTCTACTGATCAGTAGCGCGTTCCACCAGTCGGGCAGCCGCCCCCACTCAGGTAGCCTCCCTTCTCGTGCGCCTCGTCATCGCCCGCTGCCAGGTCGACTACGCCGGCCGCCTCACCGCCCACCTGCCCATGGCCACGCGCGTGATCATGGTGAAGAACGACGGCTCGGTGCTGGTGCACTCGGACGGCGGCTCCTACAAGCCCCTCAACTGGATGTCGCCGCCCTGCAAGGTCACCGAGGGCAAGAACGACGAGGGCGTCATCGAGTGGACGGTCGTCGGCAAGGACGACGACACGCTGCGCATCCTCATCGAGGAGGTCGTCAGTGACACGGCGTACGACCTCGGGGTCGACCCCGGCCTGCAGAAGGACGGCGTCGAGAAGCACCTCCAGGAGCTCCTCGCCGAGCACCCCGGCACCCTGTCCGACGGCCTCACGCTCGTACGCCGAGAGTTCCCGACCGCCATCGGTCCGGTGGACCTGATGTGCCGCGACGGGGACGGCCGGAGCGTCGCGGTCGAGATCAAGCGTCGCGGGGACATCGACGGCGTGGAGCAGCTGACCCGCTACCTCGAGCTGCTCAACCGTGACCCGCTGCTCGCGCCCGTGCGCGGCATCTTCGCCGCACAGGAGATCAAGCCGCAGGCGCGGGTGCCCGCGACGGACCGCGGCATCAGCTGCGCGGTGGTCGACTACGACGCGCTGCGCGGCATGGATGACCCGACGGACCGGCTCTTCTAGCCTGAGCGCATGACCGCCGACGAGGTGATGCAGGCGTACGCCGATGCCTGGGGGCGGGGCGACCCGGATGGCGCGTTTGAGTTCTACGCCGACAACGTGGTGATGCACCTTCCCGGAAGGGGCGCGCTCGCCGGCACCCACGCGGGCAAGCCTGCCGTCGTCGCCGCGATCCGGGCGCTGCTGGCTCGCACCGACGGGATCCCGGTCACCGTGGAGGTGTTGGACCGACTCGCGTCGGCGGACCGGATCGCGCTGGTGCTGCGCGAGGTCGCGACCAGGGAGGACGAGGTCCTCGACCTGCGACGGGTCAACGTCTACACGGTCCGAGATGGCAAGATCTCCGACATCGACATCTTCGAGGCCCACCAGTACGACGTTGACGAGTTCTTCGGCTGATGAGGATCTTCCACGTCGCCCTCCCGGCCGACTGGGAGGACGCCCAGCGCTCCGGCAGCTACACGATGTCGACCCGCGGCGTGACCCTTGAGCAGGAGGGCTTCATCCACTGCTCGTGGGAGGACCAGGTCGACGCGACCCGAAGTGCCTTCTACGCCGACGTCGACGAACTGCTGCTGCTCACGATCGACACCGACCTGCTCACCAGCCCGTGGCAGGTCGACGAGGTGCCGGGAGGCGAGACCTTCCCGCACATCTACGGCGCGCTCAACCTCGAGGCCGTGGTCAGCGCCGATCCGTTCCACCCCCAAGGGCCATAACTCCGCACATGCGCGGTCTGGGCTCCTGCGTGCCGCTGAACCTGGGCGCTAATCGTGCACGTGCGGAGTTACGGCCCCGGGGCTTCGCATGCCGACATCGGCGCGACCCAAACTTGTCGGACGTCGATGCCAGGCTCTTATGGGTCCGCACCCGACGAGCACAGGAGTCCATCCATGCCATCTCGCACACCGAATCCAACGCCTCATCAACACCCGGTCAACTTGGCACCCCTGAGAGGAATCACGGTCCTCGGAGAGCCGCTTGATCTCGTCATGAGCGGCGTGATGAGGCTCCAAGTCGGCCCGGTGAGTAACGGCCTCATGGAGATGTCGGCCAAGCTCCTCGATGAGGAGGCCGATGCGATCGCGCGTGCAATGACGCGCGTGGAGCGTCGCGTCCCCGGAGACAAGCGGACAAAGGGGCAGAGGGACTGCGACCGCCTCATGGCTGTCATTTTGCGAGCATCGGAGGTCACCGAGGCAGTGACCGCAGCCGACGCTCGCCGCACTGCATGAGCTCCTGAGAGCTCAGCCCTGCGTGGCCCGATCCTTGATCGGGATCGGCTGAGCCGGGACCGCATCTGCAGCAGGCTCAGCGACAGCCGGGCGCGCGGGGGTGGCCGCCTCCAGGAACCGCAGCAGCTCCACGGGGAAGGGCAGCACCAGCGTGCTGTTCTTCTCCGCGGCCACCTCGACGAAGGTCTGCAGCAGCCGGAGCTGAAGCGCGGCGGGCGCCGTACTCATCATGGCGGCGGCCTGCGTCAGCTTCTCGGAGGCCTGCAGCTCACCGTCGGCCGTGATGATGCGCGAACGGCGTTCGCGCTCGGCCTCTGCCTGGCGTGACATCGAGCGCTTCATGGAGTCAGGGAGCGCGACGTCCTTGATCTGCACGCGGTCGATCTCGATGCCCCAGCCCATCGCCGGGGTGTCGAGCATCAGCTCGAGACCCTCGTTCAGCCGCTCGCGGTCGCTGAGCAGGTCGTCGAGATTGCTCTTACCGATGATCGAGCGCAGCGACGTCTGCGCGACCTGGGAGACCGCGGACTGGTAGTCCTGCACCTCCACGACCGCTCGGACCGGGTCGACGACCCGGAAGTACACGACGGCGTCGACGCGCACGGTCACGTTGTCTCGGGTGATGCCGTCCTGCGCCGGTATCGGCATCGTGACCACCTGCACGTTCACCGGCTTGAGCCGGTCGACGATCGGGATGATCCTGGTCAGCCCCGGGGGCCGAGGCGTGGGCTGCACACGGCCGAGGCGGAAGACCACTCCGCGCTCGATCTGACGAACGACACGGAAACTTGCTCGTGCCACTATCGCCGCGATGGCGAGAACGACGGCAAGGACAATTCCGATGACTGTGATCATCGCGACCTCCTGGCCCCTGAAGGGGCTCTACCACCGAGCGTACGGAGCCGCTCAGCCGTTCACCAGAGCCGCCACCTCGTCCGCGCAGCCCCACGACAGCGTGACGCCGGCGCCCCCGTGTCCGTAGCAGTGCACGACGTTGCCCTCACGCTCGAGCCGGACACTCGGCCGCGCCGGGCGCAGGCCGACGCGGGTGCCCAGGACTCGGGCGCGCGCAATCTCGGGCACGAGCTGGCTGGCGCGGTCGAGGATCTCCTTCGTGACCACGTCGGACGGCACCCGCTCCCACTCCCCCTCGTCGTCCGTGCCTCCGACGACGATGTCGTTCGAGCGAGGCACGACATAGGTCGGTCCGGCTGAGTCGAGCCACCAGCGGTCGAGCCCCACCTGCGACACCAGCACGACCTGCCCGCGGACCGGCAGCACGCTGGTGTCTGCGGCCATCAGCCGCGCACCGAGGCCGGCCGCGTTGACGACGACGTCCGCATGCGGCGGCAACCCCTGGAGCGCCATCCGGGTGAGGGTTCCACCCAGCTGTTCGACCCGACTCTGCAGCCAACGAAGGTAGACCGGCATCTCGACCACCGGCACGACGAGGGACAGCCCCGAGGTGTACGGCGCGGGCACGTCGGTCGTGTGCGTGAGCGACGGGACTGCGGAGGCCCACCAGGGGTCGACCGTCGGCGTCCGGAAGACCTCCGTGCCCGCCCGCAGCTCGACGCCCGAGTCGGCTTGAGACAACTCGGCGAAGACGGTGTAGGAGCGCGCAGCCCAGGCGGTCACCCGCTCGAACGGATACGCGCGGTACGGGTACCAGAGGGCAGCAGCAACGGCAGAAGTCGTCTCCAGCGGTAGGTCCCTGGCCAGGACGT
>DATILB010000478.1:0-3231 GCA_035477015.1 Nocardioidaceae bacterium | reverse complement strand
CCCCATGGTGGAGAAGGTCGCAGCCGCCGTGAAGGCGGCCATGGAGCGGGCCGGAATCACCGACCCGGCCGACGTCCACTACGTGCAGACGAAGACGCCACTGCTGACGATCCAGACCATCCGTGAGGCGAAGGCGCGGGGCAACACGGTGTGGACCGAGCACACGCACGAGTCGATGGACCTCTCCAACGGGTGTACGGCGCTGGGTGTCGCGGTGGCGCTGGGCGAGATCGACATGCCGTCCGACGAGGACGTCATGCACAACCGCAAGCTGTTCTCCTCGGTCGCGTCGTGCTCGTCGGGCGTGGAGCTCGACCTGGCGCAGGTCGTCGTGGTCGGCAACGCTCGCGGAGTCGGAGGGCGCTACCGGATCGGGCACTCGGTGATGACCGACGCCCTCGACCAGGACGGCATCTGGTCGGCCATCAAGGACGCGGGGCTCGAGCTACCCGACCGCCCGCACCACACCGATCTCGACGGCCGGCTGGTCAACGTCTTCCTCAAGTGCGAGGCGTCGCAGGACGGCATCGTCCGCGGCCGTCGCAACGCGATGCTCGACGACTCCGACGTGCACTGGCATCGCCAGATCAAGTCCTGCGTCGGGGGAGTGGCCGCTGCCGTGACGGGCGACCCCGCGGTCTTCGTGTCGGTCTCCGCGGCGCACCAAGGACCCGAGGGCGGCGGGCCCGTCGCGGCGATCGTGGACCTGGGCTGACCCATGGCGTCCTTCTCCCGATCCGACGACCTGCAGGGAGCAGAGTTTGTCAGCGCGGACCTGAGTGGCGCCCGCTTCGTGAGGTCTGACCTGTCCGGCGTCGTGATGCGCGGGGTGGACGTGGCACGGATGGAGATCGACTCCCCCTGGCTCTTCGACGGCGACACCTTCTTGCGCGTCAACGGCGTCGACGTCCTGCCGTTCGTCCGGGCCGAGCTCAACCGCCGCTTTCCGGGCCGCGCGGACCAGCGCGCTGGAGATCCGGAAGGCCTTCGCGCCGCGTGGGCTGCATTGCAGAGCACTTGGGCGGCGACGCTCGAGCGTGTCGAGGCGATGCCGGCCGGCACGGTCGACATCTCGGTGGACGGGGAGTGGTCGTTCTCCCAGACGCTGCGTCACCTGGTCTGCGCGGCGGACGTCTGGCTCCGCCGGGCGATCCTGGGGATCGAGGAGTACCACCCCCTCGGCCAACCAGACTCCAGCGCTGCAGGCGAGGGCGTGGACATGTCGATCTTCGTCACGGGCACACCGTCGTACGCCGACGTGCTCGACGTACGGGCTGACCGCGTCGCCATGGTCGGCGACTTCCTCGCCACCGTCACGGCGGATGACCTGGCCATGCCGCGCACAAGCCCGTGGGCATCGCAGTACCCGGAGACAACGCTGTCCTGCCTGCACACCATCCTCGAAGAGGAGTGGGAGCACCATCGGTACGCCGTACGCGACCTCGACTCCATCGACGCGGGGTCCGGCGCCTGAGATGCGACCGCTTCGATACTCCATCAACGTCACGTTGGACGGGTGCTGCGACCATCGCGCAATGCCCGCGGACGAAGAGCTGCATCGTCACGCGGTCGAGAATCTCAAGCAGGCTGACGCCCTTCTCTTCGGCCGCGTGACCTACGAAATGATGGAGTCAGCGTTTCGACCGTCGGCTGCGGCGGAAGCGAGACCTGAGTGGACGGAGCCCTTCGCCCAGACGATCAACGCGGCAAGGAAGTACGTCGTCTCGAGCACCCTGGAACAGCCCGACTGGAACGCCGAGCTCGTGCGCGGGGACCTGGCCACGGCGGTCCAGCAGCTCAAGGAGGAGCCGGGCAATGGCCTGTTCGTGGGGGGCGTGCAACTGCCCTTGGAGCTGACGAGGCTGGGCCTCATCGATGAGTACGAGTTCGTGGTGCATCCGCGAGTCGCCGGTCACGGGCCGACCTTGTTCGCGGGGCTCCCGGAGCCGGTCGACTTGAAGCTCGTGAGCCGGCTGGAGTTCGGCTCAGGGGCAGTGGCGATGCGGTACGAGCGGAAGAGGTAGACGCGGCACTTAAGGCTGCGACGCCAGCCAATCCTTCACCGCGTCGGTGTGTTCGCCCAGGCGCGGGGGCGGAAGGTGCGCCTCTCGCCCACCGGCGTAGGCGTTGTCGTCGAAGCGGAGCGCCGGCCCGGGCAGCGTGAGACCGTCCACCTCGAGCGCGAGGCCCTGCGAGCGGGTCTGCTCCCAGCTGTAGACGTCGTCGAGCGAGCGGACCTTCCCGCACGGGACCCGAGCAGCGTCGATGAGCGGGAGCCAGTGCTCGGCGGGTTCTGTCGCGAAGATCGCCTCTATCGACGCGATGAGCTCGTCGCGATGGCCGACCCGTGAGGCATTGGTCGCATAGCGCTCATCGGACGCGTCCAGCCCGACCGCCTCGGCGAAGGCCCGCCACAACCCCTCGTTGCCACACGCGACCTGGATCGGTGAGGTGCCGGTCCTGAAGAGCCCGTACGGCGCGATGGCCGCGTGGTGGTTGCCGGTGCGGGTCGGTACCTCACCACCGACCGTCCAGCGGGTGCCCTGGAACGCGTGCACAGAAACCACACTCGCCAGCAACGACGTGCGTACGACGCGACCGAGTCCGGTGCGCTCCCGTTCGTAGAGCGCAGCGACGACGCCGTACGCGCCGTTCATGCCTGCCAGCAGATCTGCGATCGGGACGCCCACCTTCGTCGGCTCCTCGTCGCCGGTGATGGCCATCAGGCCGCCCTCGCCCTGCGCGATCTGGTCGAAGCCGGGGCGGGTCGCTTCTGGACCGTCGTGGCCGAAGCCGGTGATCGAGAGCACCACGAGCCGGGGGTTGAGCGACTGCAACCGTTCGACCGAGAAGCCCAGCCGGTCCATCACGCCGACTCGGTAGTTCTCCATGAGGACATCTGCGCGCCGGATGAGGTCGGCCAAGACAGAAGCGTCGTGGGTCGACTTCAGGTCGAGGACGACCGACTCCTTGTTGCGGTTGCACGAGAGGAAGTACGTCGACATCTGGTCGCTGGGATCACCCACGAACGGCGGACCCCAGGCGCGGGAGTCGTCGCCGTCCGGGCTCTCGATCTTGATCACGCGGGCACCGAGGTCGCCGAGCATCATGCCCGCGTGCGGTCCCGCGAGCGCGCGCGTCAGGTCGAGAACCACGATGCCATCGAGGGGTCCGCTCATGTCAAGCACCGTATCCGCCGGTCGAGCCGGACGTGAGCCGCTAGGCGAGCGA
>DATILB010000477.1:0-6073 GCA_035477015.1 Nocardioidaceae bacterium | reverse complement strand
TGCGACCTGAACGGCGTCCCCGAGGCAACCGTCACCACGATCCTGCTCTCGGCCGGTGCCGACCCAGCACATGTGCGCCCGCTGGTCGCGTACCAGTGCGCGATCGATGCTGTGACCGACCGCTGCTTCCCGTCGTACGCCCTGCAGCGCGGAGCGCACGCGTTCGGCGCAGTCCCGCAGTTCGAGCTGCTGGTGCTCGCCGGAATCCTGCGCCGGGGCTGGGCCATCTCGGTCGCGGACCACGAGGGCATGGGCGGGTACTTCGGTGCCGCACGTGAGCCCGGCTACCGCGTCCTCGACGGTGTCCGCGCGGCCTTGGCGTTCGCGCCTCTCGGTCTGGAGCCGGACAACCAGGTCGGAGTCATCGGCTACTCCGGCGGTGGGATGGCTTCGGCCTGGACCGCCGAGATGGCCCCGGAGTACGCCCCTGAGCTGAATCTCGTCGGTGCTGCTCTGGGTGCACCGGTCGGTGATCCCGGCCAGACCTTCATCCGGCTCAACGGCGGCTTCCACGCGGCGCTTCCCGCCCTGGTCGTCGCCGGCCTGCGGCACGCCTACCCGGGCCTCGCGAAGGTGATCAACGAGCACGCGAACCTCGAAGGGATGCGCAAGCTCAAGGAGCTCGAGACGCTGGACACGGTCACGGCGATGGCCAAGTTCCGACACAACGACTTCGACGACTACATCGACGCACCGCTGGCGGACCTGTTGGCCACCCCGGAGGTCCTGCACGTCTTCGAGGACCTGCGGATGGGTCACCGGACGCCGACCTGTCCACTCCTGGTCGTCCAGGGCACGCACGACCAGATGATCCACGTCGAGGACATCGACGGACTCGTCGAGCGGTACGTCGATGGCGGGGCGACTGTTGCGTACGTGCGCGACCGGGTGAGCGAGCACATCTCGCTCCAGGTGATCGCGACCCCGGCGATGGTCTCGTGGCTCGCCGACCGGTTCGAGGGCAAGTCGATTCCGACCGGGACCCGCACGGTCCGCTCGTTGAGCCTGTCGCTGCGTTCGCTGAAGGGCTACCTGGCTATGGGCGCGGCGGCGCTGCGGACGGTTCTGGGTCGCCGGCTCTGACGACCGGTGACTTGCGCGTCGTGTCCACCGCCAGCCGGAGGACGTCGGGGCGGGAGTAGTGGCCGGTCGGGTCGAACATGCCCCGACCCTCAGCGCAGCGGGCGAGGTCGATGGAGGCGGTGACCAGCCCCTCCTTCTCCTCCAGCGGGCCGGCCAGGATGCGACCACCGGGCGCGATGATGGCGGACAGCCCACGCGCCAGCCACTCGTCGCCGTACAGCTCGGCCTTGCCGGGGATGTCGTCCGGCAGGTCGTTCGCGTGGATCGCCTGGCAGCAGCCGATGACGAAGGTGCGGCCCTCCTTGGCGATGTGCTGCAGCGTCGGCACCCACACGTCGCTGGTGTCCCAGGTCGGCGCGAGGTAGACCTGCACGTCCTGGGCGTAGATCGCCGCTCGAGCCAGCGGCATGTAGTTCTCCCAGCACAGCAGCCCACCGACGCGACCGACCGGGGTGTCGTGGACCGTGAGCCCGGCGCCGTCGCCGTACCCCCAGACGAGACGCTCACCGCCGGTCGGCATCAGCTTCCGGTGGTGGTTGAGCAGGGCGCCATCGGCGCCGAAGAGCAACAGCGTGTTGTAGAGCGTGGAGCCGTGCCGCTCGGTGACGCCCATCGCCAGGTGCATCCCGTGCTCACGGGCGAGGTCGGCCAGCGTCTCGGTCTCGGGGCCGGGGACGACGACGGCGTTCTCGTAGAGCCGTTGGTACGACGCCAGGGCGTGCGGGCTCCAGGCCGGCGTACGCCAGACCCAGTCCGGGTAGCCCGGCAGGAAGGACTCGGGGAACACCAGCAGCTGCACACCCTCCAAAGCGGCGTCCGCGACGATCCCGCGTGCCTTCTCGAGGCTGGCGGCCAGGTCGAGGTGGACGGGAGCGAACTGGGCGGCGGCGACGACAAGCTTGCTCATGGCTGAATCCTCGCAGGATCGCCTTCGGGCAAAGCGTCGTTAGCCCAGGCGGCGCGCTTCCAGTCCGGCACCGGCGGCACGACGTCGGCCTGGGGGACGAAGTGCGATCGCTCCACCTTCTGCATCCGGTGGATGTAGCGCGGGCAGTTCGGGAAGACCTCGGTCACCTGGACACGGATCACCAGCATCGCTCCGGGCCACGTCGCAAGGAGCGGGTCGTCGGCGGAGACCGTGGCGATGCCGTGGACTCGGACGCGGTTCGGCCGCTCGAAGTCGATGAAGAGCAGTCCGACCTTGGACGTCTCGGCGAGGTTGCCCAGCGTCAGGAACATGCCGTTGCCGTCGTACGCCGGGAACGCGAGGGTCTGCTCGTCGAGTACCCGCACGAAGCCGGGGTCGCCGCCCTTGTAGGAGGTGGTCGGTTGTCCGGCGGCGTCAACGGTCGACACGAACATCATGTCGCGCGACTCGATGAACGTCCGCGAGCCGTCGTCGACGAAGTCGTGGACCAGCAGCTCGTTGATCCGGTCCGCGATGCGCCGCGTGTCGAACTGGTCCTGCAGCTGCCGCTGCGCGTCGCTGTACTCCATGTCTCCACGGTAGAAGCCGCGCCTTGCAGCTATCTAGCGGCCCGTGATGAGACGGGGTGAGGCAGCCGAAGCCCGCGGACCGACGCCTGACAGAATGCCTGGCATGTCCGATACACCCGTCGCGAAGCCTCGGGTCCTCTCCGGGATCCAGCCCACGGCCGACTCGTTCCACTTCGGCAACTACCTGGGCGCCCTGCGGCAGTGGGTGGCGCTTCAGGAGGACTACGAGCCCTTCTTCTTCATCGCGAACCTGCACGCGATCACGATGGACCAGCCGGACCCCAAGGTGCTCCGCGAGCGGTGCTACGTGGCGGCAGCCCAGCTGGTGGCGATGGGCATCGACCCGGCCCGGTCCGCGATCTTCCTGCAGTCACAGGTGCCCGCCCATGCGCAGGTCGCGTGGGTGCTGCAGTGCCTCACCGGCTTCGGCGAAGCCCGGAGGATGACCCAGTTCAAGGACAAGTCCGCGAAGGGCGGGGAGGGTGCCGCGAGCGTCGGGCTGCTCACCTACCCGATCCTGCAGGCCGCCGACATCCTCCTCTACCGCCCGGAGTACGTCCCGGTCGGCGAGGACCAGAGGCAGCACCTGGAGCTGACGCGCGACCTCGCGCAGCGGTTCAACCACCGCTACAAGAAGACCTTCCGACTGCCGGAGCCCTACATCTTGAAGTCGACGGCCAAGATCCTGGACCTCCAGGAGCCGACCGCCAAGATGTCGAAGTCGGCCTCGGCGCCCGGAGGCATCATCGAGCTGCTCGACGACCCCAAGATCTCGGCGAAGAAGATCCGCTCCGCGGTGACCGACTCCGGCACGGAGGTCCGCTTCGACGCTGAGGAGAAGCCCGGCATCTCCAACCTGCTCACGATCTACTCGGCGCTCACCGGCCGTGCGATCGAGGATCTCGAGAAGGAGTACGACGGGCGCGGGTACGGCGACTTCAAGGGCGACCTGGCCGATGTGGTGGTGGAGTTCGTGACGCCCTTCCGCAACCGTGTGCAGGAGCTGCTCGCCGATCGGTCCGAGCTCGAGGCGATCCTCAACGACGGCGCAGCCCGGGCGAACGAGGTGGCCGAGCGCACACTCGCAGACGTCTACGACCGCGTCGGCTTCATCCCGCCCGGTCGATAGGGTGCGTTCGTGACGACGATCGGCGTGGCTGTTGCCGTCCCAGAACCCTGGGCGACCCAGCTGCAGGACTATCGCGAGTCGCTCGGCGACGAGACCGCGGCAACGATCCCGACGCACATCACCCTGATGCCACCGATCGACGTCGACGAGTCGCTGCTTCCGGGCATCGAGCAGCACCTGGTCGAGGTGTCGGCCACGACGTACTCCTTCCGCATCCATCTGCGCGGTACGGGTACCTTCCGTCCCGTGTCACCAGTCGTGTTCGTCGGAGTCGTCGAGGGCATCAGTGAGTGCGAGCAGCTCGCACACCTCGTCCGTCGAGGCCCGCTGGCGATCGATGCGGAGTTCCCGTACCACCCCCACGTGACGATCGCCCATCACCTGCCTGACGACGCCTTGGACAGCGCGTTCAGCGAGCTCTCGTCCTTCGAGGCCGAGTTCCAGGTCGAGCACTTCCGGCTCTACGTCCACCACGACAGCAAGGGCTGGAGCCCCGCCCGGGACTTCCCGCTGACGGCCGCCGCCGACCGATGAACCTCGGGTCAGCCTGGAGCCGGGTACAGCGGACCATCGATCGGACTCGTGAGCGCTCGGGACTGCTCGACCATGTGATGGCGACAGTCGGCCACTACGGGCGCGTGGATGGCAACGGCCAGGCGGGCGCCGTGACCTACTTCGCGTTCCTGGCCTTCTTCCCGATCATGGCCCTGATGTTCTTCGTGGTCGGTTTCATCGCAGGCGAGTTCCCAGACGCGAAGGCCGATCTCGAGCGGATCATCAGCGACGTACTGCCCGGTCTGATCGGTCCCGAGCAGGGCCAGGTCGAGCTCGACGTCTTCTCGGACAACGCCGCGCGGGCCGGCATCCTCGGAGCGCTCGGTTTCGTGTACGCCGGTCTCGGCTGGATCTCGGCGCTGCGCGTGTCTCTGCAGACGCTGTTCGAGAAGCCCCAGAAGGACCTTCCCAACCTGTTCGTGGGCAAGGCACGGGACCTGATGACTCTCGCCGTCGTCGGCCTCCTGCTGCTTCTCGCCATGGCCGTGACCAGCGCCGTGAACAGCTTCTCCGACGAGACCCTGAATCTCGTGGACGTCGAGCCCACGGCGACGCTGCCCGACCTCGGGCTGCGAGTGCTGGGGGCGGTGCTGGCTGTCGCGCTGATCACCGGCCTGCTGATGGCGCTGTACCAGCTGCTGGCGCGGCCGCGCGTGTCCCACCGGGCGTTGCGTGAGGGGGCGGTGCTCGCAGCGGTGGGCTTCGTGCTGCTCAAGCTGGTCGCCGACCGGCTCATCGAGCTCACCGAGGGTCAACCGGCGTTCACCGTGTTCGGCTTCGCCCTGGTTCTCCTGGTGCTCATCAACTACTTCTCGAGGGTCGTCATGTTCGGCGCAGCGTGGGCCCACACCTCGAAGCGCACCCCGGACCTGTTCGAGGACGAGCCGGTCGGGCCGCACTGGCGCCAGCCCTCCTGAAACGACCTCGTGTCCGAAGTGTGAGGCTCTTTCCAACCTGGCTACCGACGGGTATTACTGATAGGTAGCAGGACCCCCACACCCATGCGGAGAGCGCTCATGAGCACTGACGTCCACCCGTCCGAGACCACCCTTCCCGAGCCGCCCGTTCCGGGACAGAAGCGCGAGGTCAGTGAGCAGGAGGCCCGGCAGGTCGCCGAGGCGGCCCGCGAGACGACCTGGCAGCGGCCGAGCTTCGCCAAGGAGCTCTACCTGGGCCGGTTCGACCTGGGCCTGATCCACCCCCACCCGCAGGGCAGCGCCGACGACGTGGCTCGGGGGGAGGCCTTCCTGACGGAGCTGCGCGCGGTGCTCGAGAAGATCGACGGCCGCCAGATCGAGCGCGACGACGTAGTCCGCCCCGAGGACTACAAGGCGCTGGCCGCGATCGGCTGCTTCGGCATGAAGATCCCGCTGAAGTACGGCGGTCTGGGTCTGACCATGGCGTACTACGGCAAGGCGCTGATGCTGGCCGGCTCTATCCACCCGAGCCTGGGTGCGTTGCTGTCAGCGCACCAGTCGATCGGCGTACCGGAGCCCGTGAAGTCGTTCGGCACCGACGACCAGAAGGAGCGCTTCCTGCCCAGGTGCGCGGCTGGCGCGGTCACGGCGTTCCTGCTGACCGAGCCCGACGTCGGCTCCGACCCGGCTCGGATGTCGAGCACGGCAGCTCCGCAGCCCGACGGCTCCTACCTCCTCGACGGCGTGAAGCTCTGGACGACGAACGGCGTCGTGGCGGAGCTGGTCGTCGTGATGGCCTACGTGCCCAAGAACGACGGCGGCCGCGGTGGTATCTCGGCGTTCGTGGTCGAGACCAGCTCAGAAGGCATCACGGTCGAGCGACGCAACCAGT
>DATILB010000476.1:0-28091 GCA_035477015.1 Nocardioidaceae bacterium | reverse complement strand
GGGCCCGGTGGTATCGACGCGTTGACCCGCACCGTTGCCGACCTACAGCCGACGCTGCCGATGTTCGTCGCGAACGCGACCACCAACGCCGAGGTTCCCAACGCCTACCTGCCGAGTCTTCGCCAGTTCCTCGTGGTCTATCCGGCGACGATCGCCCGTCTCCAAGGCGTGGCGAACGCGCGAGCCCAGTTCGGTGACGCCCGCTACGACCTTCGCGCTTCGTTCAACGACCCGCCGAGCTGCCGGTCCGGCTACCTGTCTCCCAGCGAGCGCCGCAGCCCGAGCGACACAACGCCACGGCACGCGAACCCGCTCGCCCACTGCACGATTCCCGCGAACGACCCGATCGCCGTCCGCGGTGCCCGCAACCTGCCCTGCCCCAACTCCGCACAGCGTGGCCCGCTTCCGGAGGACTGCGGTCTGGTGTTCGGCCGCGGGATCTGGCCGGAGACCGGCGCCTACGACCTCGCAGTAAGCCGGAACGACGAGACGTACGAGCTCGACCTCGAGAACGAAGAGGGTGAGGACTTGTGGAAGATCCTGGTGCTAGCGCCCCTGTCGGTGCGATGAGGACGCAGGTCGCCGCCCGACCGACGCGCGTGTCATGGCGCGCCGGTGCCGTGGCGCTGGTCGCCGTCGCGCTGCTGGCCGTTAGCGGTGAGCGCGCGCTCGCCTGGCAGGACGAGCGCGATCGTGCAGCCGGCGGGAAGGCTGCTGTTGCCGCCGCTGCGGCAGAGGTCGAGGGTCTGATCGGCATCAACGGCTCCACGTCGGAGAAGGACGTGGCGAAGCTGCTCGACGGGGCGACCGCGGGCTTCAGGTCGGAGCTCGAAGCGCAGGCAGACAGGCTCAGGACGACTCTCTCCAAGCACCAGGTGGTCGCGACGGGGAAGGTCGTCTCGACCGGCTTGGTCGAGTTCGAGGACGGGCGCGCGACGGTGATCGTCGCGGCAGTCGGCACCGTCAAGAACAAGCAGGCCAGCGAGGCGGAGCCGCGAAACTACCGGCTGCGAGTCGACCTTCAGGAGAGCGACGACCGCTGGCTGGTCTCGGGGCTGGAGTTCGTGGCATGACGAGATCCAGAATGCTCGCCCTTGGAGTGCTGTTGGGGGGAGTGGTCCTCGCGGTCTTCGCCGGCGTGCAGGCACACCTCGCCGCGTCGACAGCCGAAGCTCGCGCCGAGGCACTCGACGCGGCCAAGACCCGTGTCCCGATCCTGCTGAGCTACGACAACGAGACCCTCGGCGAGGACCTCGACCGGGCGCTCGACCAGGCGACCGGCTCGTTCGCCGACGACTACGAGCAGATTCTCACCGAGGTCGTCGAGCCCACCGCGAAGCGGCGGGGCATCAGCACGGAGGCCTCGGTCAGCGCCGCCGGCGTCGTCTCAGGCGACCGCGAGCAGGTCGTCATACTCCTCTTCCTGACGCAGACCACGACCGCCAAGGGCGACCGCTCGTCCGTGTCGGGCAGTCGCGTCGAGGTCACCTTGAGGCGCGCCGGGGACGACTGGAAGATCGCGGGACTGCAGCCCCTCTGACGGCTCAGCCGTAGACGGGCTTGCGTTTGGCGAGGAAGGCGTCGACGCCCTCGACACCGTCGGGCCCGACGATCGCACGAGAGATGGTGGCCGCCTCCTGGCTGAGCTGGTCCTCGAAGGGTCGATCTTGGGCCTCGGCCATCAGGCGCTTCGTGTCGGCGAAGGCGCGCGTCGAGCCATCGCGCAGGGCGGAGACGACCGCCTCGACGGTCGCGTCCAGCTCGGTCGACGGGACGGCGCGACTTACGAGCCCCCACTCTGCCGCTTCGGCACCAGTGACGATGCGGTTGGTGAGCGCCAGATCCATCGCTCGTGCCCACGTCAGCCGGTTCGAGATCACCCAGGTCAGGCCACAGTCCGGCGTGAGACCGGACGTGGTGTAGGCCATGACGAGCTTCGCCTCGGCGGCGGCGATGACGATGTCGCCGACGAGGGCGATGCCGAGGCCACCTCCGGCCGCGGTGCCGTGGATGACGGAGACGACGGGTACCTCCAGCCCGCGCAGCGTGGCGAGACCTGCGTGCAGTCCGTCCGCGGTCGCCTTGATCTGTGCGCCGCGGTCCTCGGCGCCGGCGAAGTAGCCGAGGTCGCCACCGACGCTGAACACACGACCCTGGGCACTGACGACCACGACCCGCGCGTCGCCGCTGGCTGCGTCCTTGGCGGCGCGGTCTGCGGCGGTGCGCAACGCTGCCCCCATCGGTTCGTCCAAGCTGTTGTGAGCTCCGCTGTGTACGAGCTCGATGCGAGCGACGCGGTCGACGACCTCGTAGGTGATCCGGTCAAGGATGGTTTCGGGCATGGTTCTTCTCCTCGATGAGTTCTGCTGATGGTTCGTTTCAGGACAGTCAGGTCTCGGCTGCGACGACGTACGGGGTCAACCGCGGCTCCATGGAGTTCGTGCGTCGCGGCAGTGCGAAGGCGGCCGCGGACGTCAGGACGCCGCAGATCAGCACCATCAACCACACGCGTTGGAAGTCCTCGACCGCCACGGGCCCGGTCGCACCGCCAAGGAGCGCGACAGTCAGGGCGATCCCGAAAGTGGCCCCGAACTGGCGGATCGACTGGTTGACTGCGGCTCCGGCTCCGAACTGATCGGGCGACACGCCGTTGACGGCTGCGCTGGTCAGCTGAGGAGCCACCAGCGATATGCCCACTCCTGACAGGACCGAGGCCGGCAACAGGTGGGTCGCCCAGGCGGGCTGCGTGTCGAGCATGACCAGCAGCAGTCCAGGCGCCGCGGCGTACACAAGCGCCCCAGGCACGAGAAGAGCGCGCTGGCCGAACCGCGCCGCTACCCGACCCATCTGAGGACCGAGCACCATGACGATGAGGGGCGCCGGCATCATCGCCAGACCGGCTCGGACGAGGTCGTAGTGCCAGATCTCGGTCATGAACTGGATCAGGGCGAAGAAGGTCGCGGTGAAGCCGATCGTGAAGGCGGCGGTAGCGATGTTGGCCCAGCGGAAGGCTGGACGGGCGAAGAGCGAAAGGTCGAGCGCCGGCTGCTCAACCGTGACGCTGCGGCGTACGAACAACAGGAGCACCAGCAAGCCGCTGGCAAGGACGACGATGGTGCGGGCCGAGTCCCAATGCCAGTGCTCGCTCTGCACGATACCCAGGGCAAGCAGGGTCAGCGCGCCGCCCAGCATGAGGATCCCAACCGCGTCCGGGAAGCGTTCACGGGTCGTCTCGCGGGACTCGGGCAGCAGCCGCAGCGAGAGCACGAACCCGAGGATCCCCACAGGGACGTTGGCAAGGAAGACGGCTCGCCAGCCCCAGCTCTGCAACAGCAAGGCCCCAACGGTGGGACCGAGGGCGGCTGCGAGTGCGCCGAACGCGCCCCAGGTGGCGATGGCGAAGGGGATTCGCGCCGGAGGGAACGCCGAAAGCACCAGTGCCAGCGAGGAGGGCATCAGCGCGGCTGCGCCCAGCGCTTGGACCACACGAAAGGTGATGAGCAGGCCCGCAGTCGGTGCCAGCGCACAGAGCACCGAGCCCGCCGTGAAGGCGGCCAGACCGACGAGGAAGGTGCGACGTCGTCCGAACCGGTCCGCCATCCGTCCGGCGGGCACGAGGGTCGCGGCCAGCGCGATCGTGTAAGCCGACAGCGTCCACGACATCGTGGCGAACGATGCGGCGGGGAAGCTGTCCCGGAGGGCGCCGAACGCGACGAAGAGCACCTGGGTGTCGAGGAGCACCATGAAACTTGCCGTGCTCGCCACCGCCAGCACCGCCCAAGGCCTGACGTGGGCAGCGCGGGGGGTCATGGAAAAACGGTATGCGCGGTGGTATAAAAACTCAACCACTTGATATGAATTATCAAGCACTTTACGGTTGTGACATGTCCAACAAGAGCTATCAGCAGTACTGCGGCATCGCCACCGCACTCGACCGGGTGGGTGACCGCTGGACACTTCTGATCCTGCGGGAGCTCTGGCTGGAGGAGTGCCGGTTCACGGACCTGCGCCGGGCGTTGCCCGGCATTGCGCCGAACCTGCTCGCCGAACGGCTCCGCCAGCTGGAGCACGACGGTCTCGTCGAGCAGCGTGACCTGCCCGCCCCTGCGGCTCGCACGGTCTATGCGCTGACTGCCGACGGCCTGCGCGTCGTGCCGGTGCTACGAGCCCTAGCCCGGTTCGGGCTCCCCTTCCTCGATGACCCGGTCGAGGGCAGGGTGCAGCCCAGGATGGCTGTCCACGGCACGCTCGGCGCCCTGTTCGACCCTGTCGCCGCAGACGGGCGCGACCTCCTCGTGCGGTTCGACCTGGACGGCGAGGAGCTGTGGCTGCAGGTCCGGGCGGGGCAGCTCGTTCCGGCGGAGACCGGTGGTACCCCTGACGTGACCGTCGTCGGTAGCCCCGCGGGACTCGTCGAGGTCTGCCGCGGAAGCCTCGAGCTCGCCACGGCCGCGCCCCGGCTCCGCGTGGAGGGTGCCGCACGTGCCAGGAAGAGCTTGGGCGAGATGTTCCCTGCCCCTACACCTTGGACCGGTCCGTGACCCAGACGGCGAGCTGGGTCCGCGAGGTGAAGCCCAGCTTGGTCAGGATGTGCTCGACGTGACCCTCGACGGTCCGCCTGGAGATCACGAGCCTGTTGGCGATTTCTTCGTTCGCTAACCCGGTTGCGACCAGCTCGGCTACCTGCTGCTCGCGCTTGGTGAGCAGTGCTGGCCCAGCTGATGGAGACGGCTTGGGTGACCTGCTCGTAGCCGGCTTCTCGTCCAGGGCGAACGCGATTGCCGTGGAGGATTCCATCTCGGTGCCCGCGGCGTGCGCAGCGTCGAATGCGCCGTGCCCGAGCGCGTCGTGCAAGGCCGTCTCGCACCTCTGCCGCATCGGAGTGAGCCCCGGCAGCACATCGAGCGACGTCCCCATGAGGTGCCACAGCTGGTCGGCCGCGCCCAACAAGGTGGCTGCTCTCGCAGGGCTCTGCTCCGCATGCATCCAGGCACAGGCCTCGAGGCACAGCGCAAGGCCGAGGCGGTCATCCATGCGCCGCTTCAGCTCGAGGCTCTGCCCCTCCAACGCGACAGCGCGAGCCGGGTCGCCGCTGACCCAGACGACCAACCCGAGGTTCCACAGCGAGAACGAGCGGCACCACGACTCACCCGTTGCTTCACAGATGTCGAGGCTCTCCTGGTGAGAAGTGGCGGCTCGTGACAGGTCCCCGGCGAAGCAGTAGGCCATGCCCAAAAGTGTGTGTGTCTCGGCGATATCGCGCAGGTTCCCGCCTTGCTCCAGGGCTGCGAGGGCCCGAGCGAGACTGGCAACGCACGCCTCGAGGTCTCCTGCAAACATGTGGTGCCACCCCGCCGCCTGTTCCGCGAGCCAAGTTGCCGGAGATCCGAGGCGGTCGGCGAGTTCGCGCGCCTCGGCCATGAGAGCCGCACTGTCCGCGCGGTCGCCCTGCAGGGCGGCGAGCACGCAGGCAGCGCGAAGCCCCCGCAGTCGAAGGATGTCCCGTTCCGGAACGAGGGAGAGCAGGCGCTTCAACCAGTGACGCACTTCTGTGAAGGCTCCGTAGGCCATGGCGTACTCGCGAAGCCGCGCGGCGAGCTCGAGGCCCACCCGGGATTCCCCGGGCTTGGCACAGGCGAACTCAAGGGTGAGCCGGAGGTTCGGCTCTTCGCGTCGGAGCCGTCGCATCCAGTCGATCTGACGGGGACTCATCCAGTCCGCGTCGATACGATCCAGCAGCTCGATGTAGAAGGAGAGCAAGGCGCGCCGCGTCGTGGACACAGCCCCTGCCGACACCAGGCAGCCGATGCCGTGCTGCCGCAGCACCTCGTGCATCCGGAACTGGGTGCGCCCGTCGGTGGACTGGATGCTGAGGATCGACTTGTCAACGAGCGCCTGAACAAGGTCGGCGGTCGACTGCGGGGTGGCTGACACGCCAGCGTCGATGGCGACGAAGTGGATGGCATCCATCTCAATGCCTCCCGCGAAGATCGACAGCCGATCCCACAGCCCACGCTCGGCGGACGAGCACTGGTTGTAGCTCCACTCGGTGCACGCCGCCATGGTGCGGTGGCGCTCAGGCGCGTTCCGGGGGCCAAGGTCGAGGAGCTCCCAATGCTGCCGCAGCCGCTCGAGCAGCTCTCCCGGCGACATGGCGCGCAGCCGGATCGCCGCGAGCTCGAGGGCGAGTGGGATTCCCTCCAGGTGCCGGCAGATCTCGAGCACAGCAGTCCGGTTCTCCTCATCGACCTCGAAATTCGGCACCACCTGGCGCACCCGCTGCACGAACAGCCGCACGGCTTCGAAGTCATGGAGAGCGACCAGTGCGGTGGCCGACTCCGGGACGGCGAGCGGCGCGACGGGATGTACCACCTCTCCTGCGACTCGCAGTGATTCCCTGCTCGTGGCCAAGAGGTGCAGCCGCGGGCACGTCCTCAGGAGTACGTCGGCGACGGCCGCGCAGCCGTCAATGAGGTGCTCGCAGTTGTCCAGGACGAGCAGGAGCTCGCGCGTGCTCAGATAGTCGGCGAGCTGGGTGATCCCGAACTGGCTCGACCTGTCGTGGATGCCAAGAACCGACGCAACGACTTCCGGGATCAGATCAGCATCGGACAGCTCGGCGAGAGGCACGAACCAGACGCCATCCCGCACGCTCCGCTGCAGATCCTTTGCCGCTCGCAGAGCGAGTCGCGTCTTGCCCACGCCTCCAAGGCCGGTCAGCGTAACCAACCGGGACTCCGACATCCGCTGCCGCACGTCGGTGAGATCCCGCCGCCGCCCCACGAACTCCGTCAGCTCCGCAGGCAGAGTCCCGCGGAGCTTATGTGGAGAGGCCACCTGGCTCACCCGCTCAGATTAGCCTCCACCATGTTTGCGGCTGGCTTCCTATGCGAGCCGCTCGATCAGCATGGCCATGCCTTGGCCGCCGCCCACGCACATGGTCTCCAGCCCGATCGTCTTGTCATGAGCCTGGAGGTTGTTGATGAGGGTCCCCGTGATCCGGGCTCCGGTCATGCCGAAGGGATGGCCAAGCGCGATCGCGCCGCCGTTGACGTTGAGCTTGTCCTCGTCGAGCTTGAGGGCATCAGCCGATCCCAGCACCTGCACCGCGAATGCCTCGTTGATCTCAGCCAGGTCGATGTCGCCGACGCTCAACCTTGCGTGGGCGAGTGCTTGCTTGGTCGCCTCGATCGGACCCAGACCCATGATCTCGGGGGAGAGCCCCGTCAGCCCGGTGGCCAGGATCCGCGCCAGGGGCGTGAGTCCCAGCTCGCGGGCGCGGACGTCGGACATGATCACGAGTGCGGCCGCGCCGTCGTTCAGGGGGCAGGAGTTGCCCGCCGTGACCGTGCCAGAGTCGCGGAACACCGGCTTCAGCCCGGCGACTGCTTCGTACGTCGTGCCGAACCGAGGGCAGTCGTCCGCTGAGATCACGGTCCCGTCGGCGAGGGTCACCGGGGTGATCTCGGACTCGAAGTGTCCCCGCTTGGTGGCTGCCTCAGCCCGGTGCTGGGAGCGCACCGCCCACTCGTCCTGTCGCTCGCGAGTGATCCCGGTGAGCGACGCGACGTTCTCGGCCGTCTCGCCCATGTCCAGGTAGACGTCGGGGACGAGTCCGTCGAGACGGGGGTCGCTCCACGCCGCACCGCTCATCTTCCGGGACGCCGTGCGCTCACGCGCGCTGTCGAACAGCGGGTGCTCCGTGCCCGGGAAGTGGTCGGAGCTGCCACGGACGAAGCTCGACACGGACTCGACACCGGCCGAGATGTACGCCGTGCCCTCGCCCGCCTTGATCGCGTGGAACGCCATCCGGGTCGTCTGGAGCGAAGAGGAGCAGTACCGCGTGACCGTCGTGCCGGGGAGGCTGTCGATCCCGAGCTGGACCGCCACCCGTCGACCCATGTTCCAGCCCTGCTCGCCGCCGGGCAGCCCGCACCCGAGGATCAGGTCGCCGATCTCCGCACGATCGAGCTCCGGCACGGCGGACAGGACGGACTCGATGGCCTGCGCGGCAAGATCATCGGCTCGGACGTCCTTCAGCGAGCCCTTCATGGCTCGGCCGATGGGCGTGCGGGTGTGGGCAACGATGACGGCTTCAGGCATGCGGCTGGCTCTCTGTGTGGGGCCGGCAGTCTGGCCGGCGAGGGGGATGGATGAGGTCCCGGGACACGGCGTTAAGGGGTGCGGCCGTGCCCCGGGTCCTCGGTCAGGTGGCCGGAGTGGCGTCGGCGAGGTCGTAGTAGGGGACGGCGCGGTTCTCCTCCGCCCACATGCGCTCGATGTCCGACTCGCCCTCGGGCGGGATCAGGCCCTGGGTCCGCCAGAGGTCCTTCGGGGTCTCGTCGATGTGGACCTCCCAGTCGTAGCCGCGGTCCTTGACGAACGGCTCAAGAGCCGCCTCGATGGCGAGCATGCAGAGCTTGCGGAACTCCGGGTCGTCCATGCGCCGTGCGATGTGGTCGATCACGACGCGGACGAAGTTGTTCTGGGGCTCTCCGCCGACATACATCGAGTTCGCGGGCATGTCCTGGAACCTGACGACGACGTAGAAGCGCGGCAGGTTCACCCACTGCACGTACATGTCGGTGATGCTGGCGGACAGCTGCTGCTTGTCCTCGTCGCTGAAGGCATTCTCCGGAGTGAAGATCTCCCAGTAAGGCATTGCAGGTCTCTCTTTCGGTGTCGTTCAGTTGGTTTTCGAAGCGGCGCGGACGTAGTCCTCGATGGCTTCGTAGTGCGTGATCGCGCCCCGGGACACGACGCGGTCGGGCTCGGCACCGGCCAGGATCTTCTTGATCGGTGTCTCGAGCTTCTTGCCCGTCAGCGTCCGCGGAATGGCAGGAACTGCGGCAACGAGGTCGGGCACATGCCGAGGCGAAAGCTCGTTGCGAATGAGGCTCCGCAGAGCGCTGACGGTGTCTGAGGTCATCTCGTGACCGGGGGCGAGCTGGACGAAGAGCATCAGCTCACCCGCCCCGCCGGCGTGGTCCTCGAGGTGTACGACGAGACTGTCCTGGACCTCAGGAAGGCTCTCGACGAGGTTGTAGAACTCCGCAGTTCCGAGCCGCACGCCACCCCGGTTCAAGGTGGCGTCGGAACGTCCCTGGATCACGAAGCTCCGCCGTTCGCTCACGGTGACCCAGTCACCGTGACGCCAGATCCCCGGGTAGGTGTCGAAGTACGACGCCCGGTACCTCTCCATGCCGTTGTCGTTCCAGAACGCGACGGGCATGGAAGGCATGGGGGAGCGGACGACCAGCTCGCCGACCTCATCCGTGACCTCGAACCCGTCGTCATCGAAGGCCGTCACGTCAGCGCCGAGTGCGGGGCCCGAGATCTCCCCCCGGTAGACGGGTAGCCACGGGTTGCCTGACACGAAGTTCGAGCAGATGTCCGTACCGCCGCTCATCGAGTTCACGTAGACGTCCGGCTGCAGGACGTCGTACAACCAGTCGTACGCCTCGGGAGGAAGCACTGCACCGGTCACGGCGAGGGTTCGCAGGGCACTCAGGTCAAGGGTGTCGCCAGGACGCATCGACTCCTTGCGGCACGCCATGAGGTAGCCGGGGCTGGTGCCGAAGAGGCTGACGCCCTCCTCGGCGACGGTGCGCCACGGGTCCTCGAGGTCGGGGTGGAGCGGGTTGCCGTCGGTGACCACGATGCTGGCCCCCACCATGAGTGAGCTGACCAGGCAGTTCCACACCGTCCATCCCGTGGTCGTCATCAGCATCACTCGGTCCCCGGCCCGCGTGTCGAGCTGGAGCCCGTGGAGCTTGAGGTGCTCGAGGGTGATGCCGCCGTGACTGTGAATCACGGCCTTGGGCAGTCCGGTCGTGCCGGAGGAGAAGAGTGTCCACAACGGGTGGTCGAACGAGACCTGCTCGAACTCGAGGGGCGCGTCCGCGCTCTGAGAAGCGAGAAGCTCGACCCAGCCGTGAGCATCTTCGACCTGGTGGACGCCGTAGGTGAGGCCGACGACGTTCTGGACTGTCGGCAGGGCGGCGCGGATCGTCTCCAGCTCGGATGTCCGGTCCACCTCTTTGTTGCCGTACGTGTATCCCGAAACGGCGAGAAGTAGCTTCGGCTCGAGCTGCGCCAGCCGGTCGATGACACTGCGGGCCCCGAACTCCGGAGGGCAGCACGCCCAAGTCGCGCCGAGTGACGCTGTGGCGAGCATCGCAACGACAGCCTCGGGGATGTTCGGCAGGTAGCCAGCGACCCGGTCGCCCTTGCGGACGCCGAGTGACTGGAAGGCAGCCCTGGCGCGTCGGACCTGCTCCGCCAGCTCACCGAAGGTCAGCTCCACCGGCCCCCGGGTCTGTGACCGACCCAGGATGGCCGGTTGCTGGGGATCCGCTCCCGATCGCAGGACGTTCTCCGCATAGTTCAACCGGGCCGCGGGGAACCAGATGCTACCTGGCATCTTCCGGTCCGAGAGGACGCGGTTGCCCGACGAGCCGGCCACCTCGAAGTACTCCCAGAGGGTGGCCCAGAAGTCCTCGAGATCGTCCACGGACCAGGCCCACATGTCCAGGTAGTTGTCGAAGCGGCGGCCCCGATCGGACAGCCAGGCGACGTACTTGCCCAGTCCGGTTCGGGCGAGCTCCGCGTCGGTGAACGCGGGCCTCATCACGACGCCCGGCTCCGAGCTGACGGGGGCCGCATCGGGACGGCCGGTGAAGGTGGTCATCGTGGATGAGTCACGCAGTGAGGTGCTTGACGAAGTGGTTGCGCGCGGCAGACGCGCACTCCTCGAACCCGGGTCCCCCGTAGGCGTCGAAGTGGCCGCCGTGAAGGACCTTGATCTCCTTCGGCTCGCGAGCCTCCTCGTAGGCGTCCAGGGCGTACTGGAACGGGGCGACGGTGTCCTCGTCGGCGACCAGCATCAGGAGGGGCGTCGGCGAGATCCGGCCGATGTAGCTGCCCGGCTCGTACTCCGATGCCCATTCCAGGCTGCGCGCGGTCACTTCGTTCTCCCAGCTCGGTGCACGATCCGCCGACGTCTTGGAGAACCACTCAAAGGCGTCGGTCGCGGACATCATCGCCGGCTCCGTGGGGTCGGGGGTGATGACCGGGATCCTTGCCGGCTCGCCGCCGGCAAAGCGGTTCAGTCGGTCGCCGTGGAACTGCTCACGAAGATGACCGACGAAGTCTGGCCGGACGGCGCCGGCCAGCTGACGCGAACCCGAGATGAACGGGACCTGCGCAACCACGGCCTTCACCCGCTTGTCGATCGCGGCGACGAGCAGGGCGTGACCGCCCGCGAAGCTCGTTCCCCAGAGCCCGATCTTCGAGCCGTCGACCTCTGGTCGGGTGATGGCATACGTGATCGCGTTGCGGATGTCGCGGTGCTGGAGCACCGGGTCGTTCTCCTGACGAGGTTGGCCGTCGCTCTCCCCGAAGTTGCGGTGGTCGTAGACGACCGCGTTGAGGCCGGCCTCGGCGAAGACCTCCGCATAGTCGTCGAGGTGCATCTCCTTGACGGCAGTCATCCCGTGGGTCAGCACGATGGCCGGGGCGGGGAGGGTCGTGTTCTGGGCGGGGTAGAACCAGCCACGAAGGGTGATGCCGCCCTCGCCCTGGAACTCGATGCTTTCGCGCGTCATTTCAAGTCCGTTCTCTGTCGACGACTGGGACATGGACAACACTGGTTCGCGTGGGGCCCGTCTCATAGAACGATCGCGCCCGCCCGTGGAATCGAAGCGCCATGGGATCAAAGGCGATTCATGCGATGCCGTGGGCGGCGCGGTAGTCGCCCGGAGACATCGAGAACTCCCGCCGGAACTCCCGGCCGAGATGGCTCGCGTCGCAGAATCCCCAGCGGTGGGCGACCGCCGCGATCGGGGCAGACGTGCGCACCAGATCGTTCCGAGCCGCGGCGAGCCGGTGGGCGCGGACGACGGCACCCATGGTGTCTCCGGTGGCGGCGAAAGCTCGGTGGATGGTGCGCGGCGCAACGTTGTGCGCCGCCGCGAGGTCACCTACTCGAATGGCTCCCTCAGCGAGGTGGTCGGCGATCCAGTTCTCCAGCTGCTTGCGAAGGAACGGAAGGAACTCAGTCTCGGTGACGTCGGAGGTGTGGTTGGCCCGGATCATCCCGGCGATGAGGACGAGGAGGGCGTTGCGGGCGCCTTCGATGTCGATGGGCGACATGCGTCCGAGCTGCACATCCACCCCGCCCAGGAAGTCCTGCGTCAGCCGCGCGAGGGGATTGTCAGCGGTGTCCAGGAACAGGAAGTCCGGGACGCCTACTCCGGTGTCGTACGGCGCGAGCGCTGTCAGTGGGATCCGGACCGTGCGCTTGGCCAGCTCGCCAGGGATGGCGATCTTGCCGCAGGTCCGTGTGGTCATGAGCAGGATCGCACCTGGTCGAAGGACCGCCGTCGCGAGCGGCGTCTGGATGATCTGCCGCCCTGTGGTCACCATGAACAGCAGGAGGGACTCTGTTTCCTGCGCCGCCATGGTTGCGCCGCGTTCGCCTTCCAGGTTCCGGCAGCGCCAGTCGGTGATGAGGAGATCGCCGAGGTCGCGCGCCTCGTGGGAGGCGAAGCTTCGCCGGTCCGTGGGCCGCAGCCTCAAGTTCAGCAGGCGATGACCAAGGGCGGCACGCCAGCGGAAGACGTGCTCGTCGAAGGAGACGTCGGCGAGGGGCTCGGGGATGATCTGGGTGAGTGTCACGGCTTGCTGCTGCTTTCTGTGATGGCCCAGACGACGCAAGACTGCCGTCTCGACTTCGTTGCTGCTTTGTAGTTTGCTTCGGTGTGACGGTCCTTACTTGCCCTCACACGACAGGGATTTGTCCTTGCGCGACAGCGACCTGCCCATCCGGGCCTCGATACTTCGTGGCCTGCCAGCGCTGATCACGAGCGTCGGCGGCCCCGGTGACGAGTTCCTCGCGGCGTACGGTGTCGACGGTCAGGAGGTCGCGCAGCACGATGCCTACGTCAGCCTGCGCTTGGTGGAGCGAATCCTGGAGGACGCTGCCCGCCGGTTCGACGTACCCGACCTCGGGCTGCGGATGGCCGCCAACCAGGACCTGCACATCCTCGGACCGCTGGCGATCGCGATGGAGAACTCGCGCACGGTCGGGGAAGCACTGGACTGTGCGAACCGCTTCCTGGTCGTGGTCAGCCCGGCGCTGTCCCACGAGGTCATCCCGGATCCGCTGGGCAACCCGGGCGTCGTCGCGATCCGCTACAGCAGCACCACGGGGACAGGCTCGCCGCAGTCGATCGACTACGGGCTCGGCATGGTCCATCGCGCTGTGATGATGGTGCAGGGGGATGCCCCGCACGGCATCCGCTCCGTGCAGCTTCCCCATCCGCGTCTGGCCCCCGAGGCGGTCTACTGGGAGCACTTCGGCGCCGAGGTCGCCTTCGACTGCCCGCACGCCGTGCTCCGGGTGCCGCGCCAGCTCCTGGATGTTCCCGTCATCGGGGGCAACGACCTGCTGCGCGACATCGCGGTCAACTTCTTGGAGACGCATTTCGGTCACGAGGACGTGCCGGTGTCCGATCTCGTCACCGCGATCCTCGAGGGCCAGCTGGGACCGGACCGACCGGACCTGGCCAAGGTCGCCCGCCTCCTCAACCTTCATCCGCGTTCGCTCCAGCGGCTGCTGACGACAGAAGGCGTCGGGTTCAAGGACCTTGTCGACCGTGCACGCCGGCTGCAGGCCCTGAAACTGATCACCACGACCGGCCTGTCGTTCTCACAGATCGCCGCCCAGCTGGGGCTGCATGAGCAGTCGAGCCTCAGCCGTGCTGTCCGTCGATGGTTCGGCATGTCGCCCTCCGTGCTCCGACGTTCGGGAAACCGTCCCTCATGAGTTGCGATCGATGTCTCGCGACCTCTCGCTCATCGTGCGCCGGACGCCGTGGGCGGACGAGCGTGGAACTACGCGGGTTCGTACCTGCAGTGGGCTCTCGCCGGACTCGGGCGCGGAGGTCCTACGGCGAGGCGCGGTCGTCCTAGCGGCCGATGACGCAGGGTTCCTAGCCTGCTGGGACAGCCTCAACGACGAAAGGCATCAGCCATGCCACTGCCGGAATCCACGGAGAACTTCACCCTCGAGGATGCCGACGGCGTCCTGATTGTGACGTACTCCTCCGACCCCCTGAACTACCTCAACATGGCCGCGCTCGGACAGTTCTCGCAGCTGCTTCCCGTGATGGCGCAGCCGCAGTACCGCGCCGTCATCTTCCAGTCCCGACCCGAGGAGGAGGGCTTCCTGACGCACTTCTCCGTCGAGGAGATCCACGACCTGATCAGCGACCCGAAGATGTCTCGGTACTCCGCCGAGGTCGTGCGGCAGTTCAAGGCGCAGCTCGACCAGCTCGCGGCACTGCCGAAGGTGACGATCGCGGCGCTGAACGGTGACACGATGGGTGGCGGCCAGGAGCTGGCGCTCGCCTGCGACATCCGGATCGGCGAGAAGGGCGACTACCGGTACGGTCAGCCCGAGGTGAGGCTCGGGATCATCCCTGGTGCCGGCGGCAGCCAGCGGTTGTCCCGCCTCATCGGCCTCGGCAAGGCGGTCAACATGATCCTGCGCGGAATGGTCGTGACGCCGGAGGAGGCCCACTCGCTCGGGATCACCTCTGAGCTCGTCGACGACGCGCCGGCGCGCGCTCTCGAGATCGCCCGCGAGGTCGCGCAGTTCCCGCCGCTGGGTGTGGCCAAGGCCAAGGCGTCCATCTACAAGGGCTTCGACACCGACATCCAGAGCGGCTTCCAGATGGAGAGCCTCTTCTGGATGGAGGCCATGCAGTCGGACGACGCCCTGGCGGCGATGGTCGACTACATCGAGGTGCCGCTCGAGAAGCGCCGCGACTACATCGAGAACGGTCCGTACCCGGCGAACACCGGCATGTGACTCGGCTTCTGACCAGCACGGACTAGCCGCCGCGGACCTCGAGCAAAGGGGTCCGCGGCGGCGCTGTCTGTGGCGTGACCAGGTCGAGGACCGGCTTAGCTCGGGATCGCCTCGATCTGCACCTCGACACCGCTGAAGACCGCCGTGCCCGAAGGTACGTCGAACCCTCCAGGGCCGGTGAGGACGTTGTGGTTGGCGCCCGGATGCTGCTCGGCCACGCTCAGCTGCATCCCGGCTCCTGCATGGCCCCAGCCGTGCGGGAGGCTCACTACTCCTGGACGGATCGCGTCGGTGACCTCGACGACCGCCTCCACGCTCCCGGCCAGCGACGAGACCTTGCACGACCCACCGTCGACGAGCCCGCGACGCTCCGCGTCGTCGGGATGGATCCGCAGCGTGCAACGGTTCGTACCGCGCATCATGGCGGGGACGTTGTGCAGCCAACTGTTGAGCGAACGCGTCTGGCGACGGCCCACGATCACGAGGTCGCCGGGATCGTCGTCAAGTCCTTGCCGGACCCGGTCGAGGTCGGCGACCAGGGGCTCCGGTGCGAGCTCCACGCGGCCCGAGGGCGTGCGGAGGACCTCCGGCAGGCGGGGCTGGAGCGGGCCGAGCTCGATGCCGTGCGGGTGCCGCTTGAGCTCTGCGAGAGTCAAGCCACCGGGATGGGCGCCGAAGCGGTCGCCGTACGCGCCGGCGCGCAACCAAAGGTCGAGACCACGCTCCGGTCCGCGCTCGTCGCCGAGCTCGAGCAGGACGTCCTGGGGGTCCAGATGAGCCAGGACACTTCCCGGCTCCTCGACGAGGTCATGGACGAGGGCGGAGAGAAGGACGTCGTCGATCACGCCGCGGTCGGTGTCGCCGAAACCGGCCAGCACGGCGGTGAGCTCGAGCAGGATGTCGTGCTCGGAGTAGCTGCCCGGTTCCTGCGATAGGACGGCGTCGTTCCAGCGAGTGTGGTTGCCGCTGGTGAGCTGGTTGTAGAAGACGTCGTAGTGGTCGCGCTCGAGCGGTGACGGTGGCGGCAGGATGATGTCGGCGAATCGCGTGGTCTCGTTGACGTAGTGATCGACGGAGACGACGAGTTCGACCCTGCTGAGGGCTTCCTCGTAGCGCGCGCTGTCGGGCGCCGACCGGGCGCCGTTGCTGGCCATCGTGATCAGAGCACGGATCGGCGACCGTTCCGCCAGAATCTCGTCGGCCAGCGCGCCGAGCGGCAGCTCGCCCAGGACCTCGGGAAGACCGGCCTGAGTGTGCCAGCGCCCCGACGGGAAGGGTTCCCCGCGCCCGGGTGTGCCGCGTGTGTTGTGGCCGGCCGCGGCAGGCAAAGGCCAGAGCATGCCGCCGGGCCGGTCGAGGTTGCCGGTGACGGCGGCGAGCGCGTACATGAACCAGACCGTGACCGTGCCGAACTCCTGGGTCATCGCGCCCACGCGTCCGTAGATCGCCGCCGACGGGGCCGTTGCGATCTCGCGAGCCAGCTCGCGGATCACGTCCGGCTCGATGCCGCACCGCTTGCTGACCGCTTCCGGGGTGAAGGCGGAGACCGCCGCGCGCAGCTCCTCCACGCCGGCAAGATGCCCCTCGAGGACGTGCAGCCGGTCGAGGCCTTCCTCGAAGATCACGTTGGTCACGGCCGCGAAAAGGGCCGCGTCGCCACCTGGCTGCACGGAAAGGTGCAGGTCAGCCATCTCGGCGGTCTGCGTTCGTGCGGGGTCGACGACGATGATCCGCCCCCCGCGTTCCTGGATCGCCTTCAGCCGCCCGCGTGGAGCAGTGATACCGGTGGCGTTCGAGACGACCGGGTTGCAGCCGATGAGCACCAGGAGGGCGGTGTTGTCGATGTCGGCCGCTGCGTGGGAGAACGAGCCCGTGTTGCGGGCTCCGAACATGAGGCCGGCGGCCGTCATCATGGGCATGTGGTCCACCGTCGCTGACGTGTAGACCTGCTTGGCGCCGAGCAGGCGCAAGGCCATGGTCCCGTAGATCCAGGTCCCGAAGTCGTGAGTGAGCGGAGTGCCGAGGTGCCAGGCCACAGCGTCGGGCCCACCCTCCGCGACAATCGGTCCGAGCCGCTCCTTGAGCATCGCGAACGCGACTTCCCAGGTCGTCTCGACCAGCCGTCCGTCGCGACGGACGAGCGGCACGCGCAGCCGGTCCGGATCATGATGGACACCCTGCAACGCTGTGCCCTTGGGGCAGATGAAGCCCTGGGTGACCGGATGGTCGGCGTCGCCACGCACGCTGACCACCTCGCCGTCCTCGACCTCGATACGCAGGCCACAGGTGACCTCGCAGAGTGGGCACGTTGTCAGGTGCTCGGTCATGCGTCCCTCCAGAACAGTCGTCCGACCGCTGCGAGCGCCGGGATCGCCAGGCGTCGCTGCAGCCACGCAGGAAGGCCCGGAGCAAGGACGTCGGCGCCGGTCTCGTGCACGATCCTCATCACCACCGGCAACGGCGGCTGGCCGCGGCGGGTGAGCTGTCCGCTCCGCGTGGCCCTACCGACGCGCAGGCCGAAGTCGATCCACGCGGGACTGGCGGGGGACAGCAGAGAGGTCACCGTCACAGGTCCGTCCTTGGTCGCCCAAGGATCGGCGTGGATAGTTCCCGCCGGGATCACGATGACGGCGCCTGCGTGCGCCGTACGCACCCGCCCGCGTTGTAGGTAGCGAACGACGCCTTCACGCACGAAGTGGACCTCGTCTGTGTGGGCGTGCCGATGCGGGACGAGGAAGCCGGCGCCCGCCTGGAACGTGCGGTCCAGGCACGACCACCAGGCACCGTCGAGCCAGACACTGCTCCGGAGAGCCACTTCTGCTCGTCCGTCCGGGGACCGGTACCGGCCCACGACGAGCGGGGGCAGCGCTGTGTCGAGCGGGTCGGGCGGGGCTTTCACGGTCACCGCAGCACCTCGGACGTCGTGCGGGTGTACAGGGCGATGCCCTCGGGCGTCATCGAACGCTTCGCCCTCCCACGCGCGACGAGGAGCTCGAGGTGTGCCTTGGTCTCCATCGCGGCGATGCCTTTGTTGAAGAGGTCGAGCTCGGCGAAGTCCCGCTCGTGGCGTGTCCAGCTCAGTCGAGTCGCGACTGCGAGAGCGGAGCGCGGCCCGCCGCCCAGGGCGACCAGGCTCCGTTCCAGGCGGTGCTCGTGGTGGAGGAGGAGCTCGTCGACGCGGGCATGGGTCGACGGGGCCACCGGGCCGTGCGCGGGCAGCACCGCCATGTCCGGAAGCGAACGGACCTTGGTCAGTGATGCCATGAAGTCGCCCAAGGGATTGGGCACTTGCGGCATCGTGAAGCCGATGGACGGGGTGATCGTCGGCAGGACGTGGTCACCGGCGAAGAGGAGCTCCGCCGACCTGTCCGCGAAGACATAGTGGCCAGCGGTGTGCCCGGGAGTGTGAACCGCGTCCAGGGTCCGCTCGCCGACGCGGATGGCATGGTCACCCTCGAACCACGTGTCCGGGTAGAGCCAGACGCTCTGCTTCGGGACCGCGCTCTCGACCTGGTTCCACTGCACTGCCAGCTCTTCTGCACCTGCACTGACGAGGCTCGCGAAGAAGGGAGTTTCTTCTCGGGGGCGGGCGTGGTCGTTGAGCAGGTCGAGAGACGCCTTCTCCTGGGCGCCGAGCGCGACGTCGATGCCGTACTCCTGGCCGAGCTGCGCGGCCATGCTGTAGTGGTCACGATGGACGTGGGTCACCAGGAAACGGCGGATGTCGCCGAACCCGGCGCCGAGCTGTCGAAGGCTTCGTTCGAACACGTCTCTTGCCGCTTCGATCGCCCAACCACCGTCGATCAAGGTGAGTCCGTCGCCTCCCTCGACGACGTACACGTTGACCGCCTTAAGCACGTCGGACGGCAGCGGGAGCGGGATCCTGTGGATGCCGTCGCCGACCCGCCAGGCACCTTCTTCTGCCCAGTGTTGACCGGAGTCTGGGGAGATTGCGTGCCCCGTCGGAGTGGTGCTCAAGGAGGCGGCTCCAGCTCGGGGAGGAGGAGGTGGGTCGGCCACGTCGATGAGGACCTTGCCGATCGCGCCCTGCTCGACCGCGTCGTGGGCGGCCGCGGCGTCGCCGAGCAGGTAGTGGTGGAGCGGGAGTCCTGCCTTCCATCCGACGTGGAGACCGCCGGCTGCGACGGCGGTGTTGACGTCGAGGGCAGCGGCATGGAGCAGCCCGGGGTCGAGCGGGTAGAGGAGGACGAACTGGTAGCGGACGTTGAGCCAGAACGTCTTGAGGATGTCCACCGAGAAGGTCGCGCCGCCGTTGTCGGCGTACACCGCGATCGTGCCGTGGTTCTTGATGACCGCCAGGTTGAGGTCGGTGTTCTGGGCCGGCGCGACCTCGACCACGATGTCCACCCCGTCCGGCACGAGCGCGCGGATCACTGTCGCAGCGTCGGTCTGACGGTAGTTCACGACGTGATCCGCGCCGGCAGCGCGAGCCGAGAATCCCTTCTCGGTGCTCGAGATGGTGGTGATCACCGTCGCCCCTGACCACTTGGCTAGCTGGATCGCAGCGTTGCCAACCGCACCCGCTCCACCCGCAACCAGCACCACTCGACCCTCGAGCGTTCCCGGGCCGAGTCTGGTGGGACCGCCCTCGGCGCAGGTCAGGGCCCGATGCGCTGTGATCGCGGGCACGCCCAACGACGCACCAAGGTCGAAGTCGGCGCCCGCCGGTAGCGGGAAGACCTGCTCGGCGGGCTGCACGGAGTACTCCGCAGAGGTGCCGTACTGACGGCCGTGCTGAGCCAGCATGAGCCAGACCCGATCGCCCACCACAAGCTCGGTGACGCCCTCGCCGACCTCGTCGACGACACCCGCACCATCTTGGCCAGGCGATATCTCGTCATAGGAGAAGGGAACGCGCGCGCGAAACTTCCAGTCGGTGGGATTCACCCCTGCTCGGATGATCCGGACCCGAACCTCACCAGGGCCGGGGACCGGGACGTCACGTTCTACGACTTCCAGGACGGAGGCCGGGCCGTTCTTGGTGTAGACAGCCGCTTTCAACGCGCTACTCCTGGGTGGCCAGGGCAGCTTGCTTGTCACGCTTCCGCGCGTGCACGAAGACGCCGGCCGCCAGCGCGCTTCGATTCAGACGCTCGCTGTGGGTGGCAACGAGACTCTCGAAGATCTCCACGGCGGACGCACCGGAGTCCAAGGCGGCGTCGAAGTCGTCGAGGAACTTTCGCGTCTCGTCGATGTGCCGCGGATCGTCGTCCGCTGTCGGGGCCTTGTGGCCGGCGACAACGTGCGTCGCCTTGCACGCGGCCACGTCGTCAAGCGCCTGTCGCCACTCGTCACGAGAGTCCCGGTCTGTGTCGACCGTGAAGGGGAACACCCCGTTGTAGACGATGTCACCCGCAACGACCAGAGAGAGGTCGGGAACGTGCACGAAGGTGGTGTCGGACCTGTCCGTGTGGCCCGCGCGATGCACGATGACGCTGTGGCCCTCGAGATCGATCCGGTCGCCCTCGAGCGGTTGAGCCGCCACGATCTCCTCCGGAATCTGGTCGCCGAAGCTCGGCCGCCACATTTTCTCGTAGACCTCGGGTGACGTCTGTTCACGCATGTGCTCGACGACCTCGGGCAGCGCCACCACCTGCACATCTGGATGGCGCGCGACGAGGGGGCCGAGCCCGAAGAAGTGGTCGCCGTGGCCGTGCGTCACGTAGATGGTCTGAAGTTCCAGACCACGGCGCTCGACCCAGTCGACCAGCGCGGCCGCGTGCTCCTTGGTGGTCAGTCCGTCGATGAGGACCGCGCGCTTCTCGCCGCAGATGAGGGTCGCGGACGTCGGCGACCACATGCTCGGAGAGCCGTCCGGTGCAGGTCGACCAGGGATGGGCTGGCCATCCACCACCAGCACTTCGTAGGTCAGCTGTCCGGAGGCGTTGCTCGTCTCGGGGGTCACATGGCTCATGGAGGCTCCTCGGCGTCGGTCCAGCCACGCTAAGGAGCGTCGGCAGCTGCCCACTAGGACGCGCGTGCCTTGCGCCGGAACCTGCGTGCCTCGACGTCCGGCCGACTGCCATTCCGGCGGCGTCGGGAGTGATTCTGGAAGCAGGAACAACGCCTCATTGACATGAGAGTGAGTGTTCTCTACCGTACCGAGACAGCGCCCCTACCCGAGCAAGGATCGCCGCGTGAAACTCGAGCACTCGTTCCACGTCGATGAGGACATCGACGCCGCTTGGGACGTCCTCAACGACGTCCGCAGAGTGGCGCTCTGCATGCCAGGAGCCGCCGTCGACACGGTCGACGGCGACGACATCACGGGACGATGCAAGATCAAGCTCGGTCCGATCTCGCTGACCTATCGAGGACAGGCGACGTTCGTCGAACGCGACGCGGCGGCGCACCGGATCGTCTTGGAGGGCCAGGGTCAAGACGGCGCGAACGGGCGCGCGGCTGTCAGGGTCGTCGCGAACCTGACCGCCGATGGCTCTCAGACGCGGGTGGATCTCGAGACGGATCTAAAGCTCACCGGTAAGCCGGCTCAGTTCGGCCGAGGCATCATGACCGATGTCAGCGACAGGCTGATCGGCCAGTTCGCTGACGCGCTTGCCAAGCAGCTCGCGACCGACAAGGCCGTCTCGGCCGGGATCCAGCTCGTTCCGGATCCCGGTGACGAGGGCGTCGGATCAGTCGAGCAGCTGGACCTCCTTGCAGTTGCGGGGCGTGCGGTGACGCGTCGGTCGGCCGCCATAGGGATACCGCTCGTCTGCGCACTTCTCCTCGTCATGGGTGTACGGCGTGCGTCTCGACGAAGTTCTCGGCGTCGATAGAACCACTCAGCCACCGACCCAACGGAGAACGAATCCATGGCACACGACGCAATGACTACAGAACGACCCGCCGGCTCGCATCGGGTTGCGATCTCGTACACGCTCAACGGGGAACCAGTGAGCTGTGAGACGGATCCGCGGACCTTGCTGGTGCACCATCTCCGAGAGGAACGCAACCTGACCGGCACCCACATCGGGTGTGACACGAGCCAGTGTGGGGCCTGCGCGGTCCACCTCGACGGGCGGGCCGTGAAGTCGTGCACCGTGCTGGCGGTCCAAGTCGACGGCTGTGAGGTCACGACGATCGAAGGGGTGCGAGGGCAGGAAGCGGACGGCCTGCATCCCGTCCAAGAAGCGCTCCGACGAAAGCACGGACTGCAGTGCGGCTTCTGCACACCCGGCATCGTGATGACGGCGCTGGAACTCCTCGATAGTGACGAGCCTCTGACGACCGAAGAGGTTCAGCACGGACTGGTCGGGAATATCTGCCGTTGCACCGGCTACCAGAACATCGTCGATGCCCTCGTCGAGCTCTCTGCGTCCGAGTCGGGGTCCACCGATGACTAGCGTCGCCGCCTCGCACCAAGCGGCATCGACGAACTACGTCGGCGAGTCCGTTCCGCGGCGGGAGGACTTCCGGTTCCTCACTGGCACCGGAACCTTCTCCGAGGACATCAAGCTGGCGGGGATGCTGCACGCGTCGCTGGTGCGCTCGACGCTCGCCCACGCTGACATCCTCACGATCGAGACAGAGGCTGCTCGGGCACAACCAGGCGTGGTCGCCGTCTTCACCGCAGCCGACTTCGGCGACGACGAGATGGGTACGATCCCGACCGACTGGACCCTGCCGATCATGGATGGCATCCCCGACCGGTACCCCCTTGCCCGCAACGCCGTGAAGTACGTCGGAGAGCCGGTCGCGGTGGTGATCGCCGAAACGCGTGCGCAGGCCGACGATGCGACGCACTTCGTGGATGTCGACTACGTCGAGCGTCCCGTGGTGGTGGACACCGAGGCGGCCGCCCACGAGGGTGCACCACTGGTGCACGACCGCTACGAGCGCAACACCTCCTACCTCTGGCACCTTGGCACCGGTGACTGGGAGGCCGTTGCGGCAGCCGCGGACCATGTCATCGATCTTCGACTGGTGAACCAGCGCGTCCACGCGAGCTCCCTAGAAGCTCGCGTGTCCCTCGCCGACTTCCAGATCGGCACCGGCACTCTCACGCTGTACCTCGGGACCCAGAACGTGCACGTCGTGCGCCGCAACCTCTCGATCGCCATCGGCATCCCCGAGAACCGCATCCGGGTCGTCACTCCCGCCGTGGGTGGAGCGTTCGGATCCAAGCTGTGCCTGTATCCCGAAGATGTCATCGTCAGCGCGGTGAGCCGCCGCCTGCGTCGGCCCGTGCGCTGGGCGGAGTCCAGGGCCGAGCACTTCACGGGCACCTCCGGCGGACGTGACCACGTCGAGTACGTGTCGCTCGCTGCCGACAAGCAGGGCAAGATCCAAGCCTTGAAGGTGACGACCTACGCCAACCTCGGCGCGTACGTCTCCGGCATGGGTGCGGGGATCCCGGTGGTCTCGGGGATGATGTTTCCCGGGGTCTACGACATCGCCGTCGCCGACGTCGACATCCACGGCGTCTTCACCAACACCAGTACGACCGAGACCTATCGTGGCGCCGGGCGCCCAGAGGCGGCCTACCTGATCGAGCGGGCCGTCGATGAGCTCGCCGCCAAGACCGGCATCGACCGCATCGAGCTGCGCCGCAGGAACTTCATCCAGCCGGACCAGTTCCCCTACGCCAACGCCACGGGGATGACCTACGACTCGGGCGACTACGAGAAGGCGCTGGACAAGGCGCTCGAGATGATCGGCTGGGACGAGCTGCTCGCAGAGCACGAGGCAGCCCGGTCACGAGGAAGGATCGTCGGCCTCGGGTTGAGTGTCTACACCGAGTTCTGCGGATTTGGAGACTCCCACCAGCTGCAGCTCGTGGGCTTCGACCGAGCCACCTGGGAGCAGTCGGTCATCACGGTCACCCGAACAGGGTCGGTCATTGTGCAGGTCGGCATCGACGCCGCCGGTCAAGGGCACGAGACGTCGATCGCCCAGATCGTCGCCACCGAGCTCGGAGTCGCCATCGACGACGTCGAGGTTCTCCAGGGCGACACCGATATCGTCCATTTCGGTACGGGCACCTTCAACTCGCGGTCGATGTCCAGCGCCGGCACCTCGGCAGCGTTGGCTGCCCGCAAGATCATGGCCAAGGCGAACCGGCTCGCCGCCCACCTGCTCGACGTCGACGTCAAGGACCTCGTCCACGCGAACGGAGTCTTCAGCGCGGGCTCGCGGCAGCTGAGCTTCGAAGAGGTCGCCGTAGAGGCGTGGCGCGGAGTGGATCTCCCCGACGGTATGGAACCGACGCTGAAGGAGATCGCGGTCTTCGACCCGCCCGCGTTCACCAGTCCGTTCGGGGTGCACATCGCAGCGGTCGAGATCGACCCAGACACCGGCGCCATCACCATCGACCGTTACGTCGCCGTGGACGACTGCGGCAACCTGGTCAACCCGAAGCTCGCGAACGGGCAGATCCACGGCGGCGTCGCACAAGGCATCGGACAAGCCCTTTACGAGAGCCTTGCCTGGGACGAGGACGGCCAGCCGATGGCGACCAGCTTCATGCAGTACGCCGTCCCGCGCGCGCACCAGCTCCCGCGACTGGAGACGGGCCACACGATCACCCCGTCGCCGGTGAACCCGCTAGGAGTCAAGGGCGTCGGGGAGTCGGGTGCGATCGGTTCCCAACCCGCGGTCGTGAACGCCGTCATGGATGCGGTGCGCAGACGCGGAGTCGAGAACCTCGACATGCCGTTGACCCCCGCCAAGGTGTGGTCCGAGCTGAAGGAGGCCGCCAAATGATTCCATCGGCGTTCGCCTACGCCGCCCCGCGCACCCTCGATGATGCGCTGTCGATCCTGGCGGCGAACGAGGACGACAGCAAGGTCATGGCCGGCGGGCAGAGTCTCATTCCCCTGCTCAAGCTGCGTCTCGCCAGCCCCGCGCTCGTCATTGACATCTCGCGTCTCGACGACCTCCGCGAGATCGAGGAGACGTCGAGGGGATTCAAGATCGGCGCGCTGGTCACGCATGAGCAACTGATCTCCGATGGCGCGATCACTCGGGCCTGGCCGATCGTGAAGGACGCCGGTGAGGACCTTGCCGACCCCCTCGTACGCAACCGCGGCACCTACGGCGGATCGCTGGCTCACGCCGATCCCGCGGGAGACTGGCCGGCGGTCGCGCTCGCCACCGACGTGGTGGTGCACGTCCGAAGCCTGCGGGGCGCACGCGAGATCCCCATCAACGACTTCTTCACGTACCTCTTCACAGCGGACATCGCCGACGACGAGATCCTCACCCACGTCGAGGTCCCCGAACCGGCACCTGGAACCGTCTCGGCCTACGTGAAGATCGACCACCCGGCCTCGGGGTATGCCGTCGCGGCCGCCGCCGTCAGCCTCGTCATCGACCCCCACGGAACGTGCCGAGCAGCCCGGGTTGCCCTGACCGGCGTAGGGACCACTCCACTGCGTTCAGTAGGGGCCGAGCGCGAACTCGAAGGAGGCGTGATCGACGACGACGCGGTCCGACGCGCCATCGAGCACGCCGCAGACGGCATCGACGTCACGGGTGACACCTATGCGCCCGTCGACTACCGCACACATCTCATCGGCGTGGTGACCGGTCGCGCGATTCGACGCGCCCTGGATCGCCGGCTGTGACCGTCAAGAACAAGAAGAGGCAAACCATGACCGAACAGCTCAAGTTCTTCTCCGAGGAATGGTGCACGGCAGCAGCTGCCGCGCACCACGGCGAGCTCGCCGTACGGCAGAGCAAAGCCCTCAAGGACGCGGCCAACTTCAATCGCGTCCTGGCCTTCACGGTCGCGGGCCGCCCCGACCTGACGACCCACGTCGAGATCGTGGCCGGTCGGGTCGTGAACTGGACGGCGACTGACCTTTTCCCCGATGACCAGATCTTCGCCAGCTTCCAGGGAAAGGCGGAGCACTTCCGAGAGGCCGCCGAGGGCAAGACGCCTGCGGCGAACCTCGTGATGGGCGGGAAGGTGCGTCTGGTCAAAGGAACGATGAAGGACGCCATCGAGAACGCACGTGCCCTGAACGTCCTCATCGGCGCGTGGGGCGACCTGCCGACCGACTGGGATGTCTGAGCGCGATGCCTCACCCGGCTACCCGTGACTACCAGGTCACCCTCAACGACGGGCCCGATGCCAACGGCATGGCCGGCGTCGTCGCCAGCCTGCTGGAACAGAACCTCGAGCAGTTTCCCGCTCGAGTCCGGCTGGCCCGCAAGCTCGCACGGCCAGTAACCATCACCGGCAGCGACATCGACAGCACCTGCACCATCAGCTGCAGCCCGTACGACCTCACGATCTCCAACGACGTCGTCGGCAGTCCGAGCGTGTCCGTGACCGCGACCGTCGACCAGATCCTGGATCTGTCGCAGCTGAAGATGAGGGCAGGTGGTCTGCTGCCGATCGGCTTCTTCACGAGGCGCGGCCTGCGCCTCCTCGCCGCCATCGCGGTCGGCAGGCTTACGGTCCGTGGCCTGATCACCCATCCGGTCACGGCACTGCGCGTGATCGCCCTTTTATCCGTGGAGTCCTGATGCTCAATATCGCGCAGATCCTGTCCGGCGCGGCGGCGACCGCGCCTCAGCGCACCGCCCTGAGGTTCGGTGACCTCGCAATGCCTGTCGCGGTCCTCGACAAGCTCGTCAAGCAGTGCGCCCGGCTGTTCGCCGGCGAAGGGGTGGGGCCGGGACATCGGGTGGCCATGGTGATGCCGAACACGCCCCACTTCCCGGTTGTCTACTACGGCGCCCTGCGCACCGGCGCCACCGTTGTTCCGTTGTCCCCGCTGCTGACCGTGGGAGAGCTCGAGTACATCTTCCGCGACTGCACGCCGAGCGTCGTCGTCGCCTGGACCGGCTTCCACGAGGCCGCCGCGAAGGCTGCGGAGGCTTGCGGTGTCCGACTGGTCTACTCGGCCAAAGCCTCCGGCGGACCGGACACCGGCTTGCCCGACCTGCTCGAGAGTGCAGCGGTCGCCGTGGGTGATGACAAGCTGGCCTGTACCGATGCATCTGACCTGGCCGTCATCATCTACACGTCGGGTACCACGGGCTCGCCGAAGGGGGCGGCGCTCACCCACGACAACCTGGCATGGAACACGCGCCTCTTCAGCGAGAAGGTGGGCTTGATAGCGGGGGATGTCGCGCTCGCCACGCTGCCGTTCTTCCACTCGTTCGGTCAGACCTGCATCCTGAACGCGGGCCTGAACTCCGGTGTCGAACTGGTCCTTCAACCGCGCTTCGACGCGGCCGGAGCTCTCGACCTCATCGAGCGACACCGGATCACCTTGTTCATGGGAGTGCCGAGCATGCACGCAGCGGCGCTTGCCGAACAACGCTCGAAGCCGCGGGACTTGTCCTCGCTTCGATGGCTCGCCTCGGGGGGCAGCGGTCTGGCCGCCGGGCTCCGGAAGGAGCTGGAACGCGAGATGCAGGTGCCGATATACGAAGGCTACGGCCTCTCCGAGACCTCGCCGATCACGCATGTCTGCGGACCCGGCTCGCACAAGCCCGGCAAGGTCGGTCAACCGTTATGGGGTATCGAGCAGCGGGTCATCGGCGACGACGGCACGCTGTTGGGGGTCGGCGACGTTGGCGAGCTCCACGTTCGCGGGCACGCCGTGATGCCGGGATACTTCGGCCGACCCGATGCTACGGAGGCCGTGATCGACGCCGACGGCTGGTTCGCAACGGGCGACATGGCCACGATCGACGAGGACGGCTTCGTACAGATCGTGGATCGGAAGAAGGACCTCATCATTCGCAACGGCCACAACGTGTACCCGTCGGACATCGAAACCGTGCTGAGCGCCCACCCAGCGGTACAGCTGTCCGCCGTCGTCGGCGTCCTGGACGACAAGGTCGGGGAGGAGGTCGCCGCGATCGTCATGCTGAAACCGGGGGTTGAGGCAACGACCGACGAGCTGACCGCCTTCGTCAAGGAGCGGATCGCGGGTGACAAGTATCCCCGCATCATGCGGATCGTCGGCGATCTGCCGCTCGGGCCAACGGGGAAGGTGCTGAAGCGGGCGATCGATCTGTCCGTCCTCAGCTGAGTACGCCGGCAGTCCGCCGGCAGGCCCTGCTCCTTTGTCGCCACCTTGCGGATGCCGAGCCCTCAGATCTTCCTGAACGCGATCGCGATGTTGTGACCGCCGAAGCCGAACGAGTTGTTCAGCGCCGCGATCGGGCCTTCGGGGAGCTCGCGTGGGGTGGTGGCGATGTCGAGCCCGATGTCCTCGGGGTCCTCGAGGTT
>DATILB010000475.1:0-19005 GCA_035477015.1 Nocardioidaceae bacterium | reverse complement strand
CGTCAGCTTCTATAGGCCCGGAACGAACGGGTCGTGCTCGGCAAGCAGCTTGTCGACGCGGGCCTGGTCGAGCCGGGCGCCGACCGACGACTGCTCCTGGGCGTCGCGCACGACCTTGGCAAGCGTGAAGGCACTGGAGACCAGGAACATGCTGCTGACCGCCAGGAAGGCGCGCATCCAGCCGTCGACGGGCAGGAAGTAGATGCCCGCAACGACGGCGAACATCGCGATGCCGAAGGCAACGGCCGCCTGTGCGTAGAAGGCTGACGTGTTGGTGGGCTCGACTCGTTTGCTCATGACTCGAGTCTGGTCTTCACCGCGTGTCCGCGGATCCGTCGACGTACTCAGCTGTCCTACTCAGACACGTAGTAGCCACTCTCGCGGAGGCGGGCCAGCACCCTTTCTGCGTGCGGTGTCCCTCGCGTCTCGAGCTGCAGCGCCACCTCGACCTCCTCGAGGTGGAGCGCCGCGGAAGTGCGCTCATGGACGACCTCGAGGACGTTGGCCTCGGCCTCTGCGAGCTCGTTGAGCAACCGAGCCAGGCCGCCAGGGCGGTCCGGGATCCGCACGCGTACGACGAGGTAGCGGCCCGCTGCGGCCAGGCCGTGGCGGATCACGTTCATCATCAGCAGCGGATCGATGTTGCCGCCGGACAGGATCGCCACCGCCGGCGTCTCGAACTCGCCCGGGTGGTCCATCAGCGCCGCGACCGTCGCTGCCCCGGCCGGCTCGACGACCATCTTGGCGCGCTCGAGCAGCATCAGCAGCGCGCGTGACAGTGACTCCTCGGACACGGTGAGGAACTCGACGGGCAGGTCCGAGATGCAGGCGAAGGGCACGTCGCCCGGACGCGCGACCGCGATGCCGTCGGCCATCGTCTTCATGGTTTCGAGGGGGATCGGCCGACCTGCCTCGAGCGAGCTCGGGTACGCCGCAGCCCCCTCGGCCTGAACCCCGATCACCCGGACGTCCGGCTTGATCGCCTTCACCGCCGAGGCGACCCCGGCGATCAGTCCCCCGCCGCCGGTCGCGACCAGGATGGTCTTCACCTCGGGGCACTGCTCGAGGATCTCCAGGCCGCAGGTGCCCTGGCCGGCGACGATATCCGGGTGGTCGAACGGGTGCACCAGCACGGCCCCGGTCTCGTCGGCGTGCTTCTGCGCGTGGATCAGTGCTTCGTCGACGGTGTTGCCCGCGAAGCGCACCTCTGCGCCGTACCCGCGGGTGGCTTTCTCCTTCGGGATCGGCGCACCGGTCGGCATGTAGACGACTGCCTTGATGCCGAGCTTCTGCGCAGCGAGGGCGACGCCCTGGGCGTGGTTGCCGGCGCTCGCGGCGACGACTCCGGCCGCGCGTTCCTCGGGAGTGAGCCGGGACATCCGCACGTAGGCGCCGCGGATCTTGAAAGACCCTGCGCGCTGGAGGTTCTCCGCCTTGAGGAGCACCGGCCCGCCCGCGATCTCGGAGAGCCAGCGCGACTCCTCCAAGGGCGTGCGGATCGCGATCCCGCGGAGCAGTTCCTGGGCAGCCTGAAGGTCGGGCAATGACGTCCTTGTCACGGCTCGCACTCTACGGCGCCGGTGGCCGCCACCTCAGCCCGACCGCCTGGTTCTCGCTGTCGGAGGAGACACCGCCCCAGACGAGCAGCTCGTCATCGGCCCACACCGCCAAGTCTGGGCGCGCGAGCGCTGGGCAGGGCGGCACCCGCAGAATCTCCTTGGTACTCGCAGCAAGCAGGAGCGACCCGCCACCGCCGACCCAACCTGCCCCTGCGCCCACGGCCGGCAGCGCGCACTCGCGGTCCTCCTCGACCGGCGCACTGGTCCACGTGTGGCTGCCCAGGTCGAAGTACGCCGCCTTCCCGGCCCCTCGGGGCGGAGCGACCAGCCTGTCGCCGACGATCCACCAGCGCTGGCCGTAGCCCAGGTCCGGCGTGCTGTCGGACACGGCCTGCCATCCGCCGTCGCTCAGCACGGCTACCCGCGACGAGGTTCCGTTCGAAGCCTCGAAGTGGTGCTCGACGGCCATCGACAGCAACCAGTACCGATCGCCGTCCCAGGCGACGCTGCGGTCGTAGGACTCTCCGAACGGATCCCGCGGCAGGGCCTGCCACGCGCCTTCAGCCAGCAACCAGTCGGCCGAGTCGGGACCGCGCGACGAGTAGCCGACGAACAGCAGGCCCTTGTCCGTGGGGACGATCTGGTTGACCTCGATGTCCGGAGGCGGCTCCCAGGTCTCCCAGGCGTCGGCCACCGGGTCGTAGGCAAGCGTGGCCTTCGACGTGAGGACCACGAGCCGCTTGCCGGACCAGGCCGTTGGCGCCTCAAAGATGGGGGCCGGACTCGGCGCGATCGTCCGCCAGGTTCCGTCGGCCGGGTCGAAGGCGGCACCGTCACGCCTGCCGGTAGGAACTTCCATGTCGCAGGTGCTCCTGACGGGGCACGGGGCTGTCGTGGTGCCACCCACGACCAACAGCTCCCGGCCGGTCCAGGCACCGACCGAACCGTTGCGCGCAGAGAGGGGGCTGGGCTCGATTGCCTCCCAGGAGCCGGCGCCGTCGACGACGCCCGCGGCCCCTCCACATGCGGCTGCCAGAAACGCGCAGGCGAGGACTGCCGCGAGACGGCTCATAGTGCTCCGACGCGCCCAGCACAGGAGCGGTTCCGCGTGATCGGCATCACTCAACAACAACTTGCGTGATACACGCAATAAGATATAGTTGAACCATGCAAACTTCGCCCTACGAGTCACCGGCCACCGCCGAGGACGCCGTGCTGGGCACCCTCATGGCGCTCGGCCGGCGGATGCGCCAGCGGCTGCCGGAGGACACCCTCGACTTCTCGGTCGTCCCGGTCCTGAAGACGCTCGGCACCTGCGGCCCGATGCGGCTCTCCTCGCTCGCCGAGGCGCTCGAGCTCGACGCGTCCACGGTCAGCCGCCACGTGAAGCAGCTCGAGGACCGGGGCTTCCTCGGCCGCACCACCGACCCGGACGATGGCCGTGCCAGCCGTATCGAGGTGACGGACGCGGGCCGTGAGGCCTTCACCCAGCACATCGGGCGCCGCCGGGACATCGTGGCCGCCGCTCTGGAGGACTGGGACGACGCCGACCGCGACAGCCTCCGTGCCCTGCTCGACCGACTCAACCGAAGGATCGCCAGCTCGTGACCCCCGACAAGGACGGCTACCTCTCCCACCGGCAGATCCTGGTGGTGCTCGGCGGCCTGCTGACGGGCATGTTCCTGTCGGCGCTCGACCAGAGCATCGTCGGTACGGCGTTGCCGCGGATCACCTCCGACCTCGGCGGCCTCGACAAGCTGTCCTGGGTCGTCACGGCGTACCTGCTGACCGCCACCGCGAGCACTCCCCTCTGGGGCAAGATCTCCGACCTCTACGGCCGTCGACCGCTCTTCCAGATCGCGATCCTCATCTTCATCTTCGGCTCGCTGCTCGCCGGGTTCGCGCAGAACATCGAGCAGCTCATCGCCTTCCGTGCCGTGCAGGGGCTCGGCGGCGGCGGCCTGATGGCACTCGCGATCGCGACCATCGGCGACGTCGTGCCGCCCCGGGAGCGGGCTCGCTACCAGGGCTACATCGCCGCCGTCTTCGGTACGGCGAGCGTGCTCGGTCCCGTACTCGGCGGCTGGTTCGCGGACGGCCCGGGCTGGGAGTGGATCTTCTTCATCAACGTTCCGATCGGTGCTGTCGCGCTGGTCGTGACGAGCGCGGCGCTGAAGATGAAGCACGTTCGTCGTGAGCACTCCATCGACTACCTCGGCGCGGCCATCCTGGTGGCGAGCGTGAGCGCCATCCTGCTCTACACCGCCTGGGCAGGCGGCGAGTTCGGCTGGGGCGCCTGGGACGCACTCGTGTACCTGGTGTCGGGCCTCGGCCTCGCCGTGGTCTTCGTGTTCGTCGAGCGCCGTGCCACCGAGCCGATTCTCCCGCTGGCGCTGTTCTCGAACCCGATCTTCCGCGTCTCGGCAGGCTTCGGCTTCCTGGTCGCGATGGCGATGTTCGGCGCGATGGTCTTCCTGCCGATCTACCTGCAGGTCGTCGACGGCATGAGCCCGACCGAGTCCGGCCTGGCGATGATCCCGATGGTCGTGGGCCTGTTCGGCGCCTCGATCTCCGCGGGCCAGTACATGTCGCGCACCGGCCACTACAAACGGTTGCCGCCGTCCGGTGCCGCCGTCACGATCGTCGGCCTGGTGCTGCTGTCCTCCATGGGCACGGACACGCCGTACTGGTTCGCCGGGCTCGCGATGTTCGTCATGGGCGCCGGCCTCGGCATGACCATGCAGGTCCTCATCGTCGCCGTACAGAACTCCGTGGACCGCTCCGACATGGGAGTCGCCACGAGCTCGATCCAGTTCTTCCGGCAGATGGGTGGTGCCTTCGGTACGGCGCTCTTCGGCGCGGTCATGTCGCACCAGCTGACCCACCACCTGGCCAGCGGCGCCGCTCCAGCTAGTGGCGACCTGGCCAACAACGTGGAGCGGATCAAGGAGCTGCCGGAGCCGATGCACGGCATCGTCACCGGCGCGTTCGCGAACTCCCTGCAGGACGTCTTCATCGTCGCGATCCCGCTGGTGGTCGTGGCGCTCGGCATCGGGCTCCTGCTCAAGGAGATCCCGCTCGCCGTACGCCAGCAGCCGAGCGACGCCGTCACGGACGCCGTTGACGCGGAGGCCGCGGTCACCGCAGCTAAGTGACGTCGCCTACCGGGAACTCCTCCCGGGTCGGCTCCGTCGCTCCCGCGGCGAGGTGCACGGCGACTGCGTTCACAGTAGCCACGAGAGGTACGGCGATCAGCGCGCCGGGGATGCCGGCGACGATCACGCCGACGGCGATCGCCAGGATCACGCCCAGCGGGTGGATGCTCACGAAGCGACCCATCAGGAACGGCTGGAGCACGTGCGCCTCGAGCTGCTGCACGGCGACCACGCCACCCAGCATGACCAGCGCGACGATCGGTCCCTCGTCGACGAGTGCGACCAGGATGGCCACCACCCCGGAGACCGCGGCACCGACGAGCGGTACGAACGAGCTGAGGAAGACCAACACACCGATGGCCGCTACGAACGGCACGTCGAGGATCAAGGCGACGAGCGCGATGCCCAGCGCGTCGACGCCCGCGACGAGCACCGTCGCACGTACGAACTGGGTAAGCGACGCCCACGCCACCCGACCCGAGGAGTCCGCCCGCTCGCGTGCCGTCCGGGGGAAGAGCCGGACGACCCAGGCCCAGATGCGGGAGCCCTGGGCGAGGAAGAAGAAGGTCGCGAACAGGATGATGAAGAAGCCCGCGACGACGTGGCCGATGATCGTCCCGACGTCCTGCACGCGGTCGACGATCTGGGTCTGGCTCTGCCGGACCAGGTCCTGAAGGCCGTTGACGGCATCGTTCAGCTGCTTGTCACTGACCTCCAGCGGGCCGTCCTTGAGCCAGCGCTCGATCTCGTCGAGACCCACGACCACCTGCTTGGCGAGGTCGTCCGCGCCGTCGATGACCTGCTGGGTCGCGAACGTGAGCATCAGGGCGATGCCCGTAATCACGCCGACGACCGCGACCAGCGAAGCGAGTGCCCGCGGCAGCCAGCGGGAGAGAAGGTCCACGACAGGGACCACGAGTGCCGCGATGAACAGCGCCAGTACGAGCGGCATCACGACGACCATCAGGAAGCCCAACGCCTTCGCGATGATGAAGGCGGCCGCCACGATCACGAGGAATCGCCAGGACCACGACGCCGCCAGGTCTACGCCGTACGGCACGCGCGCCTTGCGGAAGTCGGACTCCCCTGCGTTGATGCGTGGCGGGCCTAGGCCCGGCTGACGACGACCCGATCGGAACTGCTGACGGTCGCGCATGCGAAGGAACCTGTTGGTGCGTCCCGGACTCCTCTGCTCCACGTCGTCACCGTACCCGCGGGTCACTTCGCGTGACGCGTTCCACGTGCGACACCCCGTGGTGTTGACGTGAACGTAAGGGGCAAGAATGGGGCCCATGACTCTGCAAGCAGAAGCCACTGAAATCCTCGCGGTCGCGCGTGAGCAGGTGCTCGAACGCGGCGAGCGGTTGACCGAGGAGCAGGTGCTCCAGGTGCTGCAGACGTCCGACGACCAGCTCGACGCGCTGCTCGCTCTCGCGCACGAAGTGCGCATGAAGTGGTGCGGCCCCGAGATCGAGGTCGAGGGCATCGTGTCGCTCAAGACCGGCGGTTGCCCCGAGGACTGTCACTTCTGCTCGCAGTCCGGGCAGTTCACCTCGCCGGTCCGGTCCGTCTGGCTGAACATCCCCGAGCTGGTCAAGGCTGCCGAGCAGACGCGCGCCACGGGCGCCTCGGAGTTCTGCATCGTCGCCGCCGTCCGCGGACCCGACGAGCGGTTGATGACCCAGATGCGCGAAGGCGTCAAGGCGATCCACGAGGCCGTCGACATCCAGGTCGCCGCGTCGCTGGGCATGCTGTCCCAGGAGCAGGTCGACGACCTGGTCGACATGGGCGTGCACCGCTACAACCACAACCTCGAGGCTGCGAAGTCCTACTTCCCCAGCGTGGTCACCACCCACTCCTGGGAAGAGCGCTGGGACACCTGCCTGATGGTCAAGGAGTCCGGCATGGAGCTGTGCTGCGGCGGCCTGGTCGGCATGGGCGAGACCGTCGAGCAGCGCGCGGAGCTCGCCGCCCAGCTCGGTTCGCTCGAGCCGCACGAGGTGCCGCTGAACTTCCTGAACCCGCGTCCTGGGACACCGTTCGGGGACCTGCCCCTGATGGACAGCAAGGACGCCCTGCGCACCATCGCAGCGTTCCGACTCGCGCTGCCGCGCACGATCCTGCGGTACGCCGGCGGCCGCGAGCTCACCTTGGGCGACCTCGGCACGCGTGAGGGCCTGCTCGGTGGCATCAATGCCGTCATCGTCGGCAACTACCTGACGACGCTCGGTCGCGACCCGAAGGAAGACCTCGCGCTCCTCGACGACCTGCAGATGCCGATCAAGGCGCTGAACGCGACCCTCTGATGACGTACTGCGGGCACTGTGGCAATCCCCTGTCCTCCGGGGACCACTCTGTTTGCTCGCAGCGACTGTCGCTCGAGCCACCCCGCTACTGCACCCAGTGCCGTCGGCGGATGGTCGTGCAGGTGACCCCCGATCATTGGACCGCTCGCTGCGTCGAGCACGGTGAGACGACGGCGTCGACATGGACGCACTGAGCTTCGACCGGGACCATCTCTGGCACCCGTACTCCTCGATGACCCGGCCCCCAGAATCCAACGCCGGGCCGTACCTGGTGGAGTCCGCGGCCGGCACTCGCCTTCGGCTGCGCGTCGACGGTCAACCCGTCGAGGTCATCGACGCGATGTCCTCGTGGTGGTGCGCGATCCACGGGTACGCCGTACCCGAGCTGGATGCGGCGGCGCGCTCGCAGTTGGACTCCATGGCTCACGTGATGTTCGGCGGACTCACCCACGAGCCGGCCGTGTCGTTGGGGCAGCGGCTGGTCGCTCTCGCACCACCGGGTCTGGACAAGGTGTTCCTGGCGGACACCGGGTCGGTCTCGGTCGAGGTCGCGATGAAGATGGCCTGGCAGGCCCAGAGCGTGTCCGAAGCGGGACGCACCCGGATGTTCACGATCCGCGGTGGCTACCACGGCGACACGTTCTCGCCGATGAGCGTGTGCGACCCCGATAGCGGGATGCATGCGATGTACCGCGGGCTGGTGCCCGAGCACATCTTCGCCGACCGACCCCCAGCCTTGGGTGAGCCGCTCGACGACTGGATGGCTTCGACGACCGCGCTCTTCGAGGCGCACGCCTCTGAGGTCGCCGCAGTGATCATCGAGCCGCTGCTGCAGGGCGCGGGCGGGATGCACGTGTACTCCCCGCTCGTCGTGCAGCACCTCGCCTCCCTCGCCCGCGCACACGGGGCGCTGGTGATCTTCGACGAGATCGCGACCGGCCTGTGGCGCACCGGAACGCTCTGGGCCGCCGAGCAGTGCGACGTCGTGCCCGACATCCTGTGCGTCGGCAAGGCGCTGACCGGCGGCTACCTCAGCTTGGCCGCGGTACTCACCACCGCGTCCGTTGCGGAGCGGGTGGACGCGTCCGAGGCGGGCGCCATGATGCACGGGCCCACCTTCATGGCCAACCCGCTTGCGTGCGCCATCGCGTCCGCGAGCCTCGACCTGCTCGCGACGTACGACAACGCGACGCGCATCGCCTCGATCGGCGCGCACCTGGAGGCGGGTCTCGCCCCGGCACGTGAGCTCGCGGCGGTGCGCGACGTACGCGTCTTCGGTGCCGTGGGTGTCGTCGAGCTCCTGTCCGCTGTGGACGTGCCGGCGGTGACTCGGGCGGCGCTCGACGCAGGCGTCTGGGTTCGACCCTTCCGCAACCTGGTCTACACGATGCCGCCGTACGTCGCGTCGCCCGATGACCTCGCTGCGATCACATCCGCGATCGTGGGTGCCGTGAAGCAGGTGCACTCGTGAGCACCTACGACGACTGGCTCGCCGCCCATGCGGACGCGCGCGAGGAGGCCGGGCTGACGCGGCGCCTCGTCGACTCCGACCGCGGCGAGCCGCTCCTCGACCTGGCCGGCAACGACTACCTCGGGCTCGCCCGAGACCCGCGCGTGATCGCCGGCGCCATCCGAGCCACCGAGGAGTACGGCGCCGGCGCCGGTGCCTCGCGGCTGGTCAGCGGCACCCTCTCGATCCACACGGCGCTGGAGCACCGCCTCGCGGAGTTCATGGGCTACGAGTCGGCTCTGGTCTTCTCGACGGGCTACCACGCGAACCTCTCGGTCGTCTCCGCACTGGCTGACCAGGACACGCTGGTCATCTCCGACGGCCACATCCATGCCTCGATGATCGACGCCTGCCGGCTCGCGCGGGCCACGGTCATCGTGACTCCGCACAACGACGTCGCTGCCGTGGCGGCCGCCCTCGCCTCGCGGAAGCAGGCGCGTGCGCTGGTGCTGGTCGAGTCGATCTACTCCGTCCTTGGGGACGCCGCTCCGGTCGCCGCGCTGGCCGACCTCTGCCGGGAGCACGACGCGTTGCTGGTGGTCGATGAGGCGCACGGGCTCGGGGTGGCCGGTGAGGGTGGCCGTGGTCTGCTCTGGAGCTCACCTCGCGACGGAGTAATCGCCACCGCGACGCTGTCGAAGTCGCTGGGCGCCCAAGGTGGCGCGGTGCTCTGCAGCCCGGCCGTACGCGAGCACCTGGTGAACCGGGCCAGGCCCTTCATCTACGACACCGGGCTCGCTCCTGCCGCTGCCGGTGCTGCTCTGGCCGCGCTGCAAGTCATCGAGGCGTCCCCGTCACTGGTGGCGCAGGTGCATGTCAACGCAGGACTGCTCGCGGAAGCGTGCGAGGTCGACCCGCCGGCGGGCGCCGTACTCTCCGTGCCGATGCCGGGACCGCGCGAGGCCGTCGCCGCGGTGGCTGCCGCAGCGGCGAACGGCGTACGCATCGGCTGCTTCCGGCCACCCTCGACACCGGACGGCATCTCGCGCCTGCGCCTGACCGCCCACGCCCACCACACCGACGACGAGCTCAAGCTTGCTGCCAAGGTGCTGCGCGAGGTCCGATGATGGCTTCATGACGATCTACTTCGTCACCGGGACCGACACCGAGGTCGGCAAGACGGTGGTGACCGCTGCGCTCGCGACCATCCTGCGATCGCGAGGTGACTCGGTCGCCGTGGTGAAGCCTGCGCAGACCGGGGTTGGCCCCGGGGACCCGGGTGACGTGGACGTCGTTCGTCGTCTGGTGGGCGACCTCGACGTCGCGGAAGGCGTGCGGCTGCCCGACGCGCTGGCCCCGGACACGGCCGCCGCGATCGCAGGTGTAGAGCTCCCGGGGCTGTGCGACCAGCGCGACCTCATCCTCACCGCCGCGGCAGAGCACGATGCCGTCCTGGTCGAAGGAGCGGGAGGCGTCACTGTCAGCCTCGGCAAGGCGTTTGACCTTCTCTCCATAGCCCGGATGGTGCAGGAGAAGGACCCCCGCATCGAGTGGATCGTAGTGGCCCGCGCCGGGCTGGGAACCCTGAACCACACCAACCTCACGGTGTGGAAGATCCAGGACAGCGGCTTCTACGTGCAGGGGATCGTCATCGGTTCCTGGCCGAACGACCCCGGCCTCGCCGAGCTGCACAACCGCAACGACCTCTCCCGCCACTCCGGCGTACCCGTCCTGGGCGCAGTCCCCGAGGGTGCCGGATCCCTCGACCCAGCCGCGTTCCAGGCCCAGGCCCCCGGCTGGATCCCGTACCTCAGCATCGACTGACCGCCGACACGTCGCGTGGGGACTGCCAGGACCGCTGACACGTCGCGAAGCGACAGCCAGGACCGCTGACACGTCAGATACGCACACCCCAGGGGCGCGAGGCGTCGGTTGCAAACGGCCAACGGTGTTCCTTCGCCGGGAGGCCAAGCTTTCGACGCGCCTCAAGAATCCCGGCCTGGATGATCCCCGCCGGATGTGAGTGCGGACGGAAGAGCTTGTCCTTGGTGAAAACGTCGAACGTCCATCCCTCTTCTTCGGTGAGGTAGTCGCGCTTCTGCGTATCCCGGTCCCGCTGCTCCGGGGTGCTGTGAAAGTCGATCCCGTCGTACTCAGCGGCGTACTTCAGCTCCTCGACGCCGAGGTCGAGGAACCACGGGTACTGCGAGAACGGGTTGTGCACCGGGAGTTGAGGAGTAGGCCGCGGAAGATTTGAGGCGCTGAGCCACTCAAAACGCAGGCAGGACTCGGCCACTGAGTCGGAGCGCTCGTCTGCCAGCGGCACGAGCAGGCGGGCTTGAACGATGCCGCGATAGCCCTTGAACCTCTCCAGTTCACGCTCCAGATCACCGACCCTGAAGACGCCGAGACGGAGCAACCCGTCGAGAGCTGCGAGGGCTCTCGGTCCGCGGCGCAAACGCGCCAGGTCGAGAGCCGTGCGCAATGGCGTTGTGACCCGGATGCGCCCCATTCGCATCACGTCTGTGATCGCCAGTTCCCGCGAGCCACTCTCGACGCCGTCCGTGCGCAGTCGACGGTTCGACTCGGCCTGGAAGAAGTGCAGCCGCGGCAACCCCTCCTCGCCCATCCCTCGGAAAAGATCCACGCCGTGGAGCCACGCGGCCGTTTCGTCAGTCGCGACCGCGTTGTTCGGAAGCACGAGGGACAGGGCTTGGGTACGTCGCTCAACGGTGAGCTGCACGTCGTACCGGATGAAGACACCGCGGAAGAGCACCCGCACAAGAGCCTCCTCGATGTGCGCCTTGAGTTCGCGGCGTGTGACTCCGAGTGCGTGGGCCTCCCTCCATGTGAACGCACGATCGAGGGGCAGGAGTTCGAGGGTTTTCACGGGCGTCACTATCCCGATGACGGGGTTGACTCCGCAGAACTCATCCACAGACCCGCATCCACGCGACGTCTCAGCCGCCGTAGGCGTAATTTGCTGACGTCTCAGCGGTCCTGGCGGTTCGTTAGTGACGTGTCAGCGGTCCCAACAGTCCCCTGGCGACGTCTGGGTGGTTCGTTGCGAGTAGTCCGGCCGCCGCCAGTACGCACTCGGTGTCCACTACTACGTGGGCGTGCTCGGGGAGCTGCCAGCCGCCTTCACCGCTGAGGTGACGGCGTACGACGGACTCGGGGTCGGGACTGTGCCGCAACACGCCGCCCGAGCCGATCAGGAGGCCGACCTCACGGAGGTCCTTGCCGGTGCGTTCGACCACCCGGCCCTCCGGGGAGAACACGACCTGGGCTCTCCCTGCATGGCGCCGGAGGGCGACACCGATCGCAGCGGCAGCGATGCGTTCGTCGAGAGCTCGGGCCGCGTCGCCGTCGGGCAGGTACGACGGGTGCGACTGTCGACCGCGCGCACCGACGCGGGCAGCGGCAACCTGGTCGTCGGTGATGAGGCCGGCGGAAAAGCCCTCCTCCACCGTCGAGACGGCGCTCCATCGCATGCCGAGGTCGCCTTCGACCGTGCGAGTGACGCGGGTGGTGGCGACCACCTCGCGACCGATCGAGTCGGGGTCGAGCTCGACCACCGAGTGCACGTCGGTGGTCGCCCCACCCACGTCTACCACCGCAACGTCACCGACCTCCTCGGCGAGCAGCTCGACCGCAGTGAGTACGACGTCCGGCGTCGCGCCCCGAACCATCTCGACGAAGCCGCCGCGCGACGACAGGTGCTTCCCGCCGATCACGTGGGCCAAGAACATCTCGCGGATAGCTGCCCGGGCGCTGTCCGGCGCGAGCACGCCGATCCGAGGCATCACGTTGTCCGCGACGACGAACGTCCGCCCGGCCAAGACGGAGGCCACGTCGGCGTCGGCGTTGCCCGCGACGACGATCGGCCCGTCCCACTCGCGCAGGGCACCGGCGCACTCAAGCAGGACCTCGGCATTGCCGCCGTCGGTCCCACCAGTGAGCAGTACGACGTCCGGCTCCCCCAGGTCCTCGAGCGCGGGTGGCCCGGAGAGCACCGACACGACCTTGCCGCCGCTTGAGAGGGCGACGCGCTTGCCCGCCTCGGCCGTGACGAGCTCCTCGTTGCCGACGACGGCGATGCGGAGACCTCCACCGGCCGACGAGCAGGCAAGCACCTCGGAGGAAGGGTTCCCCAGCGCGACCAGACACGCGTCGAGCCCGTCGAGCACGTCGGTGTCGATGGTGGTGCGGTGGCTGGCCGTGCCGAGGAGCTCCCCCGAAGCGGAAACATGCGCGGCCTTGGTGAACGTGGAGCCGAAGTCCACGCAGACGAAGCTCACTGCAGGGCTTGGTCGAGATCCGCGAGCAGGTCGTCGATCGTCTCGATGCCCACCGACAACCGGATCAGGTCATCGGGGACCTCGAGGTCGGTGCCCGCGACGGACGCGTGCGTCATCCGCCCGGGATGCTCGATGAGCGACTCCACCCCGCCCAGCGACTCGCCGAGGGTCCAGACCGTCGTACGACCGCAGACGTCCAGCGCCTTGTCGACGCCACCGTTCACGCGGAAGGACACGATCCCGCCGAAGCGCTTCATCTGCCGAGACGCAACCTCATGGCCCGGATGCGAAGTCAGTCCCGGATAGACGACATGGCTCACGGCCGGGTGCTTCGTCAGGAAGTCGACGACTGCCTCAGCGTTGTCGCAGTGCCGCTCCATGCGTACGGCGAGCGTCTTGATCCCGCGCAGAGTCAGGAACGCGTCGAACGGTCCGGACACCGCACCGATGGCGTTCTGGTGGAAGCCGATCTGGTCGGCCAGCTCGAGGTCGCGGACCACCAGCGCACCGCCCACGACGTCCGAGTGGCCGCCGACGTACTTCGTCGTCGAGTGCACGACGACGTCGGCGCCGAGGCCGAGCGGCTGCTGGAGGTACGGCGACGCGAACGTGTTGTCGACGACGAGGATCGCCCCCGCCTCGTGGGCGATGCCGGCGAGGGCCTCGATGTCGCCGATGTTGAGCATCGGGTTGGTGGGCGTCTCGAGCCACACCACCTTGGTCTGACCCGGCCGAATCGCAGCGCGTACGGCGTCCAGGTCCGAGACGGGGGCGGTGCTGTGCGACAGGCCCCACGGCTCCTCGACCCGCGCAAAGAGCCGCCAGCTTCCGCCGTACGCGTCGTCGGGGATGAGCACGTGGTCGCCGGGCCGGCACACGGACTTGAGAAGGGTGTGCTCGGCAGCCAATCCTGACGCGAAGGCGAACCCCCGCTCGCCCTCCTCGAGGGCCGCCATGCACTCCTGGAGCGCGGTGCGGGTGGGGTTGGCGGAGCGGGAGTACTCGTAGCCTCCGCGCAGTCCGCCCACACCGTCCTGCTTGTAGGTGCTGGTCGCGTAGATGGGCGGGATCACCGCGCCGGTCGTCGGGTCGGGCGCCTGCCCCGCATGGATGGCGCGGGTCTCGAAGCCGGACTTGTGCTGGTGTTCGGTCACGCTCCGAACACTACCCAGGACGCTAGCCCGGCTCCTCGTCGGTCAGATCGAGTGCCAGGGCCAGCTCCTCGGACACGTCGACGCACGGCCGACCCTCCTCGTCGAAGCGCGTGATCTGCGTCCAGTGCCCGTCGCGCACCCAGTAGACATGGGGACTCAGCGGCCCGGGAGCATCGCCGAAGCCGAGCATGGCCCACTTGAAGAGGTTGTTCAGAGCCGCTGCACAGTCATCGCCGTCGATGACGCGGTAGGCGAGCTGGTGGCGGAACGGGATCACCACGAGCACCCCCTTCCCGGCATCGCGCTCGTCAGTGAATCGGGCGATGGCCTCGGGCAGGATCAGCGAGAGGCTGGCCGTTAAGAACGACTCTCCGGTCGCCACCGCGAAGCGACCGGACCCGAGTGCCTCGATCGTCTGCACCTCCACGTCCGGTTGGTCGAGGACGCTGCGTAGGTTGTCGAGCCCAGCCTGCTTGAGGCTGTGGATGTCACCGCGCCTGATCAGCGCCTCCTCAGGAGGGGTCGTGATCATCTCCGGCATGTCCACCGACAGCAGCTCCACCAGGTGCTCACCGATGTCGCGGGCGTAGGGGTAGAACGTGCGGTCCGGCAGCGAGTTCGCCTCCACCAGCCGCAAGTAGAGCGAGGAGCGGAACTCGTCGTCGCTCAGCTCATCGAAGTCGGGCTGGGCAGCGGTGATCCGGCGTACGTGCTCCTCGATGAGGTGGCGCCAACGCGACTGGGGCTCCGGCGCACACAGCGCGGCGAGGTTCCAGAGCCCGAACTGGCCGCCCGAGTCGTCGACGACGTGGTCGGCGTACACGACGACCTCGCGGCCGCTCTCGGCGAACACCTCGCGCACCAGGCTCCGCAACGCCGTCGCCTGAGTCTCGGTCATGAAGGTCAGCGCTTCGTCCCGCGGCAGCTCCGGCCGCTTGCGCTTGAACAGTCCCATGGTCCCTCCCTCGACCCACGGTACCTGTCACCGGATCGGAAGATCTTGGCCTTGGGCCTTGTTGTACCCGTTGCCAGACTGGAGTACCCGACCCGCAGGAGAGCCAGCCATGCTGTTCAGTCGCCACAAGTCCGAGCTGCCCACCGCCGACCAGGCACTGGCGGGCCGCGAGCAGGGGTGGTTCACGATCGCCGACAAGCACAAGGTGCTCGACGCCCCCGTCGTGACTGACGAGGTCCCCGAGGGCCTCGAGGTCGCCATCTTCGGCCTCGGCTGCTTCTGGGGCGCCGAAGAGATCTTCTGGCGGCTGCCCGGCGTGTGGTCGACCTCCGTCGGGTACGCCGGCGGCTACACCCCGCACCCGTCGTACGAGCAGGTGTGCAGCGGTCAGACCGGCCACACCGAGGCCGTCCGCATCGTCTTCGACCCGAAGGTCGTCTCGTACGCCGACCTGGTGAAGGCGTTCTACGAGTTCCACGACCCGACGCAGGGCATGCGCCAGGGCAACGACCAGGGCACGCAGTACCGCTCGGCGATCTACTTCACGACGGCGGAGCAGGAGGAGGTCGCGCGGAAGCTCACGGCCGTCTACGAGCCCGTGATCCAGACGAAGGGCTACGGCCCGATCACGACCGAGATCAAGCCTGCTCCGACGTACTACTACGCCGAGGACTACCACCAGCAGTACCTCTACAAGAACCCGCACGGGTACCGCTGCCACTCGGCGACCGGCGTCCCGTTCCCCGCCGACGCGTAATCCCAGCATGGCTGACGCGGAGGGCGGCGCCCTCGTCCTGCTGGCGCTCGTGGTGTTCGTCGCGCTCGGCTTGGTCCTCTGGGTGGGCTACCTGGTGGTCGGAGCTGTCTTCGAGTCGATGGGCCGGGACTTCGGGAGCAGGACCGGGATCGGTCTCACGTTCGTGGTGGGCGGAACCTTGCTCGGCACCCTGGTCCTCACCTTGTTCTCGCCGTTCGGCACCGCGCTCCTCCTCGGGCTCTGCATCGGAGTCGCGCTAGGTGCCGCGGCACTGCTCATGTCCTGAGTCGTGTCAGAGCGGGACAGACTCCAGGTTGACGGGCGTGACGGTGCTCGTGCACCGCTTGAACCCTGGCCACAGGAACTTCTGGATGGCCATCGCGTCGTCGGCCTCGACGACGTAGAACATCGTGTGCTGGGCGTTCGCACCGTAGCGGCCGAGCAGCTTGACGCCTTCGGCGCTCGCGTCGAACAGCGAGTTGGAGCCACCCTCGCCCTTGGGACAAGTCTCCGGGGTGTGCACCTGCGTGATGTGGAAGAGCATCGAACCTCCTGGAGGGGAATGAGCCTGGTGTACATCCTGGCCCTCGGGCGCTGTCCTGTCACTCACAGCTGGAAGCAGACGACGACGTCGTCGGGCGGCTGCTGCGTCTGGATCAGCCATGGGATGGGGGCGGTGAACAAGGTGACAGCGATGAGTGCCAGCGCAAGCATCCTGCGACCCTTGCGCAGGAGCACGGGAACGAGGATCGCCGACGCCGCGAGCGCCACCGCCAGGGCGAGCAGGCACGCCCAGCCGTAGCGGTCCCAGAACGCCTGGAAGCCCGAGTCGCCACAGATCTCGCGGACGTCAACAAAAGGATCCGAGCGACCCGAGAGGTCGAGTACGCCGACCAGCCCGGCCATCAGCGCACTGACCAGGCTGACGAGCAGGAACGCGACCAGGCCCACCCGAGTGAGTGGGCCTGGTCGAACGCTGAGACCGGTGCCCCCGTGGCTGTTCACCGGATCAGTCTCGCGAGCTCTATCCGAAGAAGTCCTCGAACGCGTTGCCGATCAGGTCGGCGCGGTCACCCGCGTCATCCAGCTGCTCGAGGCCGAACCCGAACAGGTACGTGTCCGAGGTCGATGTGCCTGCAACGAGCTCGATCAGAGCCTCGCTGATCTGCCACTGGGCCGCATCGGTCGGACTGCCGGCCGGCGGTGCGCTCGGCGTCCAGGAGCTGGTGCCGCCCTCGAAACCGTCAGCGTCATCGACGGCGTCGACGACGACATGAGTGTCGTCGACGAACATGCCGACGCCACCGCTGCCCGGGTCGGAGACATAGCTGATCGACACCTCGACCTGGCTGCCGGCGTACGCCGCGAGATCGAAGGCGACCTGCTGCCAGCCCGCGGAGTTGCCCGTCATGGCGTTCCAGTCACCGGTGGTTCCGGTGGGGGTACAGACGGCGCCGCTGAGGTAGTGACGAAGGAACGGGTGCAGCTCGAGCAGGAAGCCCGGGTCCGAGCACTCGGCCGGCACGGTCGTGCCGGTGGCCCCTCCGGCTTCCGGCAGAGTCGTCCAGTCCTCCTGCCCGACGGTCCTGGCCTCGACGATGACGTTGTCGTACGACGGCTCCGTGTCGAACGAGACCGAGAACTGCAGCTCGGCTGCGGTGGCCGCTGTGAGGTCGACGGTCTTGGTCAGCCGGGCATACGTTCCGTCCTGGTGGAGGACACCTGCATAGCGCGTGCCCTCGATCGGGTTGTAGGGACTCGACTCACCGAGCGAGTAGAGCGCAGTCGCCTGGCTCGCGAACTGCGGGAACTCGTCGACCGGCAGCACGTCGCTGGTCGGCGTCAGGAGACCCGCCTCGTCGACCGGGTTCGACCCGGTGACGACCGGCCCGCCGAATGTTCCGTTGAAGCCCGACTGAGTGCCGATTCCCTCGACGAACGGAGGGCCGGCGAGGTCGATCCGACCGAAGGCTCCGAGCCAGTACTGCCGGAAGTCGTTGGCCATGATGAGGCAGTCGCTGAAGAAGCCCCCGACCGAGTCAACGTGGCACTCGGCGGTCGGGTCTCCGTTGAGACCGTAGTAGAGGCCTCCTACTGCGTCGCTGATGCCGGTCAGGCCTTCGTACTGGGCCGTCTCCCCCATGTGGACGAGCTTGCCGCCCTCGTTGAGGTAGTCACGTACGGCGATCGTGAGGTACTGCTGCCTCTCGGCGACTCCGATGTCGGGGAGCTCCCCGAACGGGGTGTCGATCGCCTCGTCCTCCGGGTCCTGCGTGAGCCGGTTGTCGCCGAGGTACCAGACCACGGCGTCGTAATGCGAGAGCACGCCCAAGTCGTGGGGCACCCCCTGCGCGTCAACATCCCACACGTCGGCGGTCTGGCCTGCGGCGCTGAGCGCGTCGACGTAGAGGTCGGCGTACTGAGGCCCAGTGACCTCAGGCGGATAGGTCGGGTTCACACCGGTGTAGTCCTCGTTGGCGATGACGAGTACGTCGGCGCCCGTGTTGGACTCGACCGAGTAGGTGAAGTGCCGACTCGCGACGCGACGCAGACCGTTGTGCCCGGAGAACCAGACCTCTACCTCGTCGCCGGCCTTCGTGCCCTTGACGACACCCCGACGCTCGGCGTAGTAGTCGTTGTTCTCGTCGCCGTAGCGCTCGCCACCAGCCCAGAGCGGAGCCGGTGCGATCTTGGTGGGTCCGCCGTTGATGCGGTAGCGCAGCTGGACCTTGGTCAGCGCGCGCTTGGCGACAGCGGCCACCGTTTGCGGGTTGCCGGTCGAGACGTCGAAGGCGTCGACGCGGAAGGGCGTGGTCTTGCGGCCCACGACCGAGGCCGGGTCGTCCGGGTCTGCGGCCGATCGTGCCACCGAGAGCGCGAACGGGACGTTCTTCAGGAACTCGGCCTGGATGAGAGCCTCGTCGTCGGGGAACTCGAATCCGCTGCCGCAGTCCTCGGGGAGCCACTCGTCGTCAGGGTCGACGGCCGAAGCAGCGTCACACGTCGACATCTCGGGGGTGAAGGCGAGCGTGCCGAACTTGGCCTGCACGTCGCCGTCGGTCTCGCCGTTGGTGGTGTAGAGCTCGGCCGAGATGTCGGGGTCATAGCCGGGGATCGCAGGCTTCGCGTCGTCGCCTGCCATGGTCTCGTAGATGACGTCGTCCGGCGTGGGGGTGGCGACCTGCCATCCCGTCCCGTAGAGGATCAGCTCCGCCGCGGAGTGGTAGTTGACCATGAACTGGAAGCCGACCCGCCGAGCCAGCCTCCTGAAGGCCCAGGTCTCGGGCTCTGAGGCCGGGCGGGGCCCGCGATAGGTCTCGCTGTCGAAGTCCGGAGACGATCCCTCGTTGTCGTAGCCCCAGTGCGTC
>DATILB010000474.1:0-37835 GCA_035477015.1 Nocardioidaceae bacterium | reverse complement strand
GACACGGACCTGCCGGAGGACGACCTGTTCGCCGGCGTGCGGGACGTACTTGCGACAATGAACGCATGATCCCCACCCTGCTCGTGCTCGCGATGGACGCCGACGACGCCGCCGCCAAGGTGCGCCCCGGGTGGATCCCGCTCATCATCGTGCTGCTGCTGGGGGCCTTCATCGCGTTCCTCTTCTTCTCGCTGCGCAAGCAGCTCGGGAAGATCGACATTCCCGAGGGCGGTGTCCCGACCAAGCCCGAGGACTCGAACGGGGACTCGCCGACCCCGGCTGCTTGACCTGACGCTCATCAGCGTATTTAATAAGAGTTCTGATTATTAGAATTCTAAGAACGGTGGGCGATGAGCCAGGATCTCGAGGTCGCCCCGCGTCGTGTCAACCGGGAGGCATTCGCCAGCGAGTTCCCGTCGGGTGACGCCACCGCGACCGAGTGCGCGCAGAACCTGCTGCGCACGTCGCGGCTCTTCGCTGACGCGGATGCCCGCTCGCTGCGGCGCCACAACCTCTCGATCCCTGCACGCATCTTCCTCGCGACGCTCGAGGGCGCCGAGCAGCCGCTCTCCCACTCGGAGATCGCCGAACGGCTCTTCGTCAGCGGCGCCAGCGTGACCTCCCTTGTTGACACGCTCGAGAAGCGTGGGCTGGTGGTCCGAGTGCGTCACGAGGAGGACCGACGCGTGGTGCTGCTCGAGCTCACCGACGCCGGTCGCTCGATCGTCGACGAGTTCCTCCCCGAGGTGACGGCGCTGCACGCTGCGGAGTTCTCGGTGCTCGACGCCGATGAGCGCGAACAGTTCGTCATGCTGCTGGCCAAGGTGGCTGCCGGCATTGAGAGCGTCGACGTCGACGCGGTCACGTCCGCGGCACTGCCGCGCCGCAAGTCACACTGATCTGATCACGTGCACGAGCGCGTCCCAGGCGACGCGATCAGCCTCGCCACCATGCTCGTCCGCAGCGGGCACGACGCGCGCGACCCGCTCGGCGCGCACCACGTCGTACGCGTCGAGGTCGGTGAGCACGTCCTCCGCCGTGTACAGCACTGAGGCGTCCTGTGGGCCGCCCGTGCCTTCGGTGAGGTTGGTGCTGTCGTGCGCCACCACGAGCAGGCGACCACCGGGCTCGAGTGCGTTCCAGGCATTGAGCACCGCCGTACGGCGTTCTGCGGCGGCGAGCTGGAGGTAGGCCAGGATGGCGAGGTCGTACCCGCGACCGGTCCAGGTCAGCGCGTCCGCGACGACCCAGTCGACGGCGGACGAGAGCCGCTGTGCCTTGTCGATCGCGACGGGGGAGAAGTCGACGCCGGTCACCTGCCAGCCGAGCGACGTCAGCCAGATCGCGTTGCGACCTTCACCGCACGCGAGGTCGAGGGCTCGGCCGGGGGGCAGGTCCGCGAGCTCGGCAGCCACGAACTGGTTGGGCTCGGCCGACCACACCAGCGGCGCCGCGGCGTACCGCTCGTCCCACGCCGTCGCGTCCACGGGACTACTGCTGCTGGGCGTCCAGCGACGCGCGGACCTCGTCCATGTCGAGACCGCGGACGGCGGTGATCACCTGGTCGAGCGCGGGTGGCGGGAGTGCCCCGGGCTGGCTGAAGACGAGGATGCCCTCGCGGAACGCCATCAGCGTCGGGATCGACGTGATGTTGGCGGCCGCGGCCAGAGAACGCTCGGCCTCGGTGTCTACCTTGCCGAAGATGATGTCGTCGTTCGCCTCCGCGGCCTTCTCGTAAGTCGGGGCGAAGCTCCGACACGGCCCGCACCAGGCGGCCCAGAAGTCCACCAAAACGATGTCGTTCTCGAGGACGGTCTTCTCGAAGTCGTCCGCGGTGAGCTGGATGATTGCCACGCTGCGATCCTCTCAGTCTTGGGCTAGAACCGTTAGCCGCAGCCGACTATTCCGAGCCGTCAGCGGATCACCGCCGGCAGCGAGGCGGGAGGCACGCGGCGCTCTCGCTCGCTTGCGAGTGCGTGGACGCCGCCTCACCCGGAGACTCGCTCGGCAATTGAACTAGCGCCAGGCGCGGACGTAGTCGACGACCATCGTCGCCGGCAGCGGAGTACGTCGCGGCTGCACGGCGTTGTCCCCGACGCCGAGGCCCTGGGTGAGGTTCAGGTGGAACGGGTGGTCGAACGGCGCCGAGGTCGTGCCGGGGTAGGGGAACCAGCGGTTCACGAGGCAGGACTTGCCGTCGTAGGTGATCCGGATCCGCTTGGGGCCCCACTCAACGGTGTAGGTGTGGAAGCGGTCGGCACGCAGCATGTAGCAGGTGTAGCTGGTCTTGGTGACGTCCCACTCCTCGCCGAGGTAGTGGACGTGCGGAACGACCTGGTACGGGTGGGAGGAGAACCACTCCGCCACGTCGATCTCGCCGGAGGCGGGGCGGGCGCCGTACTTCTCGCCGTCGACGGGCCACATCCAGAGCGCGCTCTGCAGGCCCGGAACCGTCGCGGCGGGGAACTTCGCCCGGAACTCGAAGCGGCCGTAGGTCTGCGAGAAGAGCCCGACCGTCGAGACGTAGCCCGCTGCGTAGCGGGTGGTGAAGCTGCCGTGGACGGGGTCCTCGCACAGGAATTTCTCGGCCAGGCGGACGACGCTGAGGCGCAGCGTGCCGTTCCGGAGACCGATGGTCTCCGGGGAGTCGACGTAGCAGTCCTTGGCGCTGCGGAACCCGGTGGCGCTGGTCCGGATCGGCAGCCAGCGCGTCGTATCGATCGTCGTGCCGTCGAAGTCGTCGGCGAACGTGCACTGCCACAGTTGACCGTCGGGTCGGAAAACGGGGCCGCCGCAGCCGTCGACGGGCATGGCGGCCTGCGTGGCCGGCCCGTAGAGGGGGCCGAGCAGCGTCGCGGCAGCGATCGCGACGACCCAGAGGCGCGCGCCCCGATAGCCACGCGTCGGCATGTCATCCCCGATCGAGGTCGATGGTCGGCTTCAGCGATAACGCGCGACCTCGCCGGGGGTGACGGTGTTTCCTTTGCCTTTTTTGTCCTCAGTAGGGGGTGGTGCTGGCGATCGCGAGGGCACGAAGCAAGTCGAAAGGGGCCGCTTGACGGGTCAGCCAGGGCCGGCCGAACCAGAGAAAAGCGTCGACGTGCTTCGCGGCGATCGCCCGCACCCTGTCGCCCAGCCCCCACTTAGGAGAGGCGACGTCTGCGGTCGGCGGGATGCCGAGGGTGACACAACGGGTCTCGGTGACCGTGCGGCAGGTCGCCGCGTTGTCGAAGTCTGCGTTGGGGTGCTTGACCCGGAACTGCTTCATGGTGAACGGACGCCCGTTGTCGGCGGTGTCGATCACGAAGTGCCGGTTCGGGACCCCGTGGCGGGCCAGGCCTGCCACGATGTCACGCCCGTAGCGGATGTTCGCGGCGGTCGAGTCGTAGTGCGTGGCCCCGAGCGCGAATCCGCGGGCGTTCTCCACCCCGGCCTTCAGGAGCATGGTGATGGCCTCGTCGAGCGGCAGCCAGTCGGCCGAACTGGCATCGATGTAGATCGACGTGTTCGGCAGAGCACCGAAGACCTCGGAGGCGTACCGCGCTAGGCGGTAACGCACGTTCGGACGCCAGCCGTTGCGCGCCACCGCGATGTCCGGCTCGAGGACCAGGGCGACCCGTGACGAGCCGATGCCGCGGGCGGCGTTGTCGACCCAGCGGCGGTAGGCCGCACGATCGGCCAAAGTGAGGGGAACGTCGAGGGCGTCCTCATTGTCCGGCCAGAGCCGGAAGGTGGCCATGGTGACCAGCTTCGTGGGGTCGCCGTCCTGGCTGTCCGCGATGTGATCCTGCACGAAGTAGGTGATGTCCTCTTCTGAGATCCACTTCCCCAGCCACCGCGTCCGTGGCGCCAGGGCGATCTTCCCGAGAAGCAGGCTCGTCAGGGCGCCGGCGAGCTCGAAGGCCGGGTAGATGCCGTCGGCTACACCGTCGTACACACCCCAGACGCCCGCGGCGAGCGGGTTCTGATCGGTGGCGCGCGCGGACGCAGGCGCGCTCGGGCCGATCGAAAGCAGCCCTGCCGATAGGACTGCCACGAGGGCAGCCAGAAGTCTTCTGTATCCCATGACCAGTTTCCTCCCAGTCCACTCCTCTCCCTGGTCCGGAGGGCGTGGTGTCATGCAGCATCCGGGCAGGCAAAGGCATGGGGATGCCGAGCCTTGCGGATGCGTGTGCTCCCTAGTTGCCACCTCTCCCAAGCGACAGTCGGTGGCCCCTCTGTCGCCCAACCACGGTAACTCCGAACTCCGCAATCCGGGGTGAAAGCGACATCAATCGGGGTGAGAGGCTGGACCAGTGAACCGCCTCAAGGACGCCACCTCGCCCTACCTGCTCCAGCACGCCGACAACCCTGTCGACTGGTGGGAGTGGTCCGAGGAGGCCTTCGCAGATGCGCGCGAACGTGACCTGCCGGTGCTGCTCAGCGTCGGGTACGCCGCCTGCCACTGGTGCCACGTGATGGCGCACGAGTCGTTCGAGGACTCGCTGACGGCGTCGGTGATGAACGAGCACTTCGTCAGCATCAAGGTCGACCGCGAGGAGCGGCCGGATGTCGACGCGGTCTACATGCAGGCGACGCAGGCGATGACCGGCCAGGGCGGCTGGCCGATGACGGTCGTGATGACGCCGGAGGGCGTGCCGTTCTTCGCCGGCACCTACTTCCCCGACAAGCCGCGACACGGGCAGCCGGCCTTCCGGCAGATCCTGGCCGGCCTCTCGGACGCGTGGGTCAACCGCCGCGACGAGGTGGCGAGTGTCGCCGAAGACCTGAAGGGACACCTGCAGTCCTCGATGAGCCTGGGCTCGGGTCAGCCGATCGATGCTGCGGTGTGCGCCGCCGCGGTCAACACCCTCGCGCAGGAGTACGACGCGGAGCGGCATGGGTTCGGAAAGGCCCCGAAGTTCCCGCCGAGCATGGTGCTCGAGTTCCTGCTGCGTCACGCGGCCAGGACCGGCTCGACGGCTGCACAGCAGATGGCGGACGGGACGCTCGAGGCGATGGCGCGAGGCGGCATCTACGACCAGCTTGCCGGCGGCTTCGCGCGCTACTCGGTCGACCGCGAATGGGTAGTGCCGCACTTCGAGAAGATGCTCTACGACAACGCGCAGCTGCTCGGTGTCTACGCGCGCTGGTGGCGACAGACCGGTACGCCGCTGGGGGCCCGCGTCGCGAGGGAGACCGCCGACTTCCTGCTCGCCGAGCTCCGCACGCCCGAGGGCGGGTTCGCGAGTGCGCTGGACGCCGACACGGACGGCGTCGAGGGCAAGTTCTATGCGTGGACCCCCGATCAGCTCGAGCAGGCGCTAGGCCGCGACGAGGGCCAGTGGGCGGCGTCGCTCCTGGCAGTCGAGCTGGCCGGCACCTTCGAGCACGGGAGCTCCACTCTGCAGCTCCTCGAGGATCCGCTCGACCCGGCCCGGTGGGCCTCGACGCGGGACCGGCTGCGGGCGAAGCGCGACGAGCGCACCCGCCCCGCCCGTGACGACAAGATCGTCGCGGCCTGGAACGGCATGGCCATCTCGTCTCTCGCCCAGGCCGGCGCCCTGCTCGACGAGCCCACTTACGTCGATGCGGCCGTGGCAGCGGCTCAGCTCCTGGTCGACGTACATCTCCGGGACGACCGGCTGCTGCGGGTGTCTCGCGACGGGCGGGCCGGCACGCACGCCGGTGTCCTCGAGGACTACGCGCTCGTTGCGGACGGGTTCCTCGGGCTCGTCCAGGCCACCGGAGACGGAGTCTGGCTCGAGCGTGCTGGGGCGCTGCTCGACACCGCGATGGCGCACTTCGGGAGCGACGACGGCGGCTTCTTCGACACCGCCGATGACGCCGAGGCCCTGATCGCGCGGCCCCGCGACCCGTCCGACAACGCCAGCCCCAGCGGCCACTCGGCGATGTGCCACGCACTGCTGACCTACGCGGCACTCACCGGGTCGGGCCAGCATCGCGATCGCGCGGAGGAGGCGCTGCGGGCCGTGCGCAGGCTCGGCGAGAAGGTCCCGCGGTTCGCCGGCTGGTCGCTGGCTGCGGCAGAAGCCGCAATGGCCGGCCCGCTTGAGATCGCAGTCGTGGGGGAGTCGGCTGAGCTGCTCGCAGCCGCCCGTCGTACGACCAGCCCTGGCGCGGTCGTCATCGCCAACGCGGACGGCGTACCGCTGATGGAGGGCCGCACAATCGTCGACGGCCAGCCCGCGGCGTACGTGTGTCGCGGGATGGTCTGCCAGCGGCCAGTGACCTCGGTCGAGGGGCTGCAGAAAGCGATGATGCGCGGAGAGTGAACACTCACCGCGCACCATCAAACTTTGGTTTCCCGCTAATTCACGGACCCTCCGGTTCCGTGTGAGATGTCTTCGGTGACGTCACGATAGATACCTCCTTGCAGACCGCAGATTCTGCTTTCCTCGACGGTAACTCGCTATCCAACTGCCGTAAAGGCCGCGTTGGACCAGTGGTCAGCGCAGCGAGTACGTCGCGATCGAGACGCCCACGTAGTGGGTCACGAAGGCCGCGATCGTGAAGCTGTGGAACACCTCGTGGAAGCCGAACCAGCTCGGGTACGGGTTGGGCTTCTTGAGCCCGTAGACGATGCCGCCGAGGGTGTAGAGGCCGCCGCCGACGATGATCAGCACGAGCACGGCGGTCGCCGCGGCCGCGGCGAAGTCGCCGACGAAGAAGACGGCCGCCCAGCCGAGGGCGATGTAGATCGGGACGTAGAGCCAGCGCGGGGCCTCGGTCCAGAAGACCCGGAAGAGCACGCCGCTGAGGGCGCCGCCCCAGGCGATGGACAGCAGCACGACACGGTCCGTCCCCTCGAGGAGCAGGAGTGTGAACGGCGTGTAGGAGCCCGCGATCAGGATGAAGATGTTGGCGTGGTCGAACCGGCGCAGGAAGGCCCAGGTGCGCGGGCTCCAGGTGCCTCGGTGGTAGACCGCTGAGACCGTGAAGAGCAGCAGCGCGCTGGCCATGAAGACCGCCGAGCCGACTCTCGCTGCGGGCGTCGGCGACAGCGCGATGAGCACGGCGCCGGCCGCGACGATCGCGGGGACCGTGCCGGCATGCAGCCAGCCACGCAGCTTGGGCTTGACCTCGCCGAACTTGGCGCGCATCGCCTCGCTCAGCTCCTCGAGTTGGGTCATGGGTCCACGGTACCTACGCCACCGTAAGTTTGTCGCCCAACCGTGACACCCCCCACAGGTACCCTGTTGCCGTGGCGAGGCTGAGGGACTCCGTTAAGCGCATGCTCTACCCGGCGTACGAGCGTCGGATCGTCAAGTTCCTGCCACTGGATCGGCTGCCCAAGCACGTGGGCGTCATGTTGGACGGGAACCGCCGGTGGGCTAAACAGGTCGGGGAGGACTCGGCGTTCGGCCACCGTGCCGGTGCTGCCAACATCTCGCCGTTCCTGCGCTGGTGCGACGAGCTCGGCATCGAGGTGGTCACGTTGTGGCTGCTCTCGACCGACAACCTGAACCGGCCCGAGGCCGAGCTCAAGCCCCTCCTCGTCATCATCGAGGACGTGGTGGCCGAGCTCGCTGAGACTAGGGAGTACCGCATCAACCCGGTCGGTGCCCTCGATCTCCTGCCGGCCGGGACGGCTCGCCGCCTCAAGGAGGCTGCCGACGCGACTCGGGACGTGAAGGGGGTCCTGGTCAACGTCGCGGTGGGCTACGGGGGCCGCCGCGAGATCGCGGACGCGGTCCGGGCGTTGCTCCAGCAGCAGGCCGCGAAGGGCATGTCGATCGAGGAGCTGGCCGAGGTCATCGACGTCGAGCACATCTCCGAGCATCTCTACACCAAGGGGCAGCCCGACCCCGACCTGGTCATCCGTACGTCGGGCGAGCAGCGGCTGGGGGGCTTCCTGCTCTGGCAGAGCGCTCACAGCGAGTTCTACTTCTGCGAGGCCTACTGGCCCGATTTCCGTCGCGTGGACTTCCTGCGTGCGCTCCGCGCCTACACCGACCGCGAGCGCCGACTAGGCCGGTGAGTACGGCCCCGACTAGTTGGCCGTTCGGTCACAGGACATTCAACCTTCGGTCGGGCGTGTCGAGCGGGATCTTCATCGAGGGCGGCTTAGTTTCGGGACAAGAGCTCGGTGGGGAAGCCGGGCTCTGTCGGGAGGCCCGTTCGTGAATATTCACGACCTAGCGAGTCACGGAAGTCCGCACTCGGACTTTCGGGCCCGGTCCCGGTCCAGAGCAACATCGACGGACCGGGGCGCTGAGTGCGCGTGCCGGTCGCTAGGAGCGAATTCGTGGCTCAGAGCAAGAGCACTGCCCGTCGCAAGAACGCGTCAGGTATTCGTACCTACGTGCTCGACACCTCCGTCCTGCTGGCCGACCCGGGCGCGTTACGCCGGTTCGACGAGCACGAGGTGGTCCTCCCCGTGGTGGTCATCACGGAGCTGGAGGGCAAGCGACACCATCCCGAGCTCGGTTACTTCGCGCGTGCGGCACTCCGCACGCTGGACGAGCTGCGGGTACTGCACGGGCGCCTTGATGAGCCGGTCCCGATCGGCGACCAGAACGGAACGCTCCGCGTCGAGCTGAACCACACCGACCCCGAGGCACTGCCTTCCGGTTTCCGGCTCGGCGACAACGACACCCGCATCCTTGCGGTCGCGCTGAACCTCGCGAACGAAGGTGCCGACGTCACGCTCGTCTCCAAGGACCTGCCGATGCGGGTCAAGGCCAGCGCTGTCGGGCTCGATGCGGAGGAGTACCGCGCCGAGCTCGCCGTCGAGTCGGGCTGGACCGGCATGGTCGAGGTCGAGGTGGCCAGCAGCGATCTCGACCTGCTGTACGACGAGCAGACGATCGACCTCGAGCAGGCGCGAGAGCTTCCCACCCACACCGGTCTGGTGCTCCTGTCGGAGCGCGGCAGCGCGCTGGGCCGGGTGCGTCCGGACAAGCAGGTCCAGCTCGTGCGCGGCGACCGGGAGGCCTTCGGGATCCATGGTCGCTCGGCGGAGCAGCGGGTCGCGCTCGACTACCTGCTCGACCCCGAGATCGGCATCGTGTCCCTCGGTGGCCGTGCCGGCACCGGCAAGTCGGCACTCGCGCTCTGCGCTGGGCTGGAGGCGGTGATGGAGCGTCGCCAGCACAAGAGGGTGGTTGTCTTCCGCCCGCTGTTCGCAGTCGGCGGGCAGGAGCTCGGCTACCTGCCCGGCAGCGAGTCGGAGAAGATGTCGCCGTGGGGGCAGGCCGTCTTCGACACCCTGGGGGCGTTGACCTCCAGTGAGGTGATCGACGAGGTGCTGGACCGCGGCATGCTCGAGGTGCTGCCGCTGACCCACATCCGCGGACGCTCGCTCCACGACGCCTTCGTCATCGTCGACGAGGCCCAGTCGCTCGAGCGCAACGTGCTCCTCACGGTGTTGTCGCGGATCGGCGCGAACTCCAAGGTCGTGCTGACCCATGACGTGGCCCAGAGGGACAACCTGAGGGTCGGTCGGCACGACGGTGTCGTCGCCGTGGTGGAGCGGCTCAAAGGCCATCCGCTGTTCGCGCACGTGACCCTCACGCGGTCGGAGAGGTCGCCGATCGCGGCGCTCGTGACCGAGATGTTGGAGCACGTCACGGTCTAGAGACGGATTTGACCCTTTCCGTCCTATGAGGGAAGGTGGATCCTTTGCTGACGCGTACGGGGGCGCGCGGCAAGGGACCACGGTCCCGCCCGCCCCGTCGCCGAGCAGTTTGTGAGCCCGTGAGTAGCAAAGACACGCATGTGCCTAAGCACCGTGGCGCGCCTGTGGAACCTGCTCTGAAGAAGGGCATCAGGAAGGGCGTGCTCTTCTCCGGCTTGGCTGTCGCGACGACCGGTGTGGCGGTCTCTGGAGGCGTGGCGTTCTCCAGCGAAGGGCCGGATGCCGTGACCGCCGCGCTTTCGACCGCCGACCTGCGCCCGAGCGACGACCCGACGGTGGTACGCGACCGGACCATCGGGGCCTCGCGCGGAGACCGGCGTGAGGACGTCGACGCCGCCAAGGCGCTTGTCCTCGCTCAGGACTCGGGCGGCCAGTTCACCCGCACGGAGGAGCTCGCGACCGGCGACCCGCGCGACATCGCCCGGGCGATGCTCATCGAGTACGGCTGGAGCCAGGACCAGTTCGGCTGCCTGGACTCGCTGTGGTCCCACGAGAGCGGCTGGGACCCCCGGGCCGCGAACCCGTACTCAGGGGCCTACGGGATCCCGCAGGCGCTTCCCGGCTCCAAGATGGCTACCGCGGGCGCCGACTGGCAGTACAACCCAGAGACCCAGATCCGCTGGGGCCTCGGCTACATCCAGGCCCGCTACGGCAGCCCCTGCGGCGCCTGGGGTCATTCCCAATCCACCGGCTGGTACTAGCTGATCGCCGCAATCCGCGGCGATCAGGCCGCGAGTGCGTGCCGGCTGTCTGCTCGGTGCGCCGGCACGAGGGGCTTCGGTCCCCGATGGCTCACCGCGATGCTGCGCGCGACGGTCAGCCCGACCGCTACGGCGACCGCGACCCAACCGGACAGCACTCCGAGCACCATCAGCATCGTGAACATGCTGTTCAATCTATAGTAAGTTGATCAACTTTGCAATTCTGAGTTCACCGAGGAGCGGACTCGCGGCTGTGCGGTGTCGACCCTCAGGAACCTCGCGGCCAGGTCGACAGTCGGGCCCAACAGGAAGCTCACGGCCGTTCCAGGGCCGATCGCGGCGCCCAGCAGCCACCCGACCGTGGCACCGATGATCTGCACCGCCGAGTAGCTCCACCGGAACGGCACGGGCGGGTCCCACGCGAGAGCCGCTGCCTCGGCTGGACCTGCGCCTGACTGACTCCCGAGGTACGCCGCGATGCCGAGCGAGAGGACCGGGAGTGCGCCGATCAGCAGCGCCACTCGAACGGCCAGGGACGACGGCTCCTCCCACCACTCCAGGAGCAGACTGACGGTCAGCCCGACCAGGACGATCTGCACGACGGTGCCGATGCCCGGCCGGAGCCCACGGGTCCAAGCCATCAGCACGAAGGCGATGCTCACCAGCACGTTGGCGGCGAGGAAGGGGATGCCGGTCGTGAGCCGGATGCCGTTGACCAACGTGGAGTAGCCGTCTGATCCGAGCGCCGCCAACAGGAGCATGGCGACGCCGAGACCCAGGACCACGCAGCCGCCCACCAGCAAGGCAGCTCTCCGCAGCTCGCTCAAGGGTGGGTCATCCCATCGACGTCGAGCGCCTCGTCGAGCTGCTCTTCGGTGAGGGTGCCGTTGTCGACGTACCCGCTCTGGAGGACGGCTTCGCGGATCGTGAGCCCTTCCGCCAGCGCCTTCTTCGCGACCTTCGCGGCGTTCTCGTAGCCGAGCACGCGGTTGAGCGGCGTGACGATCGAGGGCGACGACTCCGCCAGCATCCGGAGCCGATCGGTGTTCGCGGTGATGCCGTCGATGCAGCGATCGGCCAGGAGTCGGCTGGCCGTCGTGAGCAGCCGCAACGACTCGAGCAGGTTGCGGGCGATCACCGGCAACATGACGTTCAGCTCGAAGTTGCCGCTCGCGCCGGCCGCCGCGATGGCCGCGTCGTTGCCGACGACCTGCACGCACACCATGAGCGTCGCCTCCGGGATGACCGGGTTGACCTTGCCCGGCATGATGCTCGACCCCGGCTGGAGGTCCGGCAGGTTGATCTCCCCGAGACCGGTCCGAGGTCCGGACGCCATCCAGCGCAGGTCGTTGCAGATCTTCGTCAGTGACACGGCGATGACGCGCAGCTGGCCCGACAGCTCGACGAGGCCGTCACGCGACCCCTGGGCCTCGAAGTGGTTGCGCGCCTCGGTGAAGGGCAGGCCGGTCACGTCGGCGAGTTCCTCGATCACGCGCTTGGAGAAGCCGTACGGCGTGTTGATGCCGGTGCCGACGGCGGTGCCTCCCAGCGGCAGCTCGGCTACGCGCGGCAGAGTCGCCTTCAGCCGCTCGACACCGAGCCGGACCGCTGCGGCGTACCCGCCGAACTCCTGGCCGAGCATCACTGGAGTGGCATCCATGAGGTGGGTGCGTCCGGCCTTGACCGTGGCACCGAACTCGATGGCCTTCGCCTCGAGTGCTTGGGCGAGATGGTCGAGCGCCGGAATCAGGTGGTCGGCCACGGACTGCGTCGCTGCGACGTGGATCGAGGTCGGGAACACGTCGTTGGACGACTGGCTCGCGTTGACGTGGTCGTTTGGGTGTACGTCGACGCCGCGCTGCTGCGCGAGGCTGGACAGGACTTCGTTCATGTTCATGTTGCTCGACGTGCCCGAGCCGGTCTGGAAGACGTCGACAGGGAACGCGTCGGCGTGCTTTCCGCCGTACACCTCCGCTGCGCTGTCCCGGATGGCTGTCGCCTGCTCGTCGGTGAGCACCCCGAACTCGTTGTTGACCCGGGCGGCGGCCGCCTTGACCAGGGCCAGCGCGCGCACGTGATCCCGCTCGAGCCGGGTGCCGCTGATCGGGAAGTTCTCGACAGCGCGCTGCGTCTGCGCGCGCCAGAGGGCGTTGCGCGGCACCTTCACCTCGCCCATCGAGTCGCGCTCGACGCGATACTTGTCGCTCACCCCCCGAACCTACCCGTCACGTCTACGATGAAATTGGACTGGAGCGAGAAGGGCGAGGAGACGGATGCCGTCGATGGCTGCGTCGAGAACGGGGAACCTTCCCACAGAGGTGACCAGCTTTGTCGGTCGACGCCACGAGCTGGCTGAGATCCGCCGGCTCTTCACGACGTCCACCCTCGTGACGCTGACCGGCCCCGGCGGCGTCGGCAAGACCCGCCTGGTCCTCAGGGCAGCCGCGGGCCTGACCAAGGCATTCCCTGATGGGGTGTGGCTCGTCGAGCTCGGCGAGGTGCAGGACCCCGTTCTCATCCCGCAGGCCGTCGCCACGGCGCTCGGGCTACGCGAGCAGCCCGGCGACACGCCCCAGGAGTCGCTTCTCGGCTACCTGGTGGACCGGACCCTGCTGCTGATCCTCGACAACTGCGAGCACCTGGTCGCCGATGCGGCGAAGCTGGCCGACACCCTGCGCCGCACCTGCCCGAAGCTGCGCATCCTGGCGACGAGTCGTGAGGCGCTCGGGATCGAGGGGGAGGCGACCCTGCGCATCTCGCCGCTGCCGGTGCCGGACCTCGCCCAGCCGCCCGCACTGAAAGGGCTGCCCCAGTTCGACGCGATCAACCTGTTCGCCGACCGAGCGGCCGCCGCGCTCCCCGAGTTCAAGGTCGACGACGCCAACCAGGAAGCCGTCCTGCGCATCGTGCACCAGCTCGACGGCGTACCCCTTGCCTTGGAGCTGGCCGCCGCGCGGCTGCGAACCTTGTCGCCGGAGGAGCTCGCCGACCGGCTGGCCGACCGATACCGCCTGCTCGTCGGCGGAAGCCGCGTCGCACCTGCGCGGCACCAGACGCTCCGCCTGTGCGTGGACTGGAGCTACGACCAGTGCACGCCGCTCGAGCAGTCGCTGTGGAGCCGAATCTCGGTCTTCGTCGGTGGCTTCGAGCTCGACGCGGTGGAGGGGATCTGCGCGTTCGGCGACCTCGACCAGCTCGACGCGCTCGACCTGCTCGCATCCCTCGTCGACAAGTCCATCGTGACGCGCATCGAGGCCGGCGATCGCGCCCGATTCCGGCTGCTCGAGTCGTTGCGCGAGTACGGCCTCGAGCGCCTGCACGAGACCGGTGAGTACTCCCAAGTCCGGGAGCGGCACCGCGACTGGTACGCCGACCTGGCCATCCGCTCTCGGATGGAGTGGATGAGCCCGCAGCAGGTGACGTGGACCCGCCGACTCGACCGCGAAGTGCCCAATATCCGTGCCGCGTTCGACTACAGCGTCCTGTCGCCGGGTGACGCGCTCACCAGCCTGCGCATCACCGAGTCGCTGCACCTCTACTGGGTGTCGCGCGGGCTCCTCACCGAGGGGCGGCGTTGGCTGGGCCGGGCTCTGGCCCAGACCGACGGTCGACGTGAGCCCGAGCGGGTGCGGTCGCTCTATAGCGCGGTCGCACTGGCTGGCATGCAGGGTGACCTGGCCACCGCGACCCAGCAGCTGACGGAGTGCGAGGAGCTCGCCTCCGAGCTGGGTGGCGAGCACCTGCTCGGCATCGCCGCCCACGCCGCCGGGGTCCACGGGCTCTTCCGAGGTGCGCCGACCGATGCGGTCGAACGACTCCGTGTCGCGGTCGACCTGTTCCGCCGTCAAGGAGACCTCGATCGTCTCGTCGAGTCGCTGATCGGGCTCGCACTCGCCGCGGGCTTCTCCGGCGACGGCGACCTGGCCAAGTCGTGCCACGAGGAGGTCCTCGCGATCACGCAGCCCCGAGGGGAGACCTGGTCACAGGCCTACTCGTTGTGGGCCTACGGGCTGGTCGCGTGGCGCGAGGGTGACCTGGATCGGGCGACGTCGCTGCTGGAGGAGAGCCTCCGGCTCAAAGTTGTCCTCAACGACCTGCTCGGCTCGGTGTGGTGCCTCGAGGCACTGGCCTTCGTCGCGATGCGCCGGGATCAGGCGGAGCGCGCGACGATGCTCCTCGGCGCCTCGGCAGCGCTGTCGCGGGACGTCGGCACCCAGTCCGCGACCTTCCCCGACCTCGTGGCGGCGTACTCCGAGTGCGAGGCGTCCGCGAAGGCGGACCTAGGCGAGAAGGCGTACGCCGCGGCTTGGCGGCACGGTGCTGACCTCGACCTGGCCCAGGCGATGGCGTTCGCCCTGGGGGAGCAGCGCAAGCCGGTCGAGCGGGTGACCGGGGCCGCCCAGGTGCTCACCGCGCGCGAGCGTGAGGTCGCCGAACTGATCGCCGAGGGGCTCACCAACAAGGCCATCGCCGCGCGTCTGGTCATCTCCCAGCGCACCGCTCAAGGCCACGTCGAGAACATCCTGAGCAAGCTCGGCTTCACGTCGCGGACGCAGGTCGCCGCATGGGTGGCCGACCAGGGCCAGCTCACCTGACGGGCAGCCGCGACAGGTACAGCCAGTACAGCTCGTCCCGGGTCTGCAGCTGGACCGGATGCGGGATCGCCTCACAGCTCCCGAACACCGCAGCCATGTCCTTTTGCAGGGCCGTGCTCTCCGCAGCCGACCAGATCACGAGGGCACCGCCCGGCACGATCACCTCACGGACGTCCTCGAGGAACGGTTGCTCGTAGATCGCCCGGTTCTCGTCGTACACCAGATAGCCGGGGCCGTTGTCGACGTCGAGCAGCACGAGGTCGAAGGTGCCGGGCGGCGTCTCCGCAACGGCAACCCGGATGTCGGCGTTCGTCACGGTCACCCGCTCGTCGGCAAGGTACGACGGTCCGTGCGGCACGGTGCCGTCCCGCAGCCACTCGATGAGCGCTTCCTCGATCTCCACGACGACCAGGCGCTGCACCCGCACATCCGCGAGCACCTCGTGAGCCGTGAACCCCAGCCCCAGCCCGCCGACCAGCACGGCCTCCGGGCGGTCGACGAGCCGCAGCGCGGCCCGCGCCAGCTCGATCTCGGACCCCGACTCCGCGGTGTCCATCACGAACAAGCCGTTGACGCGCAGCTCGAACACCGGCCCTTCGCGGCGCAGCACCACGTCCCCACGCTCCGACGTCGCCCGAGCCACCTCTTCGTACGACATGCGCCAATAGTGCCCAACGATCGGTGGTCGAGCCGGATGCGAGCCCCCGGGCGAGCGACGCGTCGAGACCAAGGTGACGTGACCGACAACTCGTCCACAGGCAGCTGTCACGCGCTTGAATCCGCCGTCAACGGCCGGTGGGCTTGGCGACTGGCATGGGTCTACATCCTCAAGTGCAGTGACGGCAGCTTCTACACCCGTCGAGCTGGCGTGGGCAGCAGACTACGAGAGGGTCGACGATGCGTTCACGATGGAGAAGCAGATCCAGAACTGGTCGCGCGCGAAGCGCCTTGCCCTGATCGAGGGACGCTTCAAGGACCTACCCGAGCTTTCGAAGAAGCATGGGATCACTTGGCGGATGCGCCACCGCGAGGGTGGTCCCGTTGACTCCGCGCCGGCGGAGGGTCTCGACGCGTAGCTCGCCTGGCGGCGAGCGTCCGGCTCGACCACCGATGGCTGAGTCATCCCTTCTCGGCGGACCGCACGCGGATCCCGCTGAGCGGGACGTTCACCGCACCCGAGGGGTCCTGGAAGAAGTCGTTGCCCTTGTCGTCGACGACGATGAACGCGGGGAAGTCCTCGACCTCGATCTTCCAGACCGCCTCCATGCCCAGCTCTTCGTACTCGATGACGGAGACGGACTTGATGCAGTCCTGCGCGAGGCGGGCGGCCGGGCCACCGATGGAGCCGAGGTAGAAGCCGCCGTGCGAATCACACGCCTTGGTGACCTGGAGCGATCGGTTGCCCTTGGCCAGCATCACCATGGAGCCCCCTGCGGCCTGGAACTGGTCGACGTACGAGTCCATCCGACCTGCCGTCGTAGGTCCGAAGGATCCGGACGCGAAGCCCTCGGGTGTCTTCGCCGGGCCGGCGTAGTACACCGGGTGGTCCTTCATGTACTGCGGCATCTCCTCGCCGGCGTCGAGGCGCTCCTTGATCTTGGCGTGCGCGATGTCGCGGGCCACGACCAGCGGGCCGGTCAGCGAGAGACGGGTCTTCACAGGGTGCCGTGAGAGCTCGGCCAGGATGTCGGACATCGGCTGGGTCAGGTCTATCTTGACGACCTCGCCGCCCTGGATCAGGTGCTGTTCGGTGGGGTCGGGGAGGTACTGCGCCGGGTCGGTCTCCAGCTGCTCGAGGAAGACGCCCTCAGGGGTGATCTTGGCCAGGGCCTGGCGGTCGGCCGAGCACGAGACGGCGATCGCGACGGGGCACGAGGCGCCGTGACGGGGGAGCCGGACGACGCGGACGTCGTGGCAGAAGTACTTCCCGCCGAACTGTGCACCGATGCCGAAGGACTGGGTCAGCTTGAAGACCTCCTCCTCCAGCTCGAGGTCGCGGAAGCCGTGGGCCGACATGGAGCCGGAGGTTGGCAGGTTGTCCAGGTAGTGCGCGGAGGCGTACTTCGCTGTCTTCAGGGCGTACTCCGCAGAGGTGCCGCCGATGACCACAGCCAGGTGGTACGGCGGGCAGGCGGCGGTGCCGAGCGACCGGATCTTCTCGTCGAGGAACTCGAGCATCCGCTTCGGGTTCAGTACGGCCTTCGTCTCCTGGTAGAGGAACGACTTGTTCGCCGAGCCGCCACCCTTGGCCATGAACAGGAACTTGTAGGCCGGTGAGCCGTGCTCGGGTGTGGAGTAGAGCTCGATCTGGGCCGGCAGGTTCGTGCCGGTGTTCTTCTCGTCCCACATGTTCAGCGGCGCGAGCTGCGAGTAGCGCAGGTTGAGCTTGGTGTAGGCGTCGAACACGCCCTTGCTGATCCACTCGGCGTCGTCTGCGCCGGTGATCACGCCCTCGGACTTCTTGCCCATCACGATCGCGGTGCCGGTGTCCTGGCACATCGGGAGTACGCCACCGGCGGAGATGTTGACGTTCTTGAGGAGGTCCAGCGCCACGAACCGGTCGTTGCCGGAGGACTCGGGGTCGTCGATGATCTTGCGGAGCTGCTTGAGGTGCGCGGGCCGCAGGTAGTGGCTGATGTCATGCATCGCCTCGGCGGTCAGCAGCTGGATAACGGACGGGTCGACCTGCAGGAAGGTCTTACCGCCGGCCTCGAACGTCGACACGCCCTCGGTCGTCAGCAGCCGGTACGGCGTGTCGTCGGCGCCGATGGGAAGCAGGTCGGAGTACTGGAAGTCAGGCTGCGCGGTCACCCGATTAGGCTAATGCCATGCAGGGAGACGGATCGATCGAGCCTGCCCGATTGCGCATCTCGGACATGGAACGCCACCAGGTGGCCGAGGTGCTGCGACAAGCGGCAGGTGAGGGCCGCATCGACCTCGATGAGCTCGACGAGCGGCTCGAGGCGACCTTCGCGGCGAAGACGTACGCCGACCTCGTCCCGATCACTGCCGATCTACCCGCTGTCGGCACGAAGCCGCTACCGCTTCAGCGGCCAACCGGCCACGTGGTGGCCGGGCCGGCGTACTCGAGCTCCTTCGCGATGATGTCGGAGACCCGTCGAAGCGGCCCGTGGCAGGTGGGGGCCAGCCACTCGGCGTTCGCGCTGATGGGCAGCGTGGTCATCGACCTTCGTCAGGCTGTCTTCACGCACCGCGAGGTGGCCATCAACGCGTCGGCCCTCATGGGCAGCGTCGATGTCATCGTGAACCCGTACACCATCGTCATCTGCGACGGGTTCGGCTTCATGGGTGACTACAGCGAGTCGCGGCCCCGCGTCGAGGCCCAGACCACCAGCGACTCCCCGGTCGTCCGGGTGAAGGGCATCGCGCTCATGGGCTCGGTGAACATCAAGCGCAAGCCGCTGCCCGGCGAGAGCTCCCCGCGACGCCGTCACTGACGCCGTAAGGACCTAGTTCCCGTTGCACTCCTGTCGCCGGAGGGAGTAGAAACAAGACACATGCAAAGTGACGTGCGTCACACGTGGACGTCGAGGTTCGGCGGCCCCTCTTGTGGGTAGTCCCTTCGGGAGGGCACTGACTGAGGGAGCGGGCATGAAGATCTCGGTTTCACCCCGGAAAACTGCAGCGGCCGCGGCGTGCGCACTTATCGCGCTCACCACCGCCGGATGCCTGCAGGATCCCGACACGAGCGACGGCGCGGGACCAGGTGGCTCCGGTGTCGCGGACGGCGGGACGTCGGACGGTGACGAGAAGGTCGTCATCATGGGCGCCTTCGGCGGTGGCGAGCAGGCCGCGTTCGAGGAGTCCCTCAAGGGGTTCGCCGACGAGTCCGGTATCGAGATCGACTATGTGTCCGACAAGGACATCGCCACGACGATCAAGCAGAAGGCAGCGTCAGGCGACACCCCGGACATCGCTCTGTTCCCCCAGCCCGGCGGTCTCCTCGAGCTCGCGGCAGACGGCGACATCCAGCCGATCGACACCTACCTCGACTACAACACGCTCAAGAAGACCCTCGTGCCCGGCTTCCTCGATGCGGTCAACCTGAACGGTCGCATCTATGGGGCTCCGATGCGGATGGCGGTCAAGAGTCTCGTCTTTTACAACAACAAGACGTACACCCAGGCGGGGTACGCCGCCGAGCCGAAGACGCTCGAAGAGCTCGCCGCGATCGGGGACGAGATGAAGGCAGCCGGTGCCTCGCCGTGGTGCATGGGCTGGGCTGACGCCCAGGCGACGGGCTGGGTCGGCACCGACTGGATCGAGGAGTTCGTCCTGCGACTCTGGGGTCCTGACGTGTACGACGAGTGGGTCGCGCACGAGATCCCGTTCAACGACGACCGGATCATCGCGGCGTTCGACGCGTTCAAGACGATGACGCTGGCTAGCGGCCAGTCGTTCGGCAACTCGCGGGGCGTCCTCAACACGCCTTTCGGTGACTCGTTCAACCCGGCGTTCGAGGCGTCGCCCAAGTGCTACCTGCACCGGCAGGGCAACTTCATCCTGGGCTTCCTGCCGGACGCCGTCACAGCCGACTTGGACAGCAACGTCGGGCTGTTCGTGTTCCCGCCCGCGGCAGACGGGTTCGCCGGCCAGCCGATCCTCGGCGGCGGCGACCTTGCTGCGCTGTTCAACGGGAACGACGAGGACGCCATCAGGGTCATGGAGTTCCTCACCTCAGACAAGTTCGGCGTCGAGTGGGCGCAGGCCGGGGGCTGGCTCTCGCCTCACCGGACGTTCGATGCCAACAACTATCCCGATGCCATTACCAAGAAGATCGCGGAGATCGTCGCCAACGCCGACGTGTTCCGCTTCGACGCTTCGGACCTCATGCCGAAGGAAGTCGGTTCCGACACCTTCTGGACCGGCATGGTGGCCCTTGCCAACGGCGACTCGGCTCAGCAGGTCACCACCGACATCGAGAACTCCTGGCCGACCGAATGAGCACTGTGACCCACCACGGGGCGCGTGGAGAACCCAAGGTCTACGGCAAGGCCGACCTCTCGAAGATCCTCATCGGGATTGTCGGCATGGCCCTGATCGTGTGGGGAGTCGGCAACCTGTTCCTGGCCTTCGGCTACCACCCTGAGTGGTTCGGCAACAAGTTCGTCATCGCCCTGCTCGCGCTGGTCGGAGGCGTGGCCGGTGCGGGTGCACTCTTCTACTTCCTCAACATGTTCGTCGAGGGGCTGCCTGACCGGTTGTCGAGAGGCGTGATCCCCTACGCCTTCCTGCTGCCCGGCTTCGGGCTGATCGCTTTCATGCTGCTGTATCCGGTGCTCCAGACGATCAACTACTCGTTCGCCAACTCCGACAGCACGGATTACGTCGGACTGGACAACTACACGGCCATCTTCGGCGAAGAGGAGTTCCGCTCCTCGATCGTCAACAACCTGCTGTGGCTGCTGGTCGTGCCCGCAGTGACCGTGGTCATCGGTGTTCTCGTGGCGGTGCTGGCCGACAAGCTGTCAACCAACGGGGAGAAGGTTGCCAAGTCGACGATCTTCCTCCCCATGGCGATCTCGTTCGTCGGCGCGTCGGCCATCTGGCTCCTCGTGTACGCCTATCGGGACAGGGACGCCGAACAGGTCGGCCTGCTCAATGCGGTCTGGAAGACCTTCGGGGGAGAGCCGCAGACCTGGCTCTCCATCAACGACTTCAAGCTCAACTCCTTCCTGATGATGGTCATCCTGGTCTGGCTCCAGGTCGGCTTCGCGATGATCCTGCTGTCGTCGGCCATCAAAGGGGTGCCCGAGGAGACGCTCGAGGCGGCTCGCATCGACGGTGCCAGCGAGCTGCAGATCTTCTTCCGGGTCGTCGTCCCACAGATCCGGGGAACCATCATCACGGTCTTCATCACCGTCCTCATTCTCGTGCTCAAGGTCTTCGACATCGTCTACGTCCTCACCGACGGCCGCGACGACTCCAACGTCATCGCGAACCTCTTCTTCACCGAGTTGTTCTCGCGTGATGAGGCCGGCCGCGCCTCAGCCATCGTGGTGGTTCTGCTGATCGCGGTCACGCCGGTGCTCATCTACCAAGTTCGCCACTTCCGGCGCGAGGAGGCGTCGACATGAGCCGCTCGTTGATGAAGGACGGACGGCCGCGCAGCATCGTCTCGATCGTCACGATGACGCTCCTGGCCTTGCTCTGGACAGTGCCCACTCTTGGCTTGCTCGTCACGTCATTCCGGACACGCGAGGACCAAGCATCGTCCGGCTGGTGGAAGGCGATTCTGGACCCGTTCGGTGCGGGATGGACCACGGACAACTACAGGGGCGTCTTCCAGGGAAGCGATATGGGCGACGCGTTCCTGAATGGAATTGTTGTGGCGGTTCCGGCCACGATCATCCCGATCATGTTCGCGGCCTTCGCGGCCTACGCATTCTCGTTCATGGAGTTCCGCGGCAAGGATCTGCTGTTCATCTCGATCGTTGCCGTGATGGTCGTGCCGATCCAAGTGGCTTTCCAGCCGATGCTGGACATGCTCGGCCCGCGAGGTCTCGGCATCTCTGGTCAGTACATCGCCGTCTGGCTGCTGCACACCGGCTTCGGCATGCCCCTGGCGATCTACACGCTCCGCAACTATATGGCGACGCTTCCGCGCACCGTGATCGAGTCGGCCAAGATCGATGGCGCGACTCACTTCCAGACGTTCTGGAGGCTCATTGTGCCGATGTCGGTGCCAGCGTTGGCAGCCTTCGCCATCCTTCAGTTCATGTGGGTGTGGAACGACCTGCTGATCGCAAAGCTCTTCCTGTCGTCGGAGAACACCACGGTGATCGTGAGCCTGCAGCAACTGCTGGGCGCACAGGGTCAGGGCACCGAGCTGCTCACCGCCGGAGCATTCATCTCGATGGCGATTCCGATGATCGTCTTCTTCGGCCTGCAGCGTTACTTCGTCCGCGGCCTCACGGCCGGCGCCGTCAAGGGGTGAGGCCCGAGACGACACCCGAGCACGCGGCATCCCGCCCCAATCTCGACCGCACACACTTCACTACGGATCGTCCGGCACGTCCCTGCCGGTGAAGGAGAGGCTCGCGATGGCAACGATTTCGTTCCAGAAGGCACAACGGTGGTACCCAGGCGCCGACGAGCCCGCAGTGCCGGGCATCGACCTGGAGATCGAGGACGGCGAGTTCATGGTCCTGGTGGGACCTTCGGGCTGTGGCAAGTCCACAACCCTTCGCATGCTCGCCGGGCTCGAAGAGGTCAATGACGGCAAGATCTTCATCGGCGACCGCGACGTCACCAAGCTCGCGCCCAAGGACCGGGACATCGCGATGGTGTTCCAGAACTACGCGCTCTACCCGCACATGAGCGTGGCCGACAACATGGCGTTCGCGCTGAAGATGGCCAAGATGCCGAAGGCTGAGCAGGACGCGCGGGTCGCCGAGGCCGCCAAGATCCTCGGGCTGGAGGACTACCTCGACCGGAAGCCCAAGGCCCTCTCCGGTGGCCAGCGCCAACGGGTCGCGATGGGCCGCGCGATCGTGCGGGCGCCCCAGGTGTTCTGTATGGACGAGCCGCTGTCGAACCTGGACGCCAAGATGCGTGTCCAGACCCGCACCGACATTGCCAAGCTCCAGCGCGACCTCGGTGTGACCACGGTGTACGTCACGCACGACCAGGTCGAGGCGATGACGATGGGGGACCGGGTGGCAGTGATGAAGCTCGGGATCCTTCAGCAGGTCGACACCCCGCTGAACCTCTACGACAAGCCGGCCAACCTGTTCGTCGCAGGCTTCATTGGCTCTCCGCAGATGAACCTCATGGAGGGTGTAGCGGCTGAGGGCAACGTGCAGCTGGGTGAGTACTCCGTGCCGGTCGATCCCACGGCTTCGAAGAAGATGAATGGGAACGTCACCGTCGGCGTGCGTCCGGAGGCCTGGCGCATCACCACCAAAGAGGAAGGTGGTCTGCCGGTCGACGTCACGGTCGTGGAGGAGCTCGGGGCCGACGGGTTCGCCTACGGCACGAGCGGTGTGCAGGGCACCCCCCACGACATCATCGTCCGCGTGAGCGGGCGTGACACTGTGCGCAAGGGCGAGACGCTGTACGTCACGACGGATCCCACCAGCGTGCATGTCTTCGACACCGCGTCCGGCGAGAGGCTCTCTGCCTGACCGCGTGGAGGCGGCGAGTGTCAGGAGGATCGCGTTTCGTCTGATCCCTCCGGGTCGTCGTCCATCTCGCCGAGGCTGCCGACGCCCATGAGGGAGGCGTCGAGCATCGACGCCTCGTCGGGGCGGAAGCGAAGCACGTTCTCGACGTACGAGTCGGCGGCCTCCTCGAGCGTCACCGCGTCTCCCGTGGACTCGGTCAGGTGCCACCGGTGCTCGAGCACCTCGTGGAACACCTCGGCGTCCTCGAGTTTGGCCGACAGATCGCCCGGGATGCGTTCGAGCACCGGCTCGAAGACGTCGGTCAGCCAGTGCCGAGCCACCGTGGCCTCGTCCACATCGGTGCCCGGCATGACCGCCTGCGCACGGAAACCGTCGAGGTCGTTGAGGATGCGGCGGGCCTGGTTCTCCTGTACGTCGAGTCCGGTCAGCTCGCGCAGCCGACGGCGATGATGCCCGGCTTCGACGACCTGGGTCTGCAGCAGCACCTCGGGGTTCTCGTCGACTTCGGAGACCTCGATCTGCGCCACGTCGTACCCGAGCTCGTTGAGCCGCCGGATCCGCTGCTCTACCGCGTCCCACTGCCCGGCGCCGAACGTCTGCGGCAGGGTGAGCTCGCCCCAGAGGTGCTCGTACCGCTCGACGACGGACTCGGCCGTGTCGATCGGGTCCACGTGCTCGGCCAACAGCCCCGCGGCCTGCAGGTCCATCAGCTCCCCGGTCAGGTTGATCCGGGCGATGTCGAGATCGTGCTCGCGCTGTCCGTTGCTGAGGCTGTCCCTGAAGAGCCCGGTCTCCGCATCCACCAGGTACGCCGCGAGGCACCCCGCATCGCGCCGGAACAGGGTGTTGGACAACGAGCAGTCACCCCAAGCGAAGCCCTTGAGGTGCAGCTTCACGATCAGCTCCGCGAGTGCGTCCAGGAGCTTGGGCTCGAGGTCGGGGTCCATGCGACGAGCGAAGAGGGCGCGGTAGGGCAGCGAGAAGTGGAGGTGCTTGGTCACCAGCGCAGCATCGAGCGGCGCACCCGCCGGTGTGGCTCTGCCCCCGACGATCCCGACGGCCTGCACGACCGGGACCCCGTCACGGCTGAGGCGACGCAGGAGCCCGTGCTCGAGCTCTGCCACCCGCTGCGCTGTCTCCTTCACGGCGTACACCGTGCCGCCGAGGCGCACGAAGCGCACGACGTGCCGAGAGATGCCGCGGGGCAGTGAGACCAGCTGGTCCGGCGGCCACTCCTCCAGCGGCGTCGACCAGGGCAGTCCGAGCAGATCGGTGGGATCCGGTCCGGTCGAGAAGTTCATCCGCACGCGTTCCAGCGTCGCACGTCTGACAACCTGACCGAGTGACAGTGCGCTGGCGTGCTCCCGGCAGGGTCAACCTGATCGGCGAGCACACCGACTACAACGACGGCCTCGCCCTGCCCTTCGCGATCGACGCCGCGTGCGTGGCGGAGGTGGGGAGGGCGGCGAGCGGCTTCGTGGCGCGGTCCGCACAGCAATCCGAGCCGGTTGTGCTGGCGGAGCTGGCCGGACTTCCCCATGAGACGGTGCCGACCTGGGCGCGCTACGTACTGGGTCCGGCGTTGGCACTGCTCCGCCGCGGGTACGACGTACCTCCTCTCGAGGTGGTCGTCGACAGCGCAGTGCCGCTGGGTGCGGGCCTCTCGTCCTCGGCGGCGGTGATCTGCTCGGTCACGTGCGCGGTCGTCGACCTGCTCGAAGCCGACCTGTCGCCCGACGAGCTGTTGGCACTGACCCGCGAAGTCGAGAACGACGTTGTCGGTGCGCCCACCGGCGGCCTCGATCAGCTGGCTTCGCTCCGCAGTCGTGCAGGCCACGTGCTGCTGTGCGACTTCCGCGACCACACCGCAGAGCTGGTTCCGTTCCCTTTACCCGAGGCGGGCCTCGCCCTCCTCGTGGTCGACACCGGCGAGAGCCACAGCCACAGCGAGGGGGAGTACGCCGCTCGGCGCCATGCCTGCGCCTCGGCGGCTGCAGCCCTGGATGTTCAGTCGCTGCGGGAGGTGACGATCAGCGACCTCGCAGCCCTGCCCCCGGACCTGGTGGGCATCACCAGGCACGTCGTGACTGAGAACCAAAGGACGTTGCTGACCGCGGAGCTGCTTCGGGCGGGTCGGCTCCGACAGATCGGCACGCTGCTCAGCGCGTCGCACGAGTCGATGCGCGAGGACTACCGCATCTCGACGCCGACCCTCGACCTGACCGTTGAGGTGCTCGAGCGGGAGGGGGCGCTGGGTGCGCGCCTCACTGGGGGCGGTTTCGGGGGAAGCGTCATCGCGCTGCTGGACGATGGACTCGTGCCGTCGGTCATCGACGCGGTCGACGCGACGTACGCCGAGCGCGGTCTACCGAAGCCCCGTTGCTTCACGGTCGAGCCGGGGCCAGGAGCTAGCCGCCTGTAGCCGGCGCTCGGCCGATTGAAGCTAAGCTCGGTCAGCGACGCCCCGGATCGCCTCGACGAAGTGCGGGAACAGGTCGACGGGCAGGTCGTGGCCCATCCCCTGGATCAACAGCAGCTCGGCACCCGGGATTGCATGCGCTGTTGCGCGGCCGCCCGAGACATGCACCATGCGATCTGCGAGGCCGTGGATGACGAGTGTCGGGACGCTCAGGCTCCGCAGGGCACTCGTGCGATCCGGCTGGGTGAGCAGAGCCATCATCTGGCGCAGCACTCCGGCCGGGTTGATGCCGCGCTCCCACGTGTCGCGGCCGCGCCTCATGAAGTACTCCTCGCCCAACGGGTAGGCGGGGGAGCCGATCAGCAACCAGAAGGCGACGTTGCCCGCGATGTAGTCCTCGAGCGTCTGCGGCGTCCGTTTGAGCAGCCGGGGCAGCAGCTTGGGATCCTGCCACCCGACCGTACGGCGGCCCGTGCTGGACATGATCGAGGTGAGCGACAGGACTCGGTCCCGATGCGAGAGCGCCAGGGTCTGCGCGATCATCCCGCCCATCGACACCCCGACGATGTGCGCGGCTGCGATGCCGAGGTGGTCGAGGAGCCCCGCCGTGTCGTCGGCCAGGTCCTGCAGGGAGTACGGCGCGCGCGTGCGTTGGCCGGCGAACGCCTTGACCAGTGTGCTGCGGCGGACTCGCTGCGACGTGAGCCGCGTCGAGCGACCCATGTCGCGGTTGTCGAAGCGGATCACGAAGAAGCCGGCGTGGGCGAGCATCGTGCACAGGTCGTCGTCCCACCAGATCATCGGGCCGGCCAGCCCCATGATCAGCAGCAGCGGGTCGCCGCTCGGGTCGCCGAAGGTCTGGTACGACAGGTCGATGCCGTTGGGCAGCGGCGCGACCTGCTCCGCTGACACAGGCACCTGGGTCTCTGACATCCGGAACAGGATACGTTTCCCGATCGGCAGGGCCTAGAGGCGCGTTGCACGTACTTTCGGGCGCCCAGCAGTTACCTTCGGTTGTATGCAAGGCCCAACTGCGGCGTACCTCTGCCCCCCGGGGTTCGAGGGTCCGAGGGGGCTGGCCATCGCTCGAGAGGCCAGCCTTCTGCTCGAGGCCGCGCGCCTCGCGGGCCGGTCGGTCGGCGTACGGCGTGGACGGCACGGCAAGCCGTTCGTCACCCGCGTCGCGGAGCCGCTCGACGCCGACCCGGTGTTGCTGATCCCCGGCTTCATGGCCGGCGACTACACCCTCAAGCTGATGGGCGCGTACCTGCGTGGGCAGGGCTATCGCACCTACCGGGCTCAGATCCGCTCGAACTCCGGCTGTCTCGCGGAGACGGCCGACCGACTCGAGCAACGTATCGAGTCCATCGCTCTGCGTCGGGACCGACCGGTGACCCTGGTCGGCCACAGCCTGGGCGGACTGCTCTCGCGTGGCTTGGCCGCGAGGCGACCGGACCTGATCAGCGGCATCGTGACGATGGGCAGCCCGCTCCTCGCGCCGTCCGCCGTACACCGCACCCTGCTGCTCAACATCCAGGTGCTGCTGACCTTGCAGCGCTACGGCTTCCCGAAGGTGATGGGTGCCGACTGCACCGCAGGCGAGTGCGCCCAGTCGATGTGGGACGAGGCCCAGCGCCCCTTCCCCGAGGGGCTCGCGTTCACCTCGGTCTACTCACGCCGCGACGGGATCATGGACTGGCGTGCCTGCCTCGACCCGGCTGCGACGTCGGTCGAGGTGCCCACCAGCCACATCGGCATGGCGATCGACCCCGTGGTGTTCGACGTCGTCACCGACGCCCTGGCCGACCTACTCGCGCAGAAGCGCAGAGAAGGGATCCGCTCGGCGTGATCAGTGCTCGAAGTCGACTGCGGCGTACGACTTGAGCTTCTGCAGCTTGTGCTCGCTGATGATGTTGCGGATGGTGCCACTGCGTGACCGCATGACCAGGGAGTGCGTCGTGGCACCGCCGCCCTGGTAGCGGACGCCCTGCATGAGCTCGCCATCCGTGATGCCGGTCGCGACGAAGAAGACGTCGTTGCCCGTCACGAGGTCATCGGTGCTGAGCACAGCGTCGAGGTCGAGGCCGGCGTCGAGGGCGCGCTGCTTCTCGTCGTCGCTGGTGGGCCAGAGCCGGCCCTGGATGACACCGTCGAGGCACTTCATCGCGCAGGCAGAGATGATGCCCTCGGGCGTGCCGCCGATGCCCAGAAGCAGGTCGATTCCGGTGCCCTCGCGGGCGGCCATAATCGCGCCGGCGACGTCGCCGTCGCTGATGAACTTGATGCGCGCACCGGTTGCGCGGATCTCATCGACGAGGGTCTGGTGTCGGGGCCGGTCGAGGAGCACGACGGTCACGTCCTCGGCCCGGGCGCCCTTGGCCTTCGCGACCTGGGCGATGTTCTCGCTCACCGGGTAGCGGATATCGACGACGTCGGCGGCCAGCGAGCCGGTGACCAGCTTCTCCATGTAGAAGACGGAGGAGGGGTCGTACATCGACCCGCGCGGTGCCACCGCCATCACCGAGATGGCGTTGGTCATGCCCTTGGCTGCCAGTGTCGTGCCGTCGATCGGGTCGACGGCGACATCGCACTCGGGGCCGGTGCCGTCGCCGACCTCCTCGCCGTTGAAGAGCATCGGGGCGTTGTCCTTCTCGCCCTCGCCGATGACGACGACGCCCTGCATGCCGACCGTGGAGATGAGCGTGCGCATTGCGTTGACGGCCACACCGTCGGCACCGTTCTTGTCGCCCCTGCCGACCCAGCGGCCGGCAGCCATCGCCGCCGCCTCGGTGACCCGCACCAGTTCGAGGGCCAGGTTGCGGTCGGGGGCCTCGTGTGCGGCGGCAAGCGGAGCGGGAAGCTGGGGGGACATGGCCAGATGGTAGCGGCTCGCCAGGCTCGGATTCCTCTCCGGACCAGTTGGATCGTTCGATTTCCAGGCCTGGCACGATGTCCCGGTGAGTGAGCGGGCCGGACGGTACCAACGCAGCTTCTCCGGGATGGTCGGAGCGCTGCTCGTGCTGCTCGCCGTGATTCTCGTCCTCGTACTGCTGAGGGACGGAGCGCGCGACGACGTACCCGACCCGGTGCGAGCGATCGACTACTCGGAGAGCCTCGAGTTCTACCGCGCAGAGGCCGAGTTCCCGCTCCTGGCACCACCCTCGTTGCCCGACGGGTGGAAGGCCACCAGCGTGAGCTTCAAGCCGGCGCGTCCGCAGACCTGGCACTTGGGAGTCCTGACCGACGAGGGGCGCTACATCGGCCTCGAGCAGAGCCGCGACACCGAGTCGACGATGGTCGCGGAGCACGTTGACCCGGGAGCCACCGACACCGACCCGGTCACGATCGCCGGCGAGAGGTGGAACGCCTACCGCGACGAGGGCGGCGACTACGCCCTCGCCCGGCGATCCGGCGGCATCACGACCTTGGTCGTCGGTACGGCGACCGAGGACGAGCTGGTCGCGTACGTCGACTCCTTGCGCTGACCCTGGTCCAGACCAGATCAGGTCAATTGACCTGGAAATCGTGACCTGGGATCGTTTCCTCTCGTTGAGGGGGCACTCAACGGGAAACAGGGAGACGTTCGTGAACCGGGTCATGCGTTCCGCACTGTCCGTTCTGCTCGGCATCGCGCTGCTGGGTGCGGTTCTCAGCGTGAGCGATGAGCCCGACGAGGCCGACACGGTCGCGACGACCGGGAAAACCACCACGACCCTCCCGAAGGGCTACGAGGCGAGGCAGCGGCCCACGCAGCCGACGTCCCGGCCCCGAACGACCGCGAAGCGCACTCCGGCAGTGGCCGCGCCGCTCGACCGGAAGCAGCGACAGGTGCGCAGCACCTCGACCGACGAGGCCGTGCGCGGCTACGCGGAGTACGTCGCACTCGGCGACTCGTGGTCGGCGGACGTCGTCATCGCCGACGCGAACGGCCTGCCCGATGACACGCACGCGCCGATTGACTGCGCGCAGTCCCGCACGAACTACCCGAAGCTGGTGGCGCAGGCACTCGGCATCACCAACTTCCGGGACGCGACCTGCGGGTCCGCCACGACCGAACACTTCGCCAACCCGCAGGCCGGCCTCCCGCTCGGTGGCACCAACCCGCCCCAGTTCGACCGGCTCACGCGGACGACCGACCTGGTTACGGTCGGAATCGGGGGCAACGACGCCGGGATCGCCGGCGCAGCGGTCTCGTGCCTGAGCCTGACGCCGATGAGCGTCCCGCTGGGCCTTCCCCTCCCTGACCTCGGCATCCCCTTCGTCTCGCTCACCGAGCTGCCCACGGGCGGGTGCAAGGAGCGGTTCACGGCTGGCGGTGTGGACGTGCTGGCACAGGCGATCGCGCGGTCCAGGCCGAAGCTGGTCGCCGCCTTCAAGCGCATCCACGAGCTCTCCCCGAAGGCACGGATCCTCGCGGTGAACTACCTCGCCGGGCTCCCGGAGCAGGGCTGCTGGCCGCTGGTGCCGTTCACCGACTCTGACATCCAGTACCTCCATGCAACGTTCCTGAAGCTGAACGCGATGGTCGCGCGTGCCGCGGCAAAGGCCCGGGTCGAGCTCGTCGACGCCTTTACGCCGAGCCTCGGTCACGACGTCTGCGCCGGCCCCACCGAAAGGTACGTTGAGGCCATCGGCGTGCTCTCGCTGAACGGGCTCGCGATCGCCGTGCCGGCGCACCCGAACTCGGCCGGTGCCGCCGCACAAGCCCGCGCGGTGCTGGCTACTCTCCGCTGATCGCGTCGTCGAGCTGCTTGCGAGCGCCGTCCAGCCGGGCCTGACAGACGTTCGCGAGCTGCTCACCGCGCTGCCACAGCGCGAGTGACTCCTCGAGCGTGGTGCCGCCCTGCTCGAGCCGGCGCACCACCTCGATGAGCTCCTCCCGGGCTGCCTCGTAGCTGAGCTGCTCGGTCATGGTGCCTCTCCTTCTGTGGCCTGCTCGTCCGCGTGGGTGTCGTCCACGTGTACGTCGATCCGGCCGTTGGCGACCCGCGCCCGCAGGCTCGCCCCCGGCTTGGTCTGGTCAATGCTCGTGACCACCTGGCCGTCGGCGTCCTGCAGCACGGCGTACCCGCGCTCGAGGGTGGCCAATGGCGAGAGTGCCCGCACGCGGGCCAGATGGTGCCCGATGTCGTCGTGCGCGCGGTCCAACCGATGCCGCACCGTGCGGCGGGCCCGCTCCACCAGGTCGTCGACCTCGTCTGCGCGTTCGTGGAGACCGCTGCGCGGATCGGCCAGGACGGGTCGCTGGCGCAGCGACTCGAGCTGCCGGATCTCATGCGTGAGCCAGGTGGCCAGGATCGACCGCGCTCGGTCGCGGGTGGCCACGATGCGCTGCGACTCCTCGGCCACGTCGGGAACGACCAGCTTGGCCGCGTCAGTCGGTGTGCTGGCGCGGACATCGGCGACGAGGTCGAGCAGCGGGGTGTCGGGCTCGTGGCCGATAGCGCTGACCACGATCGTCCGGGTCTGGTGGACGGCCCGCACCAGTCCCTCGTCCGAGAAGGGCAGCAGGTCCTCGATTGAGCCGCCGCCTCGGGCGATGACGATGACGTCCACCTCGGCGTCGCGGTCGAGCTTGCCGAGCTGCTCGATGACGTCGCGGGCGGCATTGGTGCCCTGCATGGCGGCGTACGCGACCTTGATCTGCACCCCCGGCCACCGCCGCCGGGCGTTCTCGAGCACGTCCCGCTCAGCTGCGGAGTTGTGTGCCGTGATCAGCCCGATGCCGTGGGGAAGGAACGGAAGCTGCCGCTTGAGCTCGCGCGCGAACAGCCCCTCGGCCGCCAGCAGCTGGCGCCGGCGTTCGAGGCGCGCGAGCAGCTCACCGAGGCCGACCATCCGGATGTCGGTGGCGTACAGGCTGAAGGTGCCGCGGTTCGGGTAGTAGGACGGCTTGGCATGCACGACGACGCTCGCGCCCTCGACCACGGGCGGGTTGAGGGAGTCGAAGAGCTGCCGCGAGCACGTGACGCTCAGCGAGACGTCGGCGACCGGGTCGCGGAACGTCAGGAAGACGGTGTTCATGCCCTGGCGGCGGCTGATCTGGGCGACCTGCCCTTCGACCCACACGGCGCCGAGCCGGTCGACGTACCCCGCGATCGCGTTCGCGATCACCCGCACAGGTGCGGGTTTCTCCGGGGAAGTCTCCAGGGCCACGCCTCGGAGACTAGTCGTGACCATCGACCAAATAGGATGGGGACATGACTTCGCACCTCGGCATGCCGCCTGTCCTCTCTGCGGACGCCGCCGAGCGCGCCGTGCTGCTGGCCGCCCCCCGCGGCTACTGCGCCGGCGTCGACCGGGCGGTGATCACGGTCGAGAAGGCCCTGGACCTATACGGCGCCCCGGTTTACGTCCGCAAGCAGATCGTCCACAACAAGCACGTGGTGGCCAACCTGGAGTCCCGCGGCGCGGTGTTCGTCGAGGAGCTCGACGAGGTGCCGACCGGCGCGACCGTGGTGTTCTCCGCGCACGGGGTCTCGCCCGCGGTCCACGCGGAGGCGGCGGACCGCGGACTCAAGACCATCGACGCGACCTGCCCGCTGGTCACGAAGGTGCACCACGAGGCACGGCGTTTCGCCAACGAGGACTACGACATCCTGCTCATCGGTCACGAGGGGCACGAGGAGGTCGAGGGCACCGCCGGTGAGGCTCCCGAGCACATCCAGCTGGTGCAGACGCCCGACGACGTCGATGGAGTCGTGGTGCGCGACCCGGCCAAGGTCGCCTGGCTCTCCCAGACCACGCTGTCGGTCGACGAGACCATGGCGGTCGTCAAGCGGCTGCGCGAGAAGTTCCCCGAGCTGCTCGACCCGCCGTCCGACGACATCTGCTACGCCACGCAGAACCGCCAGATGGCGGTCAAGGAGATCTCGCCCTCGGCGGACCTGGTGATCGTGGTGGGCTCGCGCAACTCGTCGAACTCCGTGCGTCTGGTCGAGGTGGCCCTCGAAGCCGGGGCCAAGGCGTCGTACCTCGTCGATGACGCATCGGAGATCCAGGAGACCTGGCTCGACGGTGTGTCGACGGTCAGCGTCACCTCCGGCGCCTCGGTGCCCGAGGATCTCGTGGAAGGGGTGCTGGAGTTCCTCGCGGACCGCGGTTACCCCGACGCGCAAGCTGTCCACACCGCCGAGGAGTCGCTGATCTTCGCGCTGCCGCCCGAGCTTCGCAAGGACATCCGCGCCGCCGAGCTGGCTGCTAAATAACCTCGCGCCGTTGGTCGGCCTTGGCGTCGCGCTGGGCCGGCATCGTCTGCCCACTCGCTGCGGCCGGACGCGGCTGGGGCTTGCGCTGGGGCTTGCGCTGGGGCTTGCGAAGGACGCCGCTGTTGCGGATCGCCACCTGCCGCAGCGCCAGGATGCCGAGCGTGAGCATGTAGCCGATGACCAAGGCGGTGGCGTGGTGGGCGAGCCCGGAAACCGTCGCCTGCACGATTCCGTCGTCTGAATCCGCCACGGCGCTGCGGTCGACCATCGCGAGCAGGGCCACCGTGCCGGTCATGAGCAGGGGCGGCAGCACCCCGGCCACGAAGAACTCCGCCGGCCGGATTGCCAGTGCCGCGGCGATGCAGACGACGATGAAGGAGAGGTCGAAGAAGAGCCCGATCCGTCCAGCGCCCACCAGGTTGAGCAGGACCACGACGAGGGCAGCACCACCTGCGGCGCACCCCACCAGGCGACCCGGTGCGCGCCCCTCTTCCCATAACGTGCGGTTACCCGACACGCCTCCAAGGTAAAGGGACTGGGGGGCGCGCCATGCTGCGCCACGCCGAGGATCATCCCGTCTCGCGCTCAGGCCCATCGCGGGTCCCTTCGAACAGGGTGAGCTCGCGACGCGGCTCGACGACCTGCTCCAGCAGCTCGGCGGCCGACAGGGTCCTGGCGGACTCCTCGACCGGTCGGGGAGCGTCCAGTGCAGGCGCAGAAGGGGAAAGCTCGTTGAAGCGGCGGGCCGACACGAGCACCCGGGCCTCGAGGGAGCCGACCGCGGCGTTGTACGAACCCACGGCAGCGGTCAGGGACCGGCCGAGCCTGTCCAGGTGGCTGCCCATGGTCGCGAGGCGCTCGTGCAGGTCGCGGCCGAGCTCGTGGATCTCTCGAGCCCGATCGGCCAACGTCTCCTGCGTCCAGGCGTGCGCGACGGTCCGCAGCAGCGCGATGAGGGTCGTCGGCGTCGCCAGGATCACCTGCCGGCGCGCGGCGTACTCGAGCAGCGTCGGGTCGGCCTCGAGTGCCGCCGAGAGGAAGGACTCGCCCGGAACGAAGAGGACGACGAACTCCGGTGAGGCGGGGAGTGCCTTCCAGTACGCCTTGCCGGCCAGCGCGTCGACGTGCTGTCGAAGCTGTCGCGCGTGGCGGGTGAGGGCTGCTCGCTCCTCGTCCGCGTCGTCGGTGGAGGTCGCATCGAGGAAGGCGTCGAGCGGGACCTTCGCGTCGACCACCACCTGCTTGCCGCCGGCGAGGTGGACGACGAGGTCGGGCCTCAGTCGGCCGCCGTCGAGCACCTGCTGCTCGAAGAAGTCGCAGCGCGCGACCATGCCGGCCAGTTCCACCGCCTTGCGCAGGTGCAGCTCACCCCACTGCCCGCGGACCTGAGGCCGGCGCAGTGCCGTGGCTAGGCCCGCGGTCTCACGACGGAGTGACTCCGCCGTCAGTCGCATGTCGGTCACCTGCTGGCCGAGCTGTCCCTGCCACGAGATCCGGTGGTCCTCGAGGTCCCGGAGCTGGTCGTGCAGCCGCTCGAGCCCCTCCTTGACCACGGCATGGTCGGCCGCACGCGCCTCGAGAGCAGTGGTCGGTGCGTGAGCGCGCGCCCAGAGGAAGCCGAGGGCGAGGCCAACGGCGAGCGCGAGCAGCACAGCGAGAATCTCCATGGCCGAAGCATGGGGGAGGCCCCCGACAGAACTAGGGAGCGTCGAGGTCCACCACGATGGGTGCGTGGTCGCTCGCGCCCTTGCCGGCGCGCTCGTCACGGTCGATGAACGCCCCGCTGACGCGGTCGGCGAAGGGACGCGACCCGAGCACGAAGTCGATCCGCATGCCCTTGTTCCGCTCGAAGCGCTGCCGGTAGTAGTCCCAGTACGTGTAGGCGTCGGGGTCAGGGACGTGCGGTCGCACCACGTCGGCGTACCCGGTCGTGACGACGGCCTCGAAGGCGGCCCGTTCGGGAGGCGTGACGTGGGTGCTCTTCGCGAAGTCCTTGATGTCCCAGACGTCGTCGTCCTGGGGCGCGATGTTCCAGTCGCCCATCAGCGCCGTGGGTCCGTCGACCCAGCTCGCCGCCGCGGCGTTCAGCGCCGAGAGCCAGGCGAGCTTGTAGTCCAGGTGCGGGTCGCCGAGGGCGCGGCCGTTCGGGACGTAGAGGGACCACAGCCGTACGCCGCCGCAGGTCGCCCCGAGTGCCCGCGCCTCCGACACGTCCGACCACTGCGGCATGCCCGTGAAGCCGACCTCGACGTCCTCGATGCCGACCCTGCTGATGATTGCGACGCCGTTCCACTGGTCGTAGCCGACGCTGGCGACGTCGTACCCGAGCATCGACAGGCCCATCACCGGGAACTGGTCGTCGCGAGCCTTGGTCTCCTGGAGCGCGAGCACGTCGATGTCGTGGCGCTGCAGGAACGCTTCCACTCGGTCGATCCGCGAGCGGACGGAGTTGACGTTCCAGGTGGCGATGCGCACCTGCCGACCCTATGAGACGGGGCGGAACCCCGAACAGACGACCCTCATGAAAGCGAGCCGGCCGTCGTCCTCCCGGTAGTACGCCTGCTGCTCCATCGTGCGCGGCCCGTTCGGCGTCGAGAGCGCCAGCCGGTAGGAGACGTGATGGGTGTCCTCGACGTCGGGCCCGACCTCGACCGACACCAGGCTGTCCACCTTGTCGCCCTCCTCGAGCCAGCTGCCGAAGAGGATCTCCAGTACCTGGTCCGGCCCTTCTGCCTGCCAGTGCCGCCGGGGTGTCAGGGCCATGAAGTCCACGTCGGGCGCGAGCAACTCACGCACTGCGGACGCGTCCTTGCTGGCGAAGGCCTCGGCGAAGCGCTCTCCCGTCGTCATGGGCCGAGCGTAGACGGCATCACGCGTTCGCAAGCGCCCATTCCGCAAGCAGGTCGGCAACCTGCTCCCAGCCTGCGTCCAGCATCACGTCGTGCGCGATCCCCTCGACCATCACCGGTTCCGTGCCCCATGCCTTCGCTGTCGCGGCAACGTCGGCGGGCAGGAAGATCGTGTCGTTGCTCGCGCCGAGGACCAGGACGGGTACGTCGGTCGGCACGGGCCGGGGGCGGTCGAGCAGCACCATGTCCAGGAAGGCCAGGTACGACTCGGACTGGACCTGGTCAGTGGCCACCTGGACCGCGTCGTCCGATGCACCGGCTGAGAAGAACATCGAGCGGACCTGCGCCGGCGTACGGACGAGCCTCCCCAGGTTGGCCGTCAGGTTGGCGAGCAAGAACGTGCCCGGCTGGTGAACCGCGGTCCGTAGCGTCACGCCGATCGCCCCACGTGGGGGCACCGAGGCCAGCAGCGCGGCACCCGCGAGAGCCGGACGGTCCGGCTTCGCCAGGAGGTTCTGTACGACGTGCCCGCCCAGGGAGTGTCCAGCGACGAACGGCGGCGAGGGGAGGCCGGCGACGACCCCGGCCACGTCGTCCACGTAGTCGCGGACCCGCATCCGGTTGAGTCGCACACCCTCGGCGGAGCCGGCGTGTCCGCGGAGGCTGAGCGCGACAGTCGAGATCTGTCGCTCCGCGAGGCGCTGGGCGAACCCGTCCTGCCAGCACCAGGCGCCGTGCCAGGCGCCGTGCACCAGGACGACCGTGGCACGCGGATCCGTGGCATCGACCCGGATGATCTCGAGGCTGCTCATGGCTGGATCTTGCCCTGCTGGTCGGCCGTGGCCAGGAACGACCGTAGAATCGCGCGGCGTGGCACTCACCATCGGCATCGTTGGGCTCCCCAACGCGGGCAAGTCGACCCTCTTCAACGCTCTGACCAAGAACGACGTCCTCGCGGCGAACTACCCGTTCGCGACCATCGAGCCGAACGTCGGGGTGGTCGGTGTGCCCGACGAGCGCCTGGGCAAGCTCGCCGAGATCTTCGGATCCGAGAAGATCCTCCCCGCCACGGTCGAGTTCGTGGACATCGCCGGCATCGTCAAGGGTGCGTCGCAGGGTGAGGGGCTGGGCAACAAGTTCCTCTCGCACATCCGCGAGGCAGCAGCGATCTGTCAGGTCACGCGCGTCTTCCGCGACGAGGACGTCACCCACGTCGACGGCGAGGTCAACCCGGCCTCGGACATCTCCACGATCCAGACCGAGATGATCCTGGCCGACCTCCAGACCGTCGAGAAGGCGATCCCCAGGCTGGAGAAGGAGGCGCGCGGCAAGAAGGAGCTGGTCGCCAACCTCGAGGCGGCCAAGGAGGCCATGTCGGCCCTCGAGGCCGGTACGCCGATCATCGCCACCAAGATCGACCTCTCCCTCGTGCGCGAGCTGAGCCTGCTCACCGCCAAGCCCTACATCTACGTCTTCAACTGCGACCACGACGAGCTGTCGGATGAGGACCTCAAGCAGAAGATGCGCGACCTCGTCACCCCGAGCGAGGCGATCTTCCTCGACGCGAAGTTCGAGTCCGAGCTGGTCGAGCTCGGCGACGACGACGAGGCCCGCGAGATGCTCGCCGAGATGGGCATCACCGAGCCCGGCCTCGACGTACTCGCCCGGGTCGGCTTCGACACCCTCGGGCTGCAGACCTACCTGACCGCCGGCCCCAAGGAGTCCCGGGCCTGGACCATCCGCAAGGGTGACACCGCGCCCGAGGCCGCGGGCGTCATCCACACGGACTTCCAGAAGGGCTTCATCAAGGCCGAGATCGTCTCCTTCGACGACCTCGTCGGTGCGGGCACCATGCAGAAGGCCAAGGAGGCCGGCAGGGTGCGCATGGAAGGCAAGGACTACGTCATGCAGGACGGTGACGTCGTGGAGTTCCGCTTCAACGTCTGACGTCGAAGAAGGCGGACTCGACGGTCGATGGCCAGAGGCAGATCAGTCGCCCACCGTCTGGACCGGCCTTGAAGCCGTGCACCGCCCCAGGAGGAATGAACACGAAGGTGCCCGGCCCAACGCCTTCTGCGGGATCGCCGTCTGTGTAGAAGGTGTAGCTGCCTTCGAGGACGTAGAACGCTTCCGCCTCGTCGTGGGTGTGCGGTGGGTTGTCGAATCCGGGGTCCTGCCAGGCCTCACCGAGCGCCCAATGTCCGCCGGTCTGAGTCCTTGATGCCTTGCGCGTGACGTGTGCCTGAAGGCCACCCATCGGCAGGATGATGCTCTCT
>DATILB010000473.1:0-10198 GCA_035477015.1 Nocardioidaceae bacterium | reverse complement strand
TGGGTTGGGTGACCTATAGGCCACGCCATCCATACCAATGTCGGGTCAACAGGTCAGAAGTGCGTGTGGCCGGTCGGGCCGTCGTACGCCGCGCCGTCCACGGTCACCCCGTCCCCTTCGGCGACCGCCCCGATCACCGTCCACATAGGCGGCAGCTCAGTCCCCGAAGGGAAGGTGGCCGCGAGCGGGTGGTCGTCCCCGCCGGTGAGGATGAAGGTCATCGGGTCGACACCGGTCGCGGCGCCCACGGCCTGTAGCGGCTCGGGGATCTCGAAGGCCGCAGTGTGTACGTCGATGGCCACTCCAGACGCCTCGGCGATGTGCGCGAGGTCGCCGAGGAGCCCGTCGGACACGTCGATCATCGCGGTGGCACCGAGCGACAAGGCGATCGGGCCGGCGGCGTACGGCGGCTCCGGACGGCGGTGCGCCTCGACCAGCACACGTGGCGAGCGGAACCCACGACCGAGGACGGCCAACCCGGCAGCGGCCCAGCCCTGGCGACCACAGAGCGCGACCACGTCACCGGGTCGCGCAGCGGAGCGCAGCACCGGATTGCCTGTCACTGACCCGATGACCGAGACCGCGATCATCAGCTCGTTGGACCGGGTGATGTCGCCGCCGACCACCGACGCACCCACGAGCGCGCACTCCTCCGCGAACCCGTCAGCCATCTCCAGGATCCAGGCCACCGGTAGGTCGGCAGGCAGCGCGAGTCCGACGGTGAGAGCCGTCGCCGTACCGCCCATGGCGTTGATGTCGGAGAGGTTCTGCGCCGCCGCCTTGTGTCCGATGTCCGTCGCGGAGGCCCAGTCCCGTCGGAAATGGCGGGTGTCCACGAGGAGGTCGGTCGAGATCACGACCCTGCCGTCGGGTACGGCGACCACGGCGGCGTCGTCGCCGGGGCCGACGATGACGTGCCCGGCCTGTGCGAAGCGAGTTGTCAGCGCGTGAACCAGACCGAACTCGCCGAGGTCGCCGGGGGTCGTGTTCGGGGGGATCGTGTCGGGCGACGGCATGGCGCCAATTCAAGCCCATATTCCTGCCGCGGCATCCCGCAGGGTAGGTTGTCGAGTGACGACTGCCACGACACCAGAAGGAGCCGAGCATGGTGGTTCAGGCCTACATCTTGATCCAGACCGACGTCGGCAAAGCCGCCGAGGTTGCTATTGCGATCGCCGATGTCAAAGGCGTGACTCGCGCCGAGGACGTGACGGGTCCGTACGACGTGATCGTCCGCGCCGAGGCGCGCAACGTCGACGAGCTCGGCAAGCTGGTCGTGGCGAAGGTGCAGAGCATTCCCGGCATCACGCGCACCCTGACGTGTCCCGTCGTACACATCTGATCCTGACTCGACAGCGCCCCGTCCTAGCGATCGCGGGCGCTGTCGCATGTCTGGCTGCCTGCAGCGGCCCGGTGGAGATCGACGCCCCGGAGCTGAGCGAAGCCGACGCGGCCGCCTGCCGCGACTTCGTGGACACCCTGCCCGACCGGGTGGGGGACCAAGAGCGGGTCGAGAGCGAGGGCGCGTTCGGCGCCGCGTACGGCGACCCGCCGATCGTCGTCACGTGTGGGGTCGGCAAGCCCGACCACCTGATGACCAACTGCACGTCCATCGATGGCGTGGACTGGTACTTCGAGGAGTCCGACGAGGCCCTCATCGCGACCACCGTCGGACGCCAGCCGGCGATCGAGATCGTCGTGCCGGCGGAGTACGACCAGACGGCCCCCGCCCAGGTGGACCTCGGGCCGGCAATCACGGCTCACACGACCGCCGGCCAGGGGTGTACGGGCTAACGCAGCCCCTCGGGGCGGTGGAGGGCCAGCTGGATCAGCCGGTCCACGAGCGCCGGGTAGTCGACGCCCGACTCAGCCCACATGCGGGGGAACATCGAGGTCGGCGTGAAGCCGGGCATCGTGTTGATCTCGTTCACGACCAGGCGGTCGTCGTGCAGCAGGAAGAAGTCGACGCGGGCCAGACCCTCGCACGACAGCGCCTCGAAGGCGCGCACCGACAGTGCCTGGACCCGCTCGGTGAGGTGGTCTGCCAGCTTGGCCGGCACGTCGATGCCGGTGTCCCCGGGGAGGTACTTGGCCTCGAAGTCGTAGAAGTCGTGCTGCGGGTCGACCGTGATCTCGGCAACGACAGAGGCATCCGGGGGGTTCGTGCCGAAGCCCTGCAGCACGCCGCACTCGATCTCGCGTGCGCCCTCGCCGGCACCCGCCTCGACGATGACCTTCGGGTCCCAGCGCCGCGCCTCCTCGATCGCTGCGACGAGCTCGTCGTGGGAGCGGACCTTGCTGATTCCGATGCTCGAACCGCCACGACAGGGCTTCACGAAGACCGGGTAGCCCAGGGAGTCGACGGACTCCAGGCACGCCGCCCGGTCCGCCTCCCAGTCGCGGGCCGTGATGACCGCATAGGGCAGCACGGGCAGCCCCTGGGCCTGGAAGACCACCTTCATGTAGTGCTTGTCCATCCCGACGGCGGACGCCAGCACGCCGGCACCGACGTACTTCACTCCGGCCATCTCGAGCAGCCCCTGGACCGTGCCGTCCTCTCCGAACGGCCCGTGCAGCAGCGGGAACACCACGTCGACCTCGCCGAGGGTGCGCGGCACCTCTCCCGGCTCGTGGACGACCAGCTCGCTACCGACGCCGTCGTTGGCGATCGTGACCGGAGCCAGGCTCTTGTCGACGGACGGGAGGGCGTCGGAACTGCTGATCCGTAGCCGGTCGGGGTCCCCGGACTCGAGCACCCAGCGACCGTCCGGGGCGATGCCGATGGGGACCACGTCGTAGCGGCCTCGGTCGATCGCCTGGAGGACGCTGCCTGCCGTCACGCACGAGATCGCGTGCTCACTGGAACGGCCGCCGAACAGCAGGGCCACCCTCGGCTTGCGGGTCAGATCGCTCATGGTGGCATCGACCCTACAAGCAGCATTGGCCGAGCGCGGCTCCGGACGACGCGGGCGCCACGCACGCAGGCGCGAGAGGCCCGAAGACCTCCCGCCACGCTGCCGGCGCGGCCTCCTAGGCTGGCGCCATGAAGCCCGCAACCGTCGCAGTCACAGCCGGACGTCCGCCGCACGAGCCCGACAGCCCGCTCAACGCACCGATCACCATGGCCTCGGTGTACGTCGCGGGCGGAGACCTCGAGTACGGCCGCTACCGCAACCCGACGTGGACGGCGTTCGAGGACGCGCTCGGTGCCCTGGAGGGCGGCCGTTGCCTGGCGTTCGCCTCGGGCCTGGCCGCAGTGGCTACCGTCCTCGACCTCGTCGGCAACGACGCGAAGGTCGTCGCGCCTCGCCACGCGTACCTCGGCAGCATCGCGCAGCTCGCCGACCTCGAGTCACGGGGCCGGCTCCGCACCCAGCTTGTCGACGTGACCGACACCGAGGCCCTGGTCAAGGCCTGTGACGATGCCGCCCTGGTGTGGCTGGAGTCCCCGACCAACCCGGCGCTCGAGGTGGTCGAGCTCGCGCCGGTAATCGCCGCTGCGCACGCGGCCGGCGCCTACGTCGTCATCGACAACACGTTCGCCACTCCCCTGCTCCAGCAGCCCCTCGCGCTCGGGGCGGACCTCGTCGTGCACTCGGCGACCAAGTTCATCGCCGGCCACAGCGATCTCGTGATGGGTGCGGTGGTCACCGGCTCCGACGAGCTGTACGACGTGCTCAAGACGCGTCGTGACATGGTCGGGGCGATCCCAGGAGCCTTCGAGGCGTGGCTGGCCCTCCGCGGGCTACGCACGTTGCCGCTGCGGCTCGAGCGCGCGCAGGCCAACGCCCAGGAGCTCGTACGCCGACTCGAGGGCCACCCGGCCCTGGTCGAGGTGCGCTACCCCGGGTTCGGGGCGATCGTGGCGGTAGTGATGGCGGACGCGATGGCTGCCGACCTGCTCACGCGCTCGACCCAGCTCTGGGTCCATGCCACCAGCCTCGGTGGGGTGGAGTCGACCTTCGAGCGGCGGCGCCGCTGGAAGACCGAGCCGGCCACGATCCCCGACGGACTCATCCGCCTCTCGGTCGGTATCGAGGACGTCGACGACCTCTGGGACGACCTGTCCGCGGCGCTCGCCGCACTGCCTGGGAGGATTCCGTCATGAGCGTCATCAAGATCAATGCCATTACGGTGCCTGCCGACAGCGGCGACGAGCTGGCCAAGCGCTTCGCGGCACGAGCCGGCGCGGTCGACGACCAGCCCGGCTTCGAGGGCTTCGAGCTGCTCAAGCCCACCGACGACCGCACCCAGTGGCTGGTGGTCACTCGCTGGGCCGACGAGGAGTCGTTCCAGACCTGGGTGTCGTCCAAGTCCTTCGCGCACGGCCACAAGGACGCCTCCGAGCGCTCCGGCGGGGAGGCGCAGAAGCCTGTGGGCATCAGCTCCGAGCTGTGGTCCTACGAGGTGGCGGGCGGCTCGGAGGGCTAATCGCGCTCGTGCTTGGTTTCGCGTGAGATGAGCGCCTGCATCATGTCGCCCGCCGACATCTCGCCGACGATCACGTCGTGCACCGCCTGGACCAGCGGCGCGGAGATGCCGTTGGTCCGGGTCAGCTCCAGGAGGGACGACGCGGACTTCACACCTTCGGCGACCTGACGGGTGGAGGCGGTGACCTCCTCGGTGGTCATGCCCTGTCCGAGCTTCTCGCCGAAGGTCCGGTTGCGGGACAGCGGCGAGGAGCAGGTGGCCACCAGGTCGCCCAGGCCGGCGAGCCCCATCAGGGTGATCGGGTCGGCACCGAGCTTCATCGCCAGCCGCGCCGTCTCCGCCAGTCCTCGCGTGATGACCGAGGCGGTGGTGTTGTCACCGAAGCCGAGCCCCACGGCCATTCCGACGGAGAGGGCAATGACGTTCTTGTAGGCCCCACCGAGCTCGCAGCCGATGACGTCCACGCTGGAGTACGGACGGAACGTGTTCGTGTGCATCATCTCGCGCAAGCGCGCCACCACAGCCTCGTCCGTGCAGGCGACAACACTGGCGGCTGGCTCCCGGTTGGCGATCTCCTTGGCGAGGTTGGGGCCGGAGAGGACCGCGATCCGGTCGGGACCGGCACCGGTCACCTCCGCGATCACCTCGCTCATCCGCTTGAGGGAGCCGAGCTCGACGCCCTTCATCAACGACATCATCACGGCGTCGGACGGAATGACTGAGGCCCAGTCAGAGAGGTTGCCCCGCAGCGTCTGGGACGGGACGGCGAGGACGACCAGCTCCGCACCTTCGGCGGCCTCGGCGGGGTCGGACGTGGCTCGGATCGACGCCGGCAGCTCGATTCCCGGCAGGTAGTCGGAGTTCTCGCGCTTCTCGTTGATCGTCGCGCACAGGTCCTCGCGGCGGGCCCACATGGTGATGTCGTGGCCCGCGTCGGCGAGCACGAGCGAGAACGCCGTACCCCACGACCCGGATCCGAAGGTGGTGATCCTGGCCATGTCACTCCGCCTTCCGCGATGGCCCGGCACCGGGCTTGTTGGGGTTGCCGATCTGCTTGACGCCACGCTGCTTCGGGTCGAATCGTTCCCCGGGGGCGTGCTCCCCCCGCAGGTCCTCGAGCAACACGGTGACAGAGGCCATGATCCTGTCTGTCGCTTCGCGCAGGACAGCCGGGGTGACCTTCTGGCCGTGAAGGTCCTCGAGGTCAACGGGGTCGCCGACCTTGAGCACCACCCGCTGGGGCGGGAACAGCTTCAGCTTCTTGCCGTAGGGATAGAGGATCCGGTGCTGGCCCCACTGAGCGATCGGGATGACGGGGGCTCCGGACTCCAACGCGACCCGGGCCGCACCGGTCTTGCCCACCATCGGCCAGAGTTCCGGGTCCCGGGTGAGTGTCCCCTCGGGGTAGAACATGACCGCGTTCCCCTGGCGGACCGAGTCCACAGCGGCTTGGTAGGCGGTCGACGCGTCCGTGGTGAGGCGCTTGACCGGGATCTGGCCGGTGTTCTTCAGGATCGTGCCGGCGAAGAAGACGTCGAAGAGCGCTTCCTTGGCGAGGTACCGCGGAAACCGGCCGTTGTCGTGGAGCAGGTGAGCGAGCGTCAACGGGTCGATGTGGGAGACGTGGTTCGCGACCAGGACACAGCCGCCCGCCGCCGGGAGCTTGTCGGCATCGATCCACTCGTGCCGGGTGAAGGCCCACAGGGCCGGCTTGATGATTGCCACGGCGGTCAAACCCGCCCAGCCCCGCTTGTCCGCCATCCTGCGCGGCTTGCCCAACTCACACTCCCTCGTTGTGGACCCAGGACGAGATTACTGCGATGCCCGGCGGCATGGAGCCGCTAGGAGCGACCTGAAAGGATCATTGGTCATGTACGGCGTCGTGGTCCCCGTGAAGCCGCCGGCCATCGCGAAGTCGCGGTTGGCTGCGCTCGGCGACGACGTACGCCGTGAGCTCTGTGCGGCGTTCGCGGTCGACACGGTCGCGGCGGTGGTCGAGTGCCGACTGGTCGGCGAGGTCCTAGTCGTCACCGACGACGTCGGGCTCGCGACCGTCCTGGCTGATCTCGGCGTCGTCGTCATACCCGACGGCGTGAGCGGCGACCTGAACGGCTCGCTCGGCCTCGGGGCAGCCGAGCTCCACCGGCGGCATCCAGAGCTCCGCCTGGCCGCTGTGTTCGCAGACCTGCCCGCCTTGCGGCCTGACGAGCTCGAGCGGGCGCTCCTCGCGGCGGCAGATGACCGGATGTCCTTCGTGGCTGACGCGTCCGGCACGGGCACGACGACGGTGGTCGCACCGACCATCGAGCTCTTCCGGCCGCTCTTCGGTCGCGGCTCGCGGCAGGCGCACCTCGACGCTGGGGCGCACGAGATCCTCGTCGACGCCGTTGGGCTGCAACAGGACGTGGACACGCCGGACGACCTCGAGACGGTGCTCCGGCTCGGCGCCGGCCCGCGTACGTCGTTCGTGGCCACCCGCGCCCTAAGGTGAGAACCATGCAGGCGACGGTCGCGACGTACGACGATGAAACTCGTTCCGGGACGGTGTTCCTCGACGACGGGACCCGGCTGGACTTCGATGCATCTGCCCTTGAGGGCACCGGGCTTCGCCTCCTTCGACCGGGACAGCGGGTGCGTCTCGAAGGTCCGCCCGGACCCATCCAACGCCTTCAGATCCTGACGCTGACATGACGATGGGCCGACCCCGAGGGGTCGGCCCATCGTTCGATTCGCAGCAGCCGGTCAGGCCTTCTTCGCCGCGGCCTTCTTGGCCGGAGCCTTCTTGGCCGGAGCCTTCTTCGCCGCGGCCTTCTTGGCCGGAGCAGCCTTCTTCGCCGGAGCAGCCTTCTTCGCCGGCGCCTTCTTTGCAGCCGGGGCGGCCTTCTTGGCCGGAGCGGCCTTCTTCGCCGGGGCCGGAGCGACCTTCTTCGCCAACGGCGACGGCAGGGTGACCTTCGGGAGCTTCTTGGCACCCGAGACGACGGCCTTCAGGTCGGCACCCGCGGTGAACTTCGGGATCGCGGTCTTCTTCGCCTTAATCTTGTCGCCCGTGCGGGGGTTACGGACCCACCGTGCCTCGCGGACGCGCTTCTCGAACGACCCGAAACCTGTGATCGCGACCTTCTCGCCCTTGGCCAGCTCGCGGGTGATGGTGTCGAGCACCGACTCGAGAGCGTGCTGCGCGGCCTTCCGGTTGCCCTCGTAGCGGGCGGAGAGCGCGTCGATCAGCTGACTCTTGTTCACTGACTTCCCTTTCGTGAAACCCGTGGAGCCGGACCTATGCCCGGCCATTCCACTGCACGCTAGGCGCAAGTGGCCGCGCTCACAATCACCGGACGGCAATTTTCCGTTGTGTCGCAAGGGTTTTCGGCGTGTCTTCCTGTCTCCCCATGCCCACGAAGAACCTTCGGCAATTGTCGCCATTCGGAGAATCCCCAAGCACGTAAGGGGAATCCGTAACCACGCACCCCGACAGCGGCCCGGGTTGAGGGAACGCCGTACATTTCATGGCGTGAAGGCGGAGAACTGGGAGCGCGTCGATCTCTGGGTCGCGGACCTGTTCGGCTTGCCTGCATCGATGGTGTGGCAACCCGGCGTCACGGTGGGGATGCATGCGGTTCTCGGTGACTACCCGGGCATCGTCGTGTTCGGACGCGAGGGTGCCATCCACGTCTCCCTGCCGGACTGGGCAGGACGCAAGCTGATCGACGAACTGGTCGAGGTCTCACCCACTGACCTTCTCGAACCCAAGTTCTGGGCGACCTATCGCCGTACCAGCGGGCATAAGGTCCTCGGCCCCCAGGTTCACTCCTTCTCCGACACGCAGCTCGAACCTCCGAGCAAGGTCGAGCGCATCCCGGCCTCCGACATCGCGCACTGGAGGGACGTCGTGAGTCGCCGAAAATGGGAGGCGAGCGGATTCGCCGAACAGGTCGAGGTCGCCTTCGCGATGCGGTCCGGAGACGAGATCGCCGCAGCGGCGAACCTCACGTCGTTCCGAGGTGTGCCGAGCGACGTCGGTGTGCTCACCCATCCGAAGTACCGCGGCAAGGGGTTCTCGAGTCGGGTGGCTCGCGCCGCAGCGGCGTACGCCGTGCGCAACCACGAGATCGCCAGGTACCGCTCGGACGTCGACAACCTGCGGTCGCGCTCGGTCTCGAAGGCACTCGACTTCGAGGACTACTTCACGCAGTTGACGATTCAGCCTAGGGATTAGTCGGCAGCGCGTCGGGAGGCACGCGGCGCTCTCGCTCGCTTGCGAGTGCGTGGTTGCCGCCTCGGCCGGAGACGCGCTCGACCAATGAACTAGAGCTAGAGAGTGACTGGCTTCCACTCCGGACGGGTGCCTTCGAAGGCCGCGATGTCAGGCTCGTTGGACAGCGTGATCCCGATGTCGTCGAGGCCGTTGAGCAGGCGGTAGCGCGTGTAGTCGTCGATCTCGAACGACGCCACGACGTCGCCCGCACGGACCTCACGAGCTTCCAGGTCAACCGTGACCTGGGTCGTGGGATCGGCCTCGACCTTCGCCCAGAGCTGCTCGATGACGTCCTGGTCGACCGGGACGGAGAGCAGGCCGGCCTTGCCCGAGTTGCCCCGGAAGATGTCCGCGAAGCGGCTTGCGAGCACGACCTTGAAGCCGTAGTCCATCAGCGCCCAGACCGCGTGCTCGCGCGACGAGCCCGTGCCGAAGTCGGGGCCGGCCAGCAGGATGCTCACGCCTGCGTACTCAGGCTTGTTGAGAATGAAGTCGGGGTCGTTGCGCCAGGCGCCGAAGAGGCCGTCCTCGAAGCCGGTGCGGGTGACTCGCTTGAGGTAGACCGCAGGGATGATCTGGTCGGTGTCGACGTTGCTGCGGCGCAGCGGCAGGGCCGTGCCGGTGTGGCTGGTGAACTTCTCCATTGAAAACTCCCTCTTGTCCTGAGCCCGTCGAAGGGTCAGACCAGGTCGGCGGGCGACGACAGCGTGCCGCGGACGGCGGTGGCGGCGGCGACCGGTACGGACACGAGGTGGGTACGTCCACCCTTGCCCTGGCGCCCTTCGAAGTTGCGGTTCGAGGTGGATGCACTGCGCTCCTGGGGAGCGAGCTGGTCGGGGTTCATGCCCAGACACATCGAGCACCCGGCTCCACGCCACTCAGCGCCGGCCTCGATGAAGACCTTGTCGAGGCCCTCCTCCATCGCCTGCAGCCGGACCCGGACCGAGCCCGGGACGACCAGCAGGCGGGTGCCCTCGGCGACCTTGTGGCCCTTGATGATCTCGGCGGCGAGGCGGAGGTCCTCGATGCGGCCGTTGGTGCACGAGCCGACGAAGACGGTGTCGACCTTCACCGCGCGCATCGGGGTGCCGGCGGTGAGCCCCATGTACTCGAGCGCCTTCTCGGCGGCGACCCTGTCCTGCTCGTCGGCGAAGTCGTCCGGAGACGGGACGTTGCCAGCGAGCGCGACTCCCTGGCCCGGGTTGGTACCCCAGGTGACGAACGGAGTCATCGTCGCCGCATCGAGCACGATCTCCTTGTCGAAGGTGGCGTCCGCATCGGTGACCAGCGTCTTCCAGTGCGCCAGCGCGGCGTCCCAGTCAGCACCCTTGGGCGCCTCGGGCTTGCCCTCGATGTAGTCGAAGGTGGTCTGGTCGGGCGCGATCATGCCGGCCTTGGCGCCCCACTCGATCGACATGTTGCAGACGGTCATCCGGCCCTCCATCGAGAGCTCCTCGATGGCCTGGCCGCGGTACTCGACGATGTAGCCCTGGCCGCCACCGGTGCCTGTGT
>DATILB010000472.1:0-16372 GCA_035477015.1 Nocardioidaceae bacterium | reverse complement strand
CTGCCACGACCATGTCGCCGTGACGCTCCTCCTGCCGCTGGATCTGACCGCGACGGCTGTTCAAGTCGCCGATGACGGTGCCGAGGAAATCCTCTGGGGTGATGACCTCGACGGCAAACATCGGCTCGAGCAGGACCGGCTTGGCCTTGCGCGCGGCCTCCTTGAAGGCGGCGATGCTGGCCACCCGGAAGGCGAGCTCGGACGAGTCGACGTCGTGGTAGGCGCCATCCTCGAGGGTGTACTTGACGTCGACCATCGGGTAGCCGGCGAGAACGCCGAACTCCATGGCCTCCTGCCCGCCCTGGTCGACCGACGGGATGTACTCGCGCGGCACGCGGCCACCCGACACGTTGTTGATGAACTCGTAGCCGGCGCCGTGGCCGGTCTCGGGGTCGATGTTGGGGCCGAGCGAGATGACGACCTTCGCGAACTGACCCGAACCACCGGTCTGCTTCTTGTGCGTGTAGCTGTGGCTCTGGACCTGGTTGCGGATGGTCTCGCGGTAGGCCACCTGCGGCTTGCCGACGGTCGCCTCGACGCGGAACTCGCGACGCATGCGGTCGACGAGGATCTCGAGGTGGAGCTCGCCCATGCCTGAGATGATCGTCTGGCCGGTCTCCTCGTCCGTCTTGACGACGAACGTCGGGTCCTCGTCGGACAGACGCTGGATCGCGGTGCCGAGCTTCTCCTGGTCACCCTTGGTCTTCGGCTCGATCGCGACCGAGATCACGGGAGCCGGGAAAGTCATCGACTCGAGCACGACCGGGTTCTGCGGGTCGCACAGCGTGTGGCCGGTCTTGGTGTCCTTGAGGCCCATGACAGCCACGATCTGGCCGGCACCGACCGACGCGATCTCCTCACGCTTGTTGGCGTGCATCTGGTAGACCTTGCCGATCCGCTCCTTGCGACCCGTCACCGAGTTGAGCACCGCGGAGCCGGCCTCGAGCTTGCCGGAGTAGACGCGCACGTAGATGAGCTTGCCCAGGTGCGGGTCGGTGGCGATCTTGTACGCCAGGCCCGAGAAGGGCTCGCTGTCCGCCGGCTTGCGGAGGATCTGCGCGTCCTCGTCGTTCGGCTTGTGACCCTCGATGCCCTCGATGTCGAGCGGCGACGGCAGGTACTTGATGACTGCGTCGAGCAGGGGCTGCACGCCCTTGTTCTTGAACGCGGTGCCGCACAGGACCGGGTTGAGCTTGTCGGCGAGCGTGGCGCGACGGATCGCGTCCTCGATCTGCTCCACGGTGGGGTCTTCGCCCTCGAGGAACATCTCCATGATCTCGTCGTCGGCCTCGGCGAGCGTCTCGATGAGCTTCTCGCGCCACTCCGCGGCCTGCTCAGCCAGCTCGGACGGGATCTCCTCGATCGTGTAGTCCTCACCGATCGTGGTCTCGCCGCGCCAGGTCAGCGCCTGCATGCCGACGAGGTCGACGACGCCCAGGAAGTCGTGCTCGGCACCGATCGGCAGCTGCAGCACCAGAGGCGTGGAGTTGAGCCGGTCGATCATCATGTCGACGCAACGGAAGAAGTCGGCACCGGTGCGGTCGAGCTTGTTCACGAAGCACATCCGCGGGACGGAGTACTTGTTGGCCTGGCGCCAAACGGTCATCGTCTGCGGCTCGACACCGGCAACGCCGTCGAACACCGCGACCGCGCCGTCGAGGACGCGCAGCGAGCGCTCGACCTCGGCCGTGAAGTCCACGTGGCCCGGGGTGTCGATGATGTTGATCTGGTGGTTCTTCCACCAGCAGGTCGTCGCGGCGGACGTGATCGTGATGCCGCGCTCCTGCTCCTGCTCCATCCAGTCCATCGTGGCCGCGCCCTCGTGGACCTCACCGATCTTGTAGTTGATACCGGTGTAGAAGAGGATGCGCTCGGTGGTGGTGGTCTTGCCGGCATCGATGTGCGCCATGATGCCGATGTTGCGGACCTTGGTCAGGTCGGTGGTGATGTCGACGGCCACGTCGTTCGTTTCCTCTTGAGAGTGGTGGGCAGGTGGACGGAGCTCGACGTCCTCGGCTGGTGAGCCGGGCCCGTCGAGCTCCCGTGGATCACCAGCGGTAGTGCGCGAAGGCCTTGTTGGACTCGGCCATCTTGTGGGTGTCCTCGCGGCGCTTCACGGCGGCACCGAGGCCGTTGGAAGCGTCGAGGATCTCGTTCATGAGGCGCTCGGCCATGGTCTTCTCGCGACGAGCCTGCGAGTAGCTGACCAGCCAACGCAGCGACAGCGTCATCGCGCGGTTGCCCTTGACCTCGACGGGGACCTGGTAGGTCGCGCCGCCGACGCGGCGGGACTTGACCTCGAGCGACGGCTTGACGTTGTCGAGCGCGCGCTTCAGCGTGACCACCGGGTCGGTGCCGGTCTTCTCACGGCAGCCCTCGAGGGCGGTGTAGACGATGCGCTGAGCAACCTGCTTCTTGCCGTCGACCAGAACCTTGTTGACCAGCTGGGTGACGACCGGGCTGCCGTAGACGGGGTCTACGTCGAGCGGACGCTTGGGTGCGGGGCCCTTGCGAGGCATCAGCTCTTCTCCTTCTTCGCGCCGTAGCGGCTGCGAGCCTGCTTGCGGTTCTTCACGCCCTGGGTGTCGAGCGAACCGCGAATGATCTTGTAACGCACACCGGGGAGGTCCTTCACACGACCGCCGCGGACGAGCACGATCGAGTGCTCCTGCAGGTTGTGGCCGACGCCCGGAATGTAGGCCGTGACCTCGATGCCGCTCGACAGGCGCACACGGGCGACCTTGCGGAGCGCGGAGTTCGGCTTCTTCGGGGTGGTCGTGTACACACGCGTGCAGACGCCGCGACGCTGGGGCGAACCCTTCAGAGCGGGCGTCTTGTTCTTCGACACCTTGTCCTGGCGGCCCTTGCGGACCAGCTGGTTGATGGTGGGCACCGCGTGGTTCTCTTTCCTGTTGGTGACTTCGGAGCAAAACTGTGTTTTTGGCACTTGATCTGAACCCGGGCCGGGCCGCTTCTCACGCTCAGTTGGGACTCCCCCGCGGTCGGGCGTGTCGCCCGTTCCGCGGCTGACCACTGGATCATGGTCGGAGCCTTGGTTTGAACGCTGCAGAAGCAGCCACGCGACTCGGCTTCAGAGCACGCGTCATGAACCTGGTCAGGCCAGGCACGATCGCCAAGACTACCGGCTGGCCATACCAGGGTCAAAACGAGCCTGGAGTGGCGAAACACCGGTGGATCCAGCCTATTCGAGGCCCCCTTGGACCACTTCGGCCAGTGTCACTGCGCTCACTCCGCCCAAGTCTGCTAGTTGCGTCCGACACGAGAACCCGTCAGCGAGCACCACAGCTCCCGGATGTGCGCGTACGGCGGGGAGAAGGGCATGCTCGGCGATGGCCACCGAGACCTCATAGTGGCCCTTCTCCATTCCGAAGTTGCCGGCCATCCCGCAGCAGCCGCCGACGCGGACCAGGCTTACGCCCATGCGGGTCAGCAACCGCTCGTCGGCCTCCCAGCCGAGCACGGACGTGTGGTGGCAGTGCGGCTGCGCCACCACCGTGAGCCCGCTCAGGTCGGGGGGCTCGAAGCCGATCGCCTCCAGATGTTCGGCGAAGGTTCGGGCGCTCGATACACGACCGGTGAGCTGGCGGGCGTCGTGGCGCAGCACCGCGAGACAGGAGGGCTCGAGGAGCACGACCGGTACGTCGTACTGGTCGAGGGTGTCGAGCAGCCCGCCCAGGCGCTGCCGGGCCTCACCTAGCTGCCCGGTGCTGATCCAGGTCAGGCCACAGCACTGGTCACCGCCGACTACCGAGACCCGCTGGCCCGCACGTTCGAGCACTTCCACTGCCGCACCGACCACACCGGGCGAGAAGAGGTCGCTCCAGGTGTCGACGTAGATCACGACGTCGGCCTGCGGATCGACCCGATACTCGGGCCGACGCGGCGAGAAGCGCGGTAGCGACCGCCGGGGGTCGACACCGGCGACGCGCGTGGCCAGGGGACCCATCCGCAGCCCGAGGTTGCCCACACGCGGCGAGAGCTTGCGGGCGAGAGCCGGCAGCCTGCCGAGGGTGTAGTGGCTGCGCGGTCGCCGCTTCCCGCGGTACTTCTCCTCGAGCCACTGCGACTTGTAGGTCGCCATGTCCACGCCGGTCGGGCAGTCCTTCGCGCAGCCCCGGCAGGACAGACAGAGGTCCATCGCCTCGTCTAGCTCGGGGGCATCCCAGCCCTGGACGAGCCGGCCGTCCACGAGCTCCTGCAGCACCCGGGCACGACCGCGGGTGGAGTCCTTCTCGTCCCTCGTCGCGAGGTAGGACGGGCACATCACGCCCCCGCCGCCCGTGTTGTCGGCGAGGCATTTACCGACCCCCGTGCAGCGGTGGAACTCCGGATGCGGAGTGACCGTCGCGAGACGCAGGTCGGCGTCAAGCGGTCGTGGGTCGACCAGCACCCCCGGGTTGAGCAGGTTCTCCGGGTCGCACAAGCCCTTCACCCGGGCCATCAGCGCGAGCGCCTCAGGCGAGTACATGGCTGACAGCAGCTCGGACCGGGCGCGACCGTCGCCGTGCTCGCCCGAGAGCGAGCCTCCGTACGACGCCGTGAGACGGGCGGCCTCCTCGACGAAGGCTCGGTAGCCTGATCGTCCGGCCGTGGTGTCCAGTGTGAAGTCGATGCGGATGTGGACGCAGCCGTCCCCGAAGTGACCGTACGGCGCACCGTCGTACCCATAGCCGCGGAGGAGCTCCTCGAAGGTCCGTAGGTAGTCGCCGAGCCGGTCGGGTGGGACCGCGGCGTCCTCCCAGCCAGACTGCCCGGGACGATCCATCGCGCGCGCGGCGAGTCCGGCGCCGTCCTCGCGGATCCGCCAGAGTGCCGCCTGCTGGCGGGCGTCGGTGACGACCTGTCCCCCGACGCGCCGCGCCTTGTTGAGAGCCTCGGCCTCGGTCCCGCCGGTCAGCTCGGCGAAGATCCAGCCTCGACCCGGTGGTAGCTCCGGATGCCCGGGCACGAGCCGGGTGATGCGTTCGTCGATGCCCTCGCAGGCGACCAGGTCGTGCTCCAGCAGCGAAGGTACGGCGTCAGCCGCCGCAGCCATGTCGGGAAAGCCGAGCACGACGAGCACTCGGTGCGGCGCGTCCTCGACCAGGCGAACCGTTGCGCGGCGTACGACGGCCAGGGTGCCCTCGGAGCCCACGAGGAACCGGTCGACGGAGCGACCGTTCTCGGGCAGCAGGTGTTCCAGTGAGTAGCCGGACACCTGACGCGAGAAACGACCGAACTCCGTGCGAATGAGCCCGAGGTGCTCGTCAACGAGGGCCGAGAGGTCTGGCACAGCCGTTGTCTCGAGCGACACCACGTTGTCCGCGGTCCGGCCGTACCCCAATGCCCGCGAGCCGCAGGCGTTGTTGCCGATCATCCCGCCAATGGTGCAGCGCGTGTGCGTGGACGGGTCGGGTCCGAACCGCAGCCCGGTGCCGACGAGGGTCCGCTGCAGCACGGCGTGCACCACGCCGGGCTCCACGGTGGCCGTCCGTGCTTCGGCGTCGACCGAGAGCACCCGGTTGAGGTGGCGGGAGGTGTCGACCACGATGCCCGGCCCGACGGCGTTTCCGGCGATCGAGGTGCCCGCACCTCGCATCGTGATCGGGACCTTCAGTGCTCGCGCGACCTCGTGCACCGCACCGAGCTCGTCGACGTGCCGCGGCCGCACCACGACCTGGGGCACCACCCGGTACAGCGAAGCGTCGGAGGAGTACAGCGCCTTGGCGAGCGCCGAGTCGTCGACGTCGGCCAGCCCCGCCTTCCGGAGGGCATGGGCCAGATCGCTCACCAGAGCTCCAGTGATCCCCGCAGGATCCCCGCCAGATCGTCCTCGGTGACGTCCTTCGGCGCTGTGGCCAGGAGCCGCTGCTGCTTCACCGCACCCTCGACGAGGTCGTCCACGTCGCCCTCGTCGTACCCGACCCCGCCGATGCCGTTGGGCAGCTCGATGTCCCGCATCAGCGCTGTGAGTGCGTCGGGCAACGCTTCCGGTCCATGACCGTCACCACCGAGGAGTGTGGCGGCGCGCAGGTGCCGGTCCGGCGAGGCGTCGAACGTGAAGCGGAACGCCTCCGGCGCGGTCAGGGACACCGCCATGCCGTGCGGCACCATGGCCTCGTCCTGCGGGTAGCCGGACGGACGGAAGTCCTTGACCCGGCCGGCGATCGGGTAGGCGTTCGCGTGCGGGATGTGCACGCCGGCGTTGCCGAAGCCCATGCCGGCGAAGGTCGCTGCGAGCGCCATCTGCTCGCGCGCCTCCTCGTCGTCACCGTGGCGAACCGCGCGACGGAAGGAGCCGGCCAGCAGGCTGAGCGCCTTCTCGGCCCACATGTCGGCGATCGGGTTGGCTCCGCAGTACGGCACCCGCTGCTCCGGCTGCTTGCGCTCGTACGACGAGAACGGCCTCGCAGTCCACGACCCGAGGGCGTGACACAGGATGTCCATCCCCGCCGCGGCGGTGACTCCGGCCGGCTGGCTGAACGTGAGTCGCAGGTCGACCACTGCGAGCGTCGGCCGCAGCCGGGGGTGCGAGATGCCGGTCTTGACCTTGAGCGACAGGACGTCGAGCACGCAGATCGTGGTGCTCTCACTGCCGGTGCCAGTGGTGGTGGGGACGGCCACGAGCGGCTTGAGCGGCTGCGTCGGCGCGCGGCCCTGACCCACCGGCACGTTGAGGTACTCCATCAGGTCGCCGTCGTTGGTGGTCAGCAGGTTGACCGCCTTGGCGGTGTCGATGGCCGAGCCACCGCCGACCGCCACGATCGCGTCCCACGGGCCCCCGGAGCGACCGAACTCCACGGCCGCTCGGATCGACTCGTCGGTCGGCTCCACATGCACCTTGTCGAAGATGACGACCTCGACCCCCCGATCGCGCGCCTGGGCAGCGATGCGCTCCGGATGACCGGTGGCGGCAACGCCGGGGTCGGTCACGAGCAGCACCCGCTTGGCGCCGTACGTCGTGAGGTCGTGACCGATCTCGTCGGACGAGCCGGCGCCGAACTTCAGCTGGGGAGCGCCGTAGGTGAAGATCGTCTCTGTCATCGCAGCTTCTCCAGGGCATGTCTTGCGGCGGACAGCAGGTCGAGCTGGAGGGCTTCCTGCACGGGCATCCAGTGGGACTCCTCGGTGGAGCTGTCCTCCTCGAGCACGTGCGGCTCGACGCCCTCCGACTCGGGCCGGATAGTGGCGTCGAAGATGATGTGGACCCCGTGGTAGTCCTCGACCAGCCCGTCGGACCTCGGTCCTACGAAGTGGGTCGAGTGCACGTCAAGCACGCGCCCCGGCTCGACGTACAGGCCGGTCTCCTCGTGGACCTCACGGACCAGCGCCTCGCGGGGGTCCTCGCCGTGTTCGATACCGCCACCCGGCAGCGTCCAGCGCCCCTCGATGCGGGTGCGCGCGGACATCCGGGTGAGCAGCACGTCGTCACCTCGGGTGAGCAGGGCGTACGCCGCGATGCGCTGCCGCCTCGGGTGCTCGACTACGTCCGGCATGCTCGCGAGTCTAGGGCTCGAGCTCGCCTCTGAACGTTGCGGGAATGCACTGCGTGGCGCCGTCCAGCACCTGGCCCGTCGCTGACCAGTCCTCGCTCTCCCCTGGCGCGAGGTCCTCGATGACGGCGACACCCTTGCCCCGCAGTTCGAGGGCATCGTCGACCCAGCTGATCGTGATGACGTAGTCGGCGGCGGCACTGCCGGAGTTGGTCACCCTGCCCTCGACCGTCTGGGCGCCCTCCTCGAGGGCGCATGACCCCATCGTCATGTCCTTGGCGGCCGGCACTGACTCGGCCAGCTCAGGGATGAACGGCAGCTCACCTGGCTGGGGTCCGGGTTCCTCGTCGCCACCGCACGCTGCCAGCGCAAGCAGCAGTACCGCGATCCCGATCCACTTCACGCCGACAACCTAGTAGGCGCTCCACTACCCTGCGGACCATGACCGCACCTGGGACTCCTGCCCCTGCCTCCTTGCAGACCTTCCGCACACTCGCGTGGTCGCTGATGGGTGCCCTGGTGGTGCTCGGCGCCGCCTTGGTGTTCGTGTACGACGGTCGGCTCGGCGAAGAGCCGGAGCTCTGGACCGGTGCCGTGGTCGTCATCGCCGCGGTCGTGCTCCTGACCCTCATCGGGGCGGTCGGCTACCGCACGGCGGCGATCGTTGCGGGTACGCCGGAGGAGCAGGCACGCACGACCTCGTTGCGAGCCTTCCAGACGGCCCTGATCCTGCGCTTCGCGCTGTGCGAGCCGATCGTGCTGATCGCCCTGGTGCTCGGGTTCGTCACCGACCAGGGCGGGTTCCTGCTGTACGTCGTGGGGGTCGCTGTCGCTGCCCCAGGGATGTACGTCCATGTCCTGCCCAGCGAGCGGGCCGTCGCCCGGATCCAGGAGTCGCTCGAGCGCGAGGGCGGGCTGTCCTACCTCCGGCAGGCGCTGGGGGCCGATGCCTGAGTGAGGTGACTGGATCTCGACCCGACAAGGCCCGCCCACGCAAGCGTGGGCGGGCCTTGTCTTGCTCGATCTGGGTCCTGGTGACCAGACCTAGCGCTTCGCGCTAGTTCTGGTAGGACCCAAAGTCGAAGTCGTCCAGCGCTACGGCCTGACCCCCGGCGGTGGTGCCGAAGTCGTAGTCGTAACTGTCGTAGCCGGTGACGGCGTACGCGTTGGCGCGCGCCTCCTCGGTCGGCTCGACCCGGATGTTGCGGTAGCGCTCCAGGCCGGTGCCGGCCGGGATCAGCTTGCCGATGATGACGTTCTCCTTCAGGCCCAGGAGCGAGTCCGACTTGCCGTGGATGGCAGCGTCGGTGAGCACCCGGGTGGTCTCCTGGAAGGAAGCGGCCGACAGCCACGACTCGGTCGCGAGCGAGGCCTTGGTGATACCCATCAGCTCCGGACGTCCGGCGGCAGGCTTGCCACCCTCCGAGACGATCTGGCGGTTCTGGGTCTCGAACGACGCGCGGTCGACGAGCTCGGCCTGCAGCATGGCGCTGTCGCCCGACTCGAGGATCGTCACGCGACGCAGCATCTGCCGCACGATGATCTCGATGTGCTTGTCGTGGATCTGCACGCCCTGGCTGCGGTACACGGCCTGGACCTCGTCCACGAGGTGCTGCTGGCAGGCACGAACGCCGAGGATGCGCAGGACCTCCTTGGGGTCCGGCGTGCCCTGCGTGATCTGCTGACCGACCTCGACGTGGTCGCCCTCGCCAACCAGCAGGCGCGAGCGCTTGCTGACCGGGAACTCCTTGGGCTCCGAGCCGTCATCCGGAGTGATGATGACCTTCTTGGTCTTGTCGGTCTCCTCGATCTGCACGCGGCCGGCGGCCTCGGAGATCGGGGACAGACCCTTGGGCTGACGCGCCTCGAAGAGCTCGACCACACGAGGCAGACCCTGCGTGATGTCGTCAGCCGAGGCCACACCACCGGTGTGGAAGGTACGCATCGTCAGCTGCGTGCCGGGCTCACCGATCGACTGGGCCGCGATGATGCCGACGGCCTCGCCGATGTCGACCAGCTGGCCGGTCGCGAGCGAACGGCCGTAGCACTTGGCGCACGTGCCGGTCTTGGCGTCACACGTCAGGACCGAGCGGACCTTGACGCTCTCGACACCAGCCGCGATGAGCTCGTCGATCTTGACGTCACCCAGGTCGGCGCCGGCCGCGACGAGCACCTCGCCCGACTTCGGCGCGACGACATCCGTCGCCACTGCGCGGGCGTAGGCCGAGGTGTCCGCGTTGTCCGCGAGCCTCAGTCCGCCACCCTCAGCGGGAACACCGATGACCTTGTCGAGACCACGCTCGGTGCCACAGTCGACCTCACGGATGATGACGTCCTGCGACACGTCGACCAGACGACGGGTCAGGTAACCCGAGTCCGCCGTACGAAGCGCGGTGTCGGCCAGACCCTTGCGGGCACCGTGCGTCGAGATGAAGTACTCGAGCACGGAGAGACCCTCGCGGAAGTTGGCCTTGATCGGCCGCGGGATGATCTCGCCCTTCGGGTTGGCCACCAGACCACGCATAGCGGCGATCTGACGGACCTGCATCATGTTTCCGCGGGCGCCCGAGTGGACCATCATGTGGATCGGGTTGTTGGTGTTCTGAGCGAAGACCGCCTCGAGCTCCTTGGCAACCTCGTTCGACGCCTGGGTCCAGATCTCGATGAGCTCCTGACGGCGCTCGTCGTCGGTGATCAGACCGCGCTCGTACTGCTTCTGGACCTTGTCGGCCTGCTCTTCGTACTTGGCCAGGATGATCTGCTTCTTGGGCGGGGTGACGACGTCGTCGATCGACACGGTGACACCCGAGCGGGTCGCCCAGTGGAAACCGGCGTCCTTGAGGGCGTCGAGCGCGGTGGCAACCTCGACCTTGGTGTAGCGCTCGGCCAGGTCGTTCACGATGACGCCGAGCTGCTTCTTGCCGACCTCGAAGTTCACGAACGGGTAGTCCGCGGGAAGCGTCTCGTTGAAGAGCGCACGACCCAGGGTCGTCGGCACTGCCTTGCCCGCCTCCCAGCCCTCGGGAGCGTCGGGGTAGACGATCCCGGGGATCCGGACGTTGACCTGGCTCTGCAGCGCGATCTCGCCACGGTCGAAGGCCATGATCGCCTCGCCGACCCCGGAGAAGTAACGTCCCTCACCCGGGAGGTCCCCCACGACGTCACGCGTCAGGAAGAACAGGCCGATGATCATGTCCTGCGTCGGCATGGTCACCGGACGGCCGTCGGACGGCTTGAGGATGTTGTTCGTCGACAGCATCAGGATGCGGGCCTCGGCCTGCGCCTCCGCGGAGAGCGGCAGGTGGACAGCCATCTGGTCACCATCGAAGTCGGCGTTGAACGCCGTGCAGACGAGCGGGTGGATCTGGATGGCCTTGCCCTCGATGAGCTGCGGCTCGAACGCCTGGATACCGAGACGGTGCAGCGTAGGTGCACGGTTCAGCAGCACCGGGTGCTCGGTGATGACCTCTTCGAGAACGTCCCACACGACCGGGCGAGCACGCTCGACCATGCGCTTGGCGGACTTGATGTTCTGCGCGTGGTTCAGGTCCACCAGACGCTTCATCACGAACGGCTTGAAGAGCTCCAGGGCCATCTGCTTGGGCAGACCGCACTGGTGCAGCTTCAGCTGCGGGCCGACGACGATGACCGAACGGCCGGAGTAGTCGACGCGCTTGCCGAGGAGGTTCTGACGGAAGCGGCCCTGCTTGCCCTTGAGCATGTCGGACAGCGACTTGAGCGGCCGGTTGCCCGGACCGGTGACCGGACGGCCACGACGGCCGTTGTCGAACAGCGAGTCCACGGCCTCCTGGAGCATCCGCTTCTCGTTGTTGACGATGATCTCCGGCGCACCGAGGTCAAGCAGGCGCTTGAGCCGGTTGTTCCGGTTGATGACGCGGCGGTACAGGTCGTTCAGGTCGGAGGTCGCGAAGCGGCCACCGTCGAGCTGAACCATGGGGCGCAGGTCCGGCGGGATGACCGGAACGGCGTCGAGCACCATGCCGATCGGCTTGTTGCCGGTCTTGCGGAACGCGTCGACGACCTTGAGGCGCTTGATGGCGCGGACCTTGCGCTGGCCCTTGCCGGTCGCGATGGTCTCCTTGAGGGAGGCCACCTCGGCGTCGAGGTCGAAGTCCTCGAGGCGACGCTGGATCGCCGTGGCGCCCATGTGGCCCTCGAAGTACTTGCCGAACCAGTTCTTCATCTCGCGGTAGAGCAGCTCGTCACCCTCGAGGTCCTGGACCTTGAGGGTCTTGAAGCGCGTCCACACCTCGTCGAGGCGGTCGAGCTCGCGCTGCGACCGGTCGCGGATCTGCTTCATCTCGCGCTCCGCGGCGTCCTTCACCTTGCGGCGAGCGTCGGCCTTGGCACCCTCGGCCTCGAGAGCAGCCATGTCCTCTTCGAGCTTCTTCATGCGCTCGTCGAGCTGGTTGTCGCGACGGCCCTCGAGACGCTTGCGCTCCAGGTCGACCTTCCCCTCGTTCGAGGACAGGTCGCGGTGACGCGCGTCCTCGTCGACCGAGGTGATCATGTACGCCGCGAAGTAGATGACCTTCTCGAGGTCCTTCGGGGCGAGGTCGAGCAGGTAGCCGAGCCGGCTCGGGACACCCTTGAAGTACCAGATGTGGGTCACGGGCGCGGCGAGCTCGATGTGGCCCATGCGCTCGCGACGCACCTTGGAGCGTGTCACCTCGACGCCGCAGCGCTCGCAGATGATGCCCTTGAAGCGGACGCGCTTGTACTTGCCGCAGTAGCACTCCCAGTCCCGGGTGGGACCGAAGATCTTCTCGCAGAAGAGGCCGTCGCGCTCAGGCTTGAGCGTCCGGTAGTTGATGGTCTCCGGCTTCTTGACCTCGCCGTGGCTCCACTGACGGATTTCGTCCGCGGTGGCCAGGCCGATCTGAAGCTGGTCGAAGAAGTTAACGTCGAGCACTAGTCAGAATCCCTTTCTCAGACTTCTTCGACGGAGCTGGGCTCCCGGCGGGACAGGTCGATGCCGAGCTCCTCGGCCGCCCGGAAGACGTCTTCCTCGGCGTCCTTCATCTCGATCGTGGAACCGTCCTGCGAGAGGACCTCCACGTTGAGACAGAGCGACTGCATCTCCTTGACGAGAACCTTGAACGACTCGGGGATACCGGAGTCGGGGATGTTCTCGCCCTTCACGATGGCCTCATAGACCTTGACGCGACCTGGCACGTCGTCGGACTTGATGGTCAACAGCTCCTGCAGGGCATAGGCGGCGCCGTACGCCTCCATTGCCCAGACCTCCATCTCGCCGAACCGCTGGCCACCGAACTGGGCCTTACCGCCCAGGGGCTGCTGCGTGATCATCGAGTAGGGGCCGGTCGAGCGCGCGTGGATCTTGTCGTCGACCAGGTGGTGGAGCTTGAGGATGTACATGTAGCCGATCGAGACCGGCTCCGGGAACGGCTCACCTGAGCGGCCGTCGAAGAGACGGGCCTTGCCGTCCTCCTTGACCAGGCGAACGCCGTCGCGGGTCTTGAGCGTCGCACCCAGCAGGCCGACGATCTCGTCCTCGCGCGCACCGTCGAAGACCGGAGTCGCCACGTTGGAGTTGGCCGGAGCCTTGTCCGCTGCGATCGAGATCAGGCGCTTCTTCCAGTCCTCGTCGTCACCCTCGACCTCCCAGCCGGTCTTGGCCAGCCAGCCGAGGTGGATCTCGAGGATCTGGCCGATGTTCATCCGGCCAGGCACACCGAGCGGGTTGAGCACGACGTCGACCGGCGTGCCGTCCTCGGTGAAGGGCATGTCCTCGACCGGAAGGATCTTGGAGATGACGCCCTTGTTGCCGTGACGGCCGGCGAGCTTGTCACCCACGGAGATCTTGCGCTTCTGGGCGACGTACACGCGGACCAGCTGGTTGACGCCCGGAGGAAGCTCGTCGCCCTCCTCGCGGTCGAAGACGCGAACGCCGATGACCGTGCCGGACTCACCGTGCGGGACCTTCATCGAGGTGTCGCGCACCTCGCGCGCCTTCTCACCGAAGATCGCGCGGAGCAGGCGCTCCTCGGGGGTCAGCTCGGTCTCGCCCTTCGGCGTGACCTTGCCGACGAGGATGTCACCGGTGGTGACCTCGGCGCCGATGCGGATGATGCCGCGCTCGTCGAGGTCGGCCAGCATCTCCTCGGAGACGTTCGGGATGTCCCGGGTGATCTCCTCCGGACCCAGCTTCGTGTCGCGGGCGTCGACCTCGTGCTCCTCGATGTGGATCGAGGTGAGGACGTCCTGCTGCACGAGGCGCTGCGACAGGATGATCGCGTCCTCGTAGTTGTGGCCCTGCCACGGCATGAACGCCACGAGCAGGTTGCGGCCGAGCGCCATCTCGCCCTTGTCGGTGCAGGGACCGTCGGCGAGCGGGGTGCCCACCTCGAGACGCTGCCCCTCCGTGACCAGGGGACGCTGGTTGATGCAGGTGCCCTGGTTGGAGCGCGAGAACTTCTGCATGCGGTAGACCGTCTGGGTGCCGTCGTCGTTCATCGACTCGATGAAGTCGGCGGCGACCGCGGTGACGACGCCGGCCTTGGCGGCCGTGACCACGTCACCCGCGTCGACGGCGGCACGGAACTCCATGCCGGTGCCGACCAGCGGCGCCTCGCTCTGGATCAGCGGGACGGCCTGACGCTGCATGTTCGAGCCCATCAGGGCGCGGTTGGCGTCGTCGTGCTCGAGGAACGGGATCAGGGCCGTCGCGACCGACACCATCTGGCGCGGCGAGACGTCCATGTAGTCCACGTCGTCGGCCGGGATGAAGTCGACCTCACCATGCCGCTGGCGAACCAGGACACGCTCCTCGGCGAACTTGTTGTTCTTGTCGAGCGCGGCGTTGGCCTGCGCAATGACGTAGCGGTCCTCCTCGTCAGCCGTCAGGTAGTCGATCTGGTCGGTGACCTTGCCCTTGACGACCTTGCGGTACGGCGTCTCGACGAAGCCGAACGGGTTGATGCGACCGAACGTCGAGAGCGAGCCGATCAGACCGATGTTCGGGCCTTCAGGCGTCTCGATCGGGCACATCCGGCCGTAGTGCGACGGGTGCACGTCGCGGACCTCGAAGCCGGCGCGGTCACGGGAGAGACCACCGGGGCCGAGCGCCGACAGGCGACGCTTGTGCGTCAGACCGGCGATCGGGTTGGTCTGGTCCATGAACTGCGAGAGCTGGGAGGTTCCGAAGAACTCCTTCAGCGCCGCGACGACCGGTCGGATGTTGATCAGCGACTGCGGCGTGATGGCCTCGACGTCCTGGGTCGTCATCCGCTCGCGGACCACGCGCTCCATCCGGGCCAGGCCGGTGCGGAGCTGGTTCTGGATCAGCTCACCGACCGTGCGCAGACGACGGTTGCCGAAGTGGTCGATGTCGTCGGCGCGGACCTCGATGGGCTTGCCGTCGGGGTCGTTGACGACTGCACCGGCAGTGTCGGTGAGCGTCTGGTCGCCGTTGTGCAGCTGCACGATGAAGCGGATCGTCGCCACGATGTCGTCGATGGTCAGCGTCTGCTGGTCGAAGGCCTGCGCGACGCCGAGCTTCTTGTTGATCTTGTAGCGACCGACCTTGGCGAGGTCGTAGCGCTTGCCGTTGAAGTAGTAGTTGTCCAGAAGGGTCTGGGCAGCCTCACGCGTCGGGGGCTCGCCCGGACGCAGCTTGCGGTAGATGTCGAGCAGCGCGTCGTCCTGGCCCTGGGTGTGGTCCTTCTCCAGGGTCAGCATCATCGACTCGTACTCGCCGAACTCCTCGCGGATCTGCTCGTTGGTCCAGCCGAGGGCCTTGAGCAGCACGGTGACGTTCTGCTTGCGCTTGCGGTCGAGGCGGACGCCGACCATGTCGCGCTTGTCGATCTCGAACTCGAGCCACGCACCCCGGGACGGGATGATCTTCGCGGTGAAGATGTCCTTGTCGGACGTCTTGTCCGCGGTGCGCTCGAAGTACACACCGGGTGAACGGACCAGCTGCGAGACGACCACGCGCTCGGTGCCGTTGATGATGAAGGTGCCCTTGTCGGTCATGAGCGGGAAGTCGCCCATGAAGACCGTCTGGCCCTTGATCTCACCGGTGTCGTTGTTGGTGAACTCGGCCGACACGTAGAGCGGCGCGGAGTAGGTGAAGTCCTTCTCCTTGCACTCCTCCACGGTGTTCTTCGGGTCGTAGAACACAGGGTTCTCGAAGGCGAGCGACATCGTGCCCGAGAAGTCCTCGATCGGTGAGATCTCCTCGAAGATCTCCTCGAGGCCCGACTTGCGGCTGACATCCTCGCCGGCGGTGACGCGGGTCTCTACCTCGTTCGTCCACCGCTCGTTGCCGACCAGCCAGTCGAAGCTGTTGGTCTGGAGAGCGAGAAGGCGTGGAACCTCCATGGGTTCCGAGATCTTGGCGAAGGAGATGCGGCGGGGGCTTCCGGTGGAGCTGGTGGAACTGGCGTTGCTGGAGCTGCGCGAGGCGGCCAAGAGGGGTCCTTCCGAAGCTTCGGACTCATCGGTGCTGGCGCCGGCCGTCGGAGTTGCCCGGACGTGACAAAACGATCCAAGGCGGGAGTGAGGGCAGGCGCAAAGAGCGATCCTAGCCGAGAATGCATGAGGGCACAACTAGACGGAGCAGTCCTTCGTCACCCTCGTTCGCCCGGACCTCTATTTGACCGGCGAGAGAGCCTCATCAGCTGCTCGCTAACGCACGGCAAGCATGAACCGCGCTGCCCCCCGAGTCAAGCATCCAGGCTCGCAAACGGCCTCGCCAAGCGGGAGAAACCCCCCTAATACGACTGGATATTGGCTACCAGCCAGCTGCCGTCTTCCTTCACCATGTCGAATGTGGTGCGGTTCAGGGCGACCTGGGGCCGACCCCCGTTGACCGTGCTCACGGTCGTCTGGTC
>DATILB010000471.1:0-2985 GCA_035477015.1 Nocardioidaceae bacterium | reverse complement strand
ACCGAGCAGTCGTTGCGCCCGGAGATCAACGCGCTCGCCGTACTCGTGCTTGCGCTGCTCGCCCTTTTCACCTTCGACCGCAGCTTCGGCGACCGCGGATACCTCGTCCCTGGCCTCGTCGGCATCGCTTTCCCGCTGGCGGCTGCGGTCCTCTGTCACCGGTCGGGAGCCGGTGTCGCACGATTCTCCTTCGTCGCGTACGGCGCGTTCCTGCCGTTAGCCGCTTGGTGCGCGTTCGGCTCGCCGCTGCGCATCGCCGAGGTCTTCGGAGTCACAAAGGAGGCGCCGAAGATTCTGCTCAGCACCGTGCCTCCGGCCGACACTGCAGGAGCGGTCCTGGTGCTGCCCTTCGTGCTCGCCTATGTCGCGGGGGCGTTGGGCGGCTGGCTCGCCATGAAGTCTTCCCAGCCGCTCGCTCCCGCGATCCCCCTGGTGGCGGTTCTCGTCCTATCGGTGCTCTTCGGCACCGAGGAGACCCAGGCGGTGATGGTCAAGTCGGTGCTGTTCGTTGCCGTGCTGTTGCTGTGGCTCGCATACCGAAGCGTCTCCGATCCCGACGTACTCCACGCGGCCCGAGGCGCAGCACCGCGCGCGGCCGGCACTTTGCTCGTGGTCGGCGCCTTGGTGCTGGGATCGACGGTGTTAGTCGGTGACGTCGGGGACCGACTCGTGCTCCGCGGTCTTCTCGGCTCCGGGTACGACGTCAGCGACACCGACAACCCACTGACCGACATCAAGCGCTACACGAACCCCGACGCCCCAGGCAGCCTCAGTGACAAGCGGCTGCTCACCGTCACCGGTCTCGGCCAAGAGACGCGGATGCGCTTCACCGTGCTCGACCGCTTCGACGGCGAGCAGTGGCAGGCCGGCAACGACAACGTCGACGGCACCCGCGAGGACCGCTACCAGGAAGTCGCCTCCCAGATCGGGACGAACGCCGAGGGTCGCTCGCTCAACGCGATCGTGGACATCGGACCGGCGTGGAGCTCGGACTGGCTTCCCACCGCCGGCTTTCTGACGAGTATTCGCTTCACCCGCGAGGACCGGGTTGCCGATGTGCGATACAACCCGGTCGCCGGCGCAGCGACGATGGTCGGGGGTCTCGACGCCAAGGACGACTACCGCTTCACCGCCGTTGCGCCCCCGTCCGACCTGCCCGCGAACTCCGCGCCCTATGACAACGACGGCGACCTTCAGCCCACGGGCGCTTTCCTCGACGACTTCCTCGAGCCGTTCCGCGACCCCCAGCTCTCGGCGATGGAGCAGGCGTTGCTCCTGGCGGAGTACCTCAAGGCGACCGGACAGGAACCGCTGCCTCGCAAGGTCTTCGGTGGCAGCGACGGGTTCGTCCCGGCGGTAGCGCTCGCCTCCGCGCGGCTGGGAGTGCCCGCCCGAGTCGTGGTCGGCGCCCGGGCCGGCACGGACGGGGTCGTCAAGGGCAGTGACGTCGAGGCCTGGGTGGAGCTGCGGATCGCCGACGGCAGCTGGCGCAGCCTCCCCACCGACGTCCTCACCGTCGAGCGGGTCCCCGACAAGGACCGTCAGTCGCCCGAAGAGTTTCTCAAGCAGAAGCAACCCGAGCCTCAAGACGGGTCGGGCAGCGATGACACCGGCGAGGACGACCTGTCGAGCGAGAGCGGCGGCCTGCCCTGGAGGGTGGTCCTGATCGTGGTGACTCTCGGACTGGCCGTCGGCGTGCTGCCTGCCCTCAAGCTGGTACGGCGCCGCCGGCGACGGTCCGCAGCGGGACCTGACTCGGCGGTAGGCGCGTGGCGAGACCTCGTCGACGGGGCACTCGACCTCGGCTGGGACGCGCCGTCCGGGACGAGGCCGCTGCAGGCGGCCGGCTGGGCCGACGCCGCAGAGTCGGCCACGACAGCCAGCCTGGCCGTGCAGGTCGACGACCTCCTCTTCGGAGGCGAGACACCTACCGCCGCCGAGCTCGAGCACATCTGGTCGGTCAGCGACAAGGTCCGCGGCGCCTGGCGCGCTGATGCCCCGTTGGGCCGCCGCGTGTGGGCGTGGTGGAACCCAGCTTCCCTGGTGGCCTCACTGCGAAGGCGTCGGGGCCCCCGATCGCCCTAGCCCCAGACGAGTCCGAGCTCATCCGAGCAGGTAGATCCCGACAGTCGACAGGGCGACAACCAGGCCCCAACCTATGAAGGCCAGCCTCAGAGGCAGCGGTGCGTAACGCATCTCCATGAAGAACTCGGTCACGAACATCACCTTGACGACCGCCAGGGTGAGGATCAGGACGGAGGCAGTCTGCGTGCTGACGCCGAACGCGTGGTCCTCGCCGAGCAGGTAGCTGGTGATGGTCGTGATCATCAGGACTGCCCACACAGGGGTGGCGGCCGACTTGAGGAGTGTCGTCATGGCTTCCTCACCTCACCAGGAACAGGAGTGCGAACAGGATGATCCACAGCAGGTCGACCACGTGCCAGAAACTCGCGCCGCCTTCCATCGCCCGGATGTCGTTTGCGCTCTGCTCGTCCCGCTTGGAGCACTTGTAGAGGAAGACCAGGATGGCCGTGCCTCCGAGCAGATGGGTGGCATGAATGCCTGTCAGGACGAAGTAGAACGTGTAGAAGGTGTTGTCCTGAGGGCCGTGACCGTCCGCGATGAGCTCGGAGTACTCGAAGTACTTGTTGACCAGGAAGCCCAAGGCGCAGGCGATCGCCACGAGGAAGAAGCGCGGAGCCAGGTGCGGCACTATGCGCTCCCGCACAGCTCGGATGCCCCAGTAGACGAAGAGGGAGGCGGTCAGCAGCAGGAGCGTGTTGACCATGCCGAACGTGATGTGGAGCGTGTCAGCCGACGCGTTGAAGAGCTCGACATCGTCCTTGCGATACCACATGAAACTGCCGAACAGCCAGGCGTACAGCAGCATGTCGCCGAGGATGAAGATGTAGATCCCTACCTCGCCCGGGATGTGGCCGGGGAAGCGTGGCTTCTTGGTGTCGGTGGGATCGACCGACGTGTCGG
>DATILB010000470.1:0-2567 GCA_035477015.1 Nocardioidaceae bacterium | reverse complement strand
GAAGCATGTCGCGCCCGGTATCACCACGGACGAGCTCGACCGCATCGGACACGAGTTCCTCGTCGACAACGGCGCCTACCCGTCGACGCTCGGCTACCGGAACTTCCCGAAGTCGCTATGTAGCAGCGTCAACGAGGTCATCTGCCACGGCATCCCTGACAACCGCACCGTCGAGGATGGCGACATCGTCAACATCGACATCACGGCGTTCATCGGCGGAGTGCACGGCGACACCAACGCGACGTTCCTCGCCGGCGACGTGGACGAGGAGACGAGGTTGCTGGTCGAGCGCACCGAGGAGGCCCTCCGTCGTGCGATCAACACGGTGCGTCCCGGGCGGCGGGTGAACGTGATCGGGCGCGTCATCGAGTCCTACGCGAAGCGGTTCGGGTACGGCGTGGTGCGAGAGTTCACGGGCCACGGCATCGGTACGTCGTTCCACAGCGGGCTGATCATCCCCCACTTCGACGACCCGTACTACGACGACGAGATCAAGGCTGGGATGACGTTCACCATCGAACCCATGCTGTGCCTCGGCACGTCCGAGTGGGACATGTGGGACGACAACTGGACCGTGACAACCAAGGACAAAAGGGCGAGCGCCCAGTTCGAGCACACGTTGCTCGTGACCGAAGACGGTGCGGAGCTCCTCACACTTCCTTGACATCGATGTGTCATGTGTAAAGACACTTGACCATGATCGACGCACCCATCGAGCTGCCCTGCGGCGCCACGCTGCCCAACCGGCTGGCGAAGGCCGCCCTGTCTGAGCAGCTGGGTGACGCCCGGCATGCACCGAGCGACCAGCTCATCCGCCTGTACCAGCGCTGGAGCAACAGCGGCGCCGGCCTCCTGATCACCGGCAACGTGATGGTCGACCGCAACGCGATCGGCGAGCCCGCGAACGTGGTCGTCGAGGGTCGCCGCGACCTCGACCGGCTCCGACGATGGGCCCGATCCGCCAAGGCGGGCGGCGCCACCGTGATCGTGCAGGTCAATCACCCCGGCCGTCAGGTGCCCGTCAACGTCAGCCGGCGTCCGGTTGCCCCGTCAGCGATCCCGATGAAGGGCATGATGGGCGCCTTCGCGACCCCGCGGGCTCTCACGGTCAAGGAGATCCACGAGATCCAGGACCGCTTCGCACGCACCTCCAAAGTGCTGGTGGCAGCGGGCTTCGACGGCGTGCAGCTGCACGGCGCGCACGGCTACCTGATCAGCCAGTTCCTCTCCCCTCTCGCCAACCAGCGGACCGACGAGTACGGCGGCGACCCGGTCAACCGACGCCGCTTCCTGATGGAGCTCGTGGAGAAGACGCGCGAGGCCATCGGCCCCGACAAGATCCTCTCGGTCAAGATCAACAGCGCCGACTTCCAGCGCGGAGGTTTCACCGAGGACGAGTCCCTCGACGTCGCGCGCGAGCTCGACCGAGCCGGCATCGACCTGCTCGAGATCAGCGGTGGCACCTACGAGCAGGCGGCCATGATGGGCGTCGTACGTCGCGAGTCCACGCGTCAGCGCGAGGCCTACTTCCTCGACTTCGCCGAGAGGCTGCGCAGCGAGGTCGCCCTACCGCTCATGGTCACCGGCGGCTTCCGCACTCGGGTGGGCATGGACGAGGCGCTCGACAGTGGTGCCGTCGACGTGATCGGGCTCGGGCGACCTCTCGCCGTACAGCCTGAGGCGCCGTGTCAGCTGCTCAGCGGCGAGGTGAAGAGCCTCGATGCCCTTACCGAGAAGCGAGTCGGCGTACGCAAGCTCGACGCCTTGGCGGAGACCGTCTGGTACACCACCCAGATGTGGAGGATGGGTCGCGGCAAGGACCCCGCAACCACGCGTCCGGCAGCCCTGGGTGTGAGCCACTACTTCCTCGGCGGGGTGGCCTACAGCGTGCGCAAGAAGGTCAGCTGAGCTTCCGCGCGCAACGCGGTACGCCCCAACAAGGCTCACGCGCCCCACCAGATTCCCCAAGCGCCTGCGTGAGAAGCCGGGAATGCCCTATTTTTTCTCTATGGAGTTCACCGTTTTCACGACCGCCGGTGGCTTCCGCGAGTTCCCTGGCGACTCGAGCTACAACATCGGCGAGAGCAACGCCGTGCTGTACGTGTTCGAGGGCGCCACCGGGCAGGTCGTCATCTATGGACCCAACGCGTGGGCGTCGGTCCAGGAGTGGCAGCGCGAGGGCCAGAAGGAGGCCGGGCGCCGCAAGCTGGCGCCTGAGCACGAGCCCCAGCGCGACCCCCAGCCGTTCCACCAGCACGTCCCGGTCGACAACTAACCGATCTTCACGCAGACGGCGAAGCCGTCGATGCTCCAGTTCCCGCTGGCGACGCCCTCTTCCTGGTTCGCGCCGATGAACCAGTTGTCCTGCGGAGCGCCGGGGCTACCCGACTGTGGCGTGCTCTCCGTGATGTAGACGTTCCCGTCGTCGCCGTCCATGATCGCGCCGCCTGAGATGGCGAACTTCCCCTCGGGGCACTGGATCGTCACTGACTTGTACGTCTCGGCACCGGTGAGGAAGGACTTCTTCCGCACGAGCTCCGGCAGTCGCAGGCCGCGCGCACCGGGGG
>DATILB010000469.1:0-2654 GCA_035477015.1 Nocardioidaceae bacterium | reverse complement strand
GTCGATCCTGAAAGCCAAGCCCAACGCGCCGTTCTCCGGCTTCAGCGCGGCGTTGCTGAACGCCTCGTACGTGCGCAGCGTGACGATCAGCTTCCTGGGCCGGGACTGCAACACGACCGACGCGAGGTCGATCCCGGCGCTGTCGTCGGGATCGCTTTTGGTGAGAGTCGCCCCCGACGCCGTGCCCGGCAGCAGCGACGTGACGACGGCGAGCAGGACGACGGCGACTAGACGCGCGCGCACAGACAAGGTGGACTCCCCCGGTTTTTGTTCGGTCGAGAGCCTAACCGTCAGAAGAGCGCCTCGGTCTCCAGGTCCAGAAGGATCTGCTTGCGCTCGATGCCCCCGCCGTAGCCGGTGAGGGAACCGTCGGCGCCCACCACGCGGTGGCACGGGATCACGATCGGGATCGGGTTGCGACCGTTGGCCAGACCCACTGCCCGCGCGCCATGACCGGTCTTGCCGAGCCGTCCCGCGATGACGCCGTACGACGTCGACTCGCCGTAGCCGATGGTCTGCAGCTGCTCCCACACCGACTGCTGGAAGGGCGTGCCGTCGGGAGCGAGGGGCAGGTCGAACTCCTTGAGGTCGCGTGCGAAGTACGCCTCGAGCTGACGCACAGCCTCCTTCAGCAGAGGTTCGTCGTCGGCACGCTCACCGCTCGGCCGGCCCGTCCGCTGAGCGGGGGCGTCGGGGGCATCGACGAAGTCGATCGCGATGATCGCGCCGTCCCGCGCCACGATGCGCAGGGGGCCGACCGGCGAGTCCATCTGGGTCCACATAGCTACTCCATCCTCGAACTGCTCGAAAGTGACGTCCACAGGTGCATCAGTGCGTAGGACCGCCACGGTCGCCACGCCTCGGGGTCGACCGCACCGAGCCCGGCGAGGGCGTGCTTGACGCCGACATCGGTCGGCAGGAAGACGTCGGGGTCACCGAGGGCGCGCATCGCGACGTAGTCGGCGGTCCACGGCCCGATGCCGGAGAGCGCCAGAAGTGCCTGCCGGACCTCGGCACGGTCGCCGCTGCGGTCCAGAGCGAGTCGTCCCTCGGCGATCGCCAGACAGAGCCCGGTCAGGGCGCTCCCCCGCGAACGCGGCATCCGCATCGCCCCGGGGTCCGCCTGCGCCAGAGCGGCAGCTGTCGGGAACAGATGGGTGATGCCGTCGAGACCGGTCTCGACCGGATCGCCGTACTCCTCCGTCAGGCGGGCCGCAGCGGTCGCCGCCGCCTTCACCGTGACCTGCTGCCCGAGCACTGCACGTACGGCGACCTCGTCTCCGTCGACGTGTCCAGGCACCCGCAGACCCGGCCGCCGGCGCACCAGCGGGGCGAGCACCCGGTCAGCCCCGAGCTCCTCGTCGACTGCCACGGGGTCGCAGTCCGCGTCGATCAGCCGGCGACACCGCTCGACGGCACTGGGCAGGTCACGTACGTCGGCCAGCTCGAGGGAGCACCCGACGAACTCGGTGGTGCCGCCACGACCGCCCAGGTTCCCGAAGTCGAGTCGGGCTACACCGTGACCGTGCGGGAGTCGGAGGCTGCGGGCATACCACCCCGAGCCGGCCACCTCGACGCCTCGCACCAAGCGCAGGCGCAGGAACTCGAGCAGCTCGACGGCGTGGAACGGCGCCCGAACGGCCAGGCGCAGCTCGATCCGGCCAGGGCTGGTCCGCTGGACCCGGGAGCGGCCTCGCAGGTCGGTGGGCGAGGCGGCGTACACCTCGCGGATGGTGTCGTTGAACTGCCGGACACTCGCGAACCCCGACGCGAACGCCACGTCGGCGAAGCCCATCGTGCTGGTCTCGATCAGGGTCCGCGCTGTCTGGGCCCGCTTGGCCCTGGCCAGCGCCAGTGGTCCTGCGCCGACCTCGGCCGTGAGCAGCCGGGTGAGGTGGCGGCTCGAGTAGCCCAGCCGCTGAGCCAGCCCCTCGACGCCCTCGCGCTCCACGAGCCCGTCCGCGATCAGTCGCATGGCACGACCGGCGGCATCGGCGTTGACGTCCCACTCCGGCGACCCGGGGGTCGCATCGGGCAGGCAGCGCTTGCAAGCGCGGTAGCCGGCACCCTGCGCGGCGGCTGCTGTCCGATGGAACGTGACGTTCTTCAGCTGCGGGGTCTGCGCGGGACAGGACGGCCGACAGTAGATGCCTGTCGTCCGCACCGCGATGTAGAACACGCCGTCGAAGCGCCGGTCTCGGCTCTTCACGGCCCGGTAGCAGGCCTCGACGTCGGTGATGTCCATGACGACGATCCTGCCTGCTGGCACCGACACTTTCTAGCGGGATTCGGACACGAGCGCGCTCGGGGTCGGGCGCCGCGGACCAGCGCCCACCTGCTGCGGGTGCGTGAGTACGCCGATTGACCGATGCCTGGCTGGGTCCACGAGAGTTGTCTGGCCGGTAAAGGTTCCTGCGACGGAGTGACTGCCCTCCTCAAGCCCTACAGCCGGTCACCTCGCGCACACGTGATGGGGGACATCATGCATGCCTCGGCAGTTCGACGTGTCGCATCCACCGCCTGCGCAGCCCTTGCCTGGGTTGGCGTCACCAACGTGGGCGCGGCCGACGCTGCCACCCTGAGCCAGGTGGCCCAGGTGGCATTAGCTGCGCCGCCTACGATCAACGCCTCCCTGGTCGCGACCAGGGACACCT
>DATILB010000468.1:0-7051 GCA_035477015.1 Nocardioidaceae bacterium | reverse complement strand
GCCGCCGCTTCTATCCCCCCGAGGTCCCGATTTCCGGGATTCGCCCGTACCCCTCCCCGGCTTGGGTGTCAAGCGTTTCGAGGGAGGTGTTTCGGATGGCTGAATGTCGCTGTGGTGCGGCCCTCGCTGGGCGGCGGCGGGTGTGTGACGCGTGCAAGGCCAAGCCGAGGAAGCCAGCCGTCCCGGACTCAGCCGCCGACGTCGCCGCTGAGCCAGAGTTGCCACCGACTGCACCGGTTCCCGCTGGTCTGCATCCGCGCGGCCGCGCACTGTGGGACAGCCTCGGTCAACCACAGGGCACCGCCGCCGGCGAGCTCGCGCTCGAGGCGTGCCGTATGGCCGACCGCCTCAACGAACTGGACCGGATCATCGCGGGCAAGGGCGTTCTGCAGCTGATGAAGTTCCGGCTCGACAGCGTCGACTGGGACGAGACGGGCGAGGAACGCATCCACGTCACTGTCGGATTCCAGGCCGTGCTGGCCGAGGCCCGACACCAGCAGGTCGCGCTGAAGGACCTGCTGAAGGAGATGCGCGCGGCGGCCGCGGCCGCGCAGATCACTCCGGCTGACTCGGGCGAGCAGTCAAGCTCGGGCGCTTCACCGGCTGAGCCGTCCGGCCTGGACCAGCTGGCAGCGAGGCGGGCCGGCCGTGAGCAGAGCACAGGCAACTAATCCGATCCGGCGCCAGGGGATCCCTCGCGTCAAGCTGATCGGCAAGGCCTTCAGCACCGACGATGCGTCGGACGCGATGTTCCTCGCGTCGGTGTACATGCTCATCCCGGACCCGTGGCAGTCCGAGATCCTCAACGCCTGGTTGTCCCGGCGTCGTGACGGGAAGCTCACGCACCGCCGATGCGGTCTCGCGGTTCCCCGCCAGAACGGCAAGAACGGTGTCCTCGAGGTCCGTGAGCTCTTCGGACTCATCGTTCTGGGCGAGGCGATCCTCCACACCGCGCACGAGATCAAGACCAGCCGCAAGGCGTTCCTGCGGCTCAAGCACTTCTTCGGCGAGAAGGCCGACGACCCGGACGCCAAGTTCCCCGACCTGAACGCCCTGGTCGCGTCCGTCCGAAACACCAACGGCCAGGAAGCGATCTTCCTCAAGGACCGCTGGCTGGTCGACGGCGTCGAGGTCCGATCGGTCGGTCGACCCAAGGGCCGCTACGTCGAGCACATCGCCCGCGGCGGGTTCATCGAGTTCTCCACCCGCACCGGTGGCGGCGGCCGCGGAACGACCTACGACGTCCTGGTCATCGACGAGGCGCAGCACCTCTCGGAGGAAGACCTTCAGGCCGTCCGTCCGGTCATCTCCTCCGGCCCGCGCGGTGACAGTCAGATCATCTACCTCGGCACCCCTCCCGATCCGGACAAGATCGACGAGAAGGGCGGCGAGGCGTGGGTCCGGATCCGGTCCGGTGCTGGTGCGAAAGACCTCGCGTGGATTGAGTACGGCGCTCCCGACGGGCCGTTGCCCGACATCCACGACGAGGACCTGCTCTACGAGTGCAATCCCTCGCTCGGGGTCATGCACGGCGACGGTTCCCACGGCCTGGACTTCGAGACCATCGAAGGCGAGCGCGCCGACCTCACCCCGGCCGGCCTCGCCCGCGAGCGCTTCGGCTGGTGGGGGAATCCGGAAGCACGAAGCCACCGTGGGGTGATCGACATGGACCAGTGGCGCAACCTGCTCGATCCCGGCGACGACCTCCCGACCCGCGGCTTGATCGTCGTGGACTGCTCACCGGACCTCGAGTGGACCACCATCGCGGTCGCCACTGACGGCCCTGACGGTCGGCCGCTCGGGCTGGTGGACCGGCACGAGGGCACCGGGTGGGTCATCAAGACCGACGACGTCCGCGGAGTCGTGACCGCCAGCGGCACCCTGGTCGACCTGGTGGCCAACCTTGACGAGGTACTCGAGGTAGCGCTCACCCCATCAGCGAAAGTCTTCGCCGCTGCGCTGACCACCGCCGACATTGAGCACAAGGTTCTCACCAACAGCGATGTCGGGGCCGCATGCACCGCGTACCAGCGGATGATCCGCGAGGGCGAGACGCGCCACGTCGGACAGCCCGAGCTTGACCAGTCGGCCAAGCAGGCGATCACGAGGTACGTCGGCGACACCCAGCAGTGGGATCGCCGCGACAAGCGGATCGACATCTCCCCCCTCGTTGCGATCTCCGTTGCGGTGCACCGGTGGGCGCTCGAAATCGCCAAGCCCCCGCCCCCGCCTCCCCCTCCGCCCGAGACCCTCCCCGACATCGGGGGCCGCGGTGACGACGAAGACAACATCCAGTCCATCGGCTTCTGAGAAGGGGGTCCACCGTGGCACGACTCTGGTCTCCCCGGTCTGCGCGTGCAGTTGCCGTACAGCCTCCGACGCCTGTTGGGCTTGCTGAGCTCGGCTACGCGCACGACGCAGCAGGCACGGGGTTCTGGGACGACCTGACCAACGAGCAGACCCCGGAACTGGCGTGGCCGAACTCGGTCGACGTGTTCGACCGGATGCGCCGCCAGGACGCGCAGGTTTCGTCGGTGCTGAGGGCAGTGACGTCCCCGATCATGCGTACGCCGTGGTCGATCGACGGCCGCGGGTGCAGCGATGAGGTGACGGAGTTCGTGGCCAGCAACCTCGGGCTCCCGATTCTGGGCGCCGAGTCCGAGGGTGACAACACCGCGGCTTTGCGTGGTCGTGACCGGTTCTCCTGGAGCGCCCACACGAGGCTCGCTTTGACGATGCTGCCGTTCGGGCACTCGTACTTCGAGCAGGTTTACCGCTACGACAACATCGGCAGGGCTCGGCTGCGCAAGCTCGCGTTCCGCCCCCAGCGGTCGATCTCCAAGGTCAACGTCGCCCGCGACGGTGGCCTGATCTCGATCGAGCAGCACGGCCTCGCTCTGGCGGGTGCATCCAGCACCCCCATCCCTGTGGACCGGCTCGTCGCGTACGTCCTCGAGCGCGAGGGCGGCAACTGGCTCGGCATGTCGTTGCTGCGTGCGGCCTACAAGAACTGGCTCCTCAAGGACCGTGCACTGCGGACCTGGTCGACGTCAGTAGACCGCAACGGTGTCGGTGTCCCGATCTACGAGGCCGCGCCGAACGAGGTCGACCTCACCGCGGGCAAGAAGCTCGCCACCCAGATCCGCGGCGGCTCCAACGCCGGCGGCGCGATCCCGAACGGCGCCAAGCTGCCCATCGTTGGCGTCGACGGCATGACCGTCGACATCGACAAGTTCGTCCGGTACCAGGACGAACAGATCGCCCGGGCGGTGCTCGCCCACTTCCTCAACCTTGGAACCCAGACCGGGTCATGGGCGCTCGGCTCGACCTTCGCGGACTTCTTCACCCTCTCGCTGCAGGCGATCGCTGAGGACTACCGCGACGTCTCCACCGCCCACATCGTCGAGGACCTCGTCGACATCAACTTCGGTCGCGAAGTCCCCGCGCCCCGCATCCACTTCGACGAGATCGGATCTCGCGGCAACGGCGTCAACGACGAGGTCGCGCAGCTGCGGAAGCTCGCTGGCCTTGAGGACGACGAGGAACTGGCCCGCTTCATCCGCGAGAACACCACCCAGGGAGCAGCCGAATGAAGACTCAGAGCACACACCTGAACGGGCTGCAGGCCCGCGCCAAGGCCGCATCAGCCAAGCAGGCCAACAGCCGTGTGGTCGTCAGCCGAGGAGCCAACGAGACCAACGAAGACGGCACGCCCGCGACGCCCGCCTCGGCCGAGTTGTGGCTGTACGGCACGGTCGGCGGCTACTGGTGGGGCTTCGACAGCGACGACGTGGCTGACGCCCTCCGGGCCCTGGGCGACGTGGACGACCTGCTGGTGCGGCTGCACAGCTTCGGTGGCAGCGCGATCGAGGGCATCGCGATCGCCAACCTCCTGGCCAACCACCCGGCCAACGTCCGCATCGTCGTCGACGGCCTCGCTGCCTCAGCCGCATCGATGATCGCGCTCGCCGGCGCCGAGCTGATCATGAGCCCCGGCTCCCAGCTGATGGTCCACGACGCGTGGATGTGCACCTGCGGGAACGCCGCCGAGCTGCGCGCCGAGGCCGACTGGATCGACAAGCAGTCCCAGAACTATGCCGAGACGTACGCCCACCGCGCAGGCAACACGGCCGCGCACTGGCGCGAGGTCATGCTCGCCAACAACGGCGACGGCACCTGGTACTCCGCACAGGAGACCGTCGACGCAGGCCTCGCGAGCCGAGTGGAGAACATCGCCTCCACCCAAGCCCCGCCGCCCATGCCCGAACCCATCGATCTCGACGACGACTTCGACATGGCGGCAGCGGCCGAGTGGGACCTCGAGGTCCTCATCCACCCCGCAGCCCGCGCGGTGTGGTCGTCCTGGCGCCACTCCACTGGTGCACCCAAGCCCCCGAGCGCGTCCGCGGTCGGGTCCATCACCACCCCGGAAGGAGAGTTTGCGATGGCATTCACGCCCGAGCAGCTCACCCAGATGAGGAAGGATCTCGGCCTTCAGGCCGACGCGGACGAGGCCACGATCGTGGCCGCATTGTCCGAGGCCGCCAACTCGGCGGAGATCGTTCCCCCCACCCCGCAGGTCCCCGAGGGCATGGTCCTCGTCGACAGCACGGTCCTCACCGAACTCCGTGAGGGCGCGGCCGACGGCCGCACCGCACGCACCGAGCTCAACACCCAGGCCCGCGACCGCGACATCGACGCGGCCATCGCCGCCGGAAAGACGACCCCGGCCCGCCGCGAGCACTGGGTGAAGTCCTACCTGGCCGACCCCGAGGGCACGCAGGCCCTGCTCGCATCCCTCGAGCCGGGCCTCGCGGTCCCGCTCAACGAAGTCGGCCACGCGATCGCGCCGGCCGAGAACTCCGCAGACGACGAGCTGTACACGTCGGTCTTCGGCGACGAGAAGAAGGGAGCCTGAGATGACCGACTACTCGCCCCTCTACCTGCCGGGCAAGGCCGTCACCGTCACCGCCTCGGCGGCAATCACCGGCGGCAAGGCCATCAAGGTCAGCGGCGACGGAACCGTCGCCACGAACGCCGCAGCGTCGACGTACATCATCGGCGTCGCCGGCACGGACGCCGCCGCCTCGGGCGACAAGATCGTCGCCTTCCTCCGCGGAACGGTCCACCGCCTCCTGGCGGCCGGCACCGTGACCGCGGGCGACCTGGTCGAAGGCGCCGCAGCGGGCGCCGTGGCCACCCACACCGTGGGCACGAACGATGCGCGGGTCTTCGGCATCGCTCTGACCACCGCGAGCGACGGCGTCGCCGTCGAGATCATGGAGCTCTGACATGGCCGGCTACACCTACCCGCCCCCGGCGCCGACGCAGAGCGGCGACATCACGTCGATCCACCGCCTCCTGCAGAACCCGGCCCTCATCTCGCGTCGTCTGCGTGGCATGCTCGAGCAGCGCTACGTCGCCGACGCCCTGCTCAAGGGCCGCTTCGAAGCGATCAGCGGCGGGATCTTCTACGAGTCCGGCGAACCCGTCGGCTCCGGGGAGAACCCCCGAGCGGTCGCCCCGGGTGCTGAGTACCCCCTCGTGCAGCTCGGTGGCGGAGCGCAGTCCTTCGCGAAGACCACCAAGTGGGGCCAGGACGCCGAGATCTACGACGAGGCCATCGCGCGCCTCAAGCGGAACCCGGTCGACCGCGGCTTCTCGAAGCTCGCCAACCAGTCCGTCGGCTACGTCGACTCCGTCGCGATGTCGGCCGTCACCACGGCCGTCACGAACTCCGCGGCCCTCGGCGCAGCGCTCGCCTCGGCGACCGCTGAGCAGATCCTCACGGCGTTCCTCAAGGCCAAGGCCAACATCATCGCGCTCGACGAGGGCTTCATGCCCGACACCGCCGTGCTCGACGACATCAGCCACGCCATCGTGACCGCCAAGTTCGTCGCCGCTGGCTACTTCCCCCGCGAGACGCTGGACAAGAACCCGGCCATGACCGGCGACTTCCCCAGCTACCAGGGCCTGACGTGGTTGGCCACCAACCACGGCATCACCGGCACCGCCCTGGTCGCAGACACCGAGCAGCTCGGCGGCATGGCCGACGAGGACCTGCACAGCCCCGGCTACTCCAAGCTCGAAGGCATCGGCGTCGAGGTCAAGACGAACCGGCTCACCGGTTCTGACGACCGCGACGGCTACCGGATCCGTGCGCGCCGCGTCACGGTCCCGGTCGTCCTCGAGCCCACGGCCGCCCGCAAGATCGACCTCACCCAGTAAGGGGCTGAACACCACATGAGCTACAAGGTGACCGCACCTCTGGTGATCATCGCCCACGAGGACGGCAAGACCGGCGACTGGTACGGCTACGCCGGTGCCATCGTTCCCGGAGGCTACAACGACAAGCGCTGCAAGGTGCTTGCCAAGGAAGGCTTCCTCGAGGTCGTCAAGGCCGACCCGGAGCCGGCCAAGGAACCGACGTCGGTCGAGGACATCCTCGGCGCCGTCGGGGACGACAAGGCGAAGGCAACCGAAGCGCTGGAGATCGAGAAGGCCGGCAAGAACCGGCCGACCCTCGTCGCCAAGCTCGAGGCCATCGTCAGCGCGAGCTGACAGGTAACCCTGATGACCCTCTTCACCGAAGACGACCTCGGCGAGTTGATCGGCAAGCCGGTCACCGAGTCTCGCGGCGCGATGGTGGAGAGGGTCGTCTGGGGTTGGCTCAAGCCGATCCTGGACCTCGAGGACCGGCCCGACCCGGTACCTGACGAGCTGTTCTCCTGGGCGGTCGAACTCGGCGGCATCGCCCACGAGAACCCCATCGGTCTCTCCGGCAAGGCCACCGGCCCGTTCAGCGAGCAGTTCTCCGGTCTGCGCGATCGCCGCGAGACGATCCTGAAGGACGTACGCCAGTGGGCCGCTGCCCAGGGCGACGACACCGCGGCCGCGCCAGGCGGCTCCTTCCCAGAGGCCCCCTGCTACCCCGACCCCGCCTGGTAGCCCGACCGTGGACTACGTGACCCTCACAGTCAGGCACCGCGCGGAGACGACCGACTCCCTCGGCGACACCACCGCTGTCGTGACGACAGAGCAGTGGGGCCCG
>DATILB010000467.1:0-21400 GCA_035477015.1 Nocardioidaceae bacterium | reverse complement strand
TTCTCTGGGACGAGTCCCGACAACAACCTGGTGGAGTTCGTCGAGCTGCCTCGCGAGGTGCACCCGTACTACGTCTCCACGCAGGCTCACCCCGAGCTGCGGAGCAGGCCGACCAGCCCGCACCCGCTGTTCGCGGGACTGATCGGTGCAGCGATCGCCCGGCAGAAGGAGCTGGAGATCCCGATCGACCAGTCCGCTCTGCGGAGAACCACCGAGGGCGAATGAGGGACCGCCCCGAGTCCTGGCCCGTCCACGAGGTCGAGGACGTCTGGAGCGGGCCAGCACCCTTCTCGGTCCGACGCGACATCATCTCGGCTCCGGCGCGTCCGGACCTGACGTTCGGGCGACTGGTGATCGACCATCCCGGCGCGGTGATCGTCCTCGCTTTGGACGACGACGACCGGGCCCTGGTGGTGGAGCAGTATCGGCACCCACCGCAGATGCGACTCGTCGAGCTGCCAGCCGGTCTGCTCGACGTCCCGGGGGAGGACCCCATCCTCACGGCCCAGCGGGAGCTGCTCGAGGAGGGTGCGCACACGGCTGACGAGTGGACGCACCTGCTCACGGCGTACCCAACGCCTGGTCTCTCGGCGGAGAAGCACGTCTACTACGTCGCCCGGGGGCTGCACCACGTCCCGGACCGGGGTGGGTTCGAGCTCCATCACGAGGAGGCGGATATGACCCTCTCCTGGGTGCCCCTCGACGACCTGGTCGCCGGTGTCCTGGACGGGCGGCTCGCGGACGGTCCGCTGGCCCTGGCCGTCATGACCTACAGGATGCGTGGCTACTGACGGGTCACCTCTACACTCCAAAATGCCGCCCCGATGACGTGGTGGCAGTCACAGGATGAGGAGTCACGGTCGATGAGGATCGGCGTACCGAAGGAAGTAAAGAACCACGAGTACCGGGTGGCAATCACCCCGGTCGGCGTGCACGAGCTGGTAGCGCACGGGCATGAGGTCTTCGTGCAGCGTGAGGCGGGGGTCGGGTCATCCATCCCGGACTCCGAGTACACCGCAGCCGGCGCAAAGATGCTCGACTCGGCCGACGAGGTCTGGGGCAATGCCGAGATGGTGCTCAAGGTCAAGGAGCCCATCGCGGAGGAGTACCACCGGCTCCGCGACGATCTCGTCCTCTTCACGTACCTGCACCTGGCCGCAGACCAACCACTGACCGACGAGCTGCTGGCGCGCAAGACAACCTCCATTGCGTACGAGACCGTGCAGCTCCCCTCGGGTGGGCTGCCGCTCCTGTACCCGATGTCCGAGGTCGCCGGCTGTCTTGCACCCCAGGTCGGGGCGCACTCGCTGCTGAAGGCCAACGGCGGGCGCGGTGTGCTCCTGGGCGGCGTCGGCGGCGTGGCGAACGCCAAGGTCGTCATCATCGGGGCCGGCGTCTCCGGCCAGAACGCCGCGAACATCGCCCTGGGCATGGGCGCTGACGTCACGCTGCTGGATACCGACCTCGACAAGCTCCGGATGTCGTTCTGGCGCTACAACAACCGGGTGCACGGCCTGGCCTCGTCGAAGCTGGCCATCCAGCAGCAGGTGATGGAGGCAGACATGGTCATCGGCGCGGTGCTGATCCCCGGCGCGAAGGCTCCCAAGCTGGTCACCAACGACCTGGTGGCACAGATGAAGCCGGGCTCGGTCCTGGTCGACATCGCGGTGGACCAAGGTGGCTGTTTCGAGGACACTCGGCCCACGACGCACGCCGACCCGACGTACCAGGTGCACAACTCGACGTTCTACTGCGTCGCGAACATGCCCGGTGCGGTGCCCAACACCTCGACCTACGCCCTGACCAACGCGACCTTGCCCTACGCGGTCGCGCTGGCCGACAAGGGATGGAAGCAGGCGGTGCGAGACGACAACTCGCTCGAGCTGGGCGTCAACACCTGGGAGGGCGAGATCACCTGCCGGGGCGTCGCAGAAGCGCACGGCATGCAGTGCATCGGCCTCGAGGAGGCACTGGCCTGAACCCACTCCAGCGCGCGGTCCGCGGCTACCTCGACCACCTGGTGGTCGAGCGCGGGGTCGCCGACAACACGCTGAAGTCGTACCGACGAGACCTCCGCCGCTACCAGGAGTACCTGTCGGGGCGCGGCGTCGCCGACGCCACCGAGGTCGACGAGGCAACGGTCGCGGCATTTCTCATGGCACTGCGCGAGGGAGATAGCGAGCACCCTCCGCTGAGCGCTGGTTCGGCCGCGCGGACGGTTGTCGCGGTGCGCGGGTTCCACAAGTTCCTCGTCCGGGACGGGCTCACCCTGGTTGACCCGGCGGCCGGCGTGAAGCCACCCGCACCGGCGAAGCGGCTCCCGAAGGCGCTGCCCATCGGCGAGATCGAGAAGATCCTCGACGCGGCGGGTGCGCCGGGGACCGCGCTCGCACTGCGGGACCGAGCGCTGCTGGAGCTCCTCTACGGCACCGGCGCGCGGATCTCGGAGGCCGTCGGGCTGGACGTGGACGACCTGGACCTGCAGCAGGGGAGCGTGCTGCTGAGGGGCAAGGGCAGCAAGGAGCGGATGGTGCCCGTAGGCAGCTTCGCGAGCGAGGCCGTGTCGTCGTACCTCGTCCGCGGGCGTCCGACACTCTCAGCGGTGGGCAGCGGCAACGCCGCCATGTTCCTGAACGCGCGCGGCGGGCGCCTCTCGCGGCAGAGCGCCTGGACGGTCCTGGCGAAGGCTGCGGACCGTGCCGGTGTGACGGCCGAGGTCTCCCCGCACACGTTGCGACACAGCTTCGCCACCCACCTGCTTGATGGCGGCGCCGACGTACGCGTGGTGCAAGAGCTCCTCGGGCATGCGTCGGTGACGACGACCCAGGTGTACACCTTGGTGACTGTGGACAAGCTGCGTGAGGTCTACTCGACCGCACACCCGCGGGCGCTCGACTGATCCCGGTCTCGACACGCTCGCTTCGCGTCGCGGCTCGACCACCGATTTCGTCCACATGTTTATTCACATCGATTTGTCGACATGTGTGCGGCGCGCCTCGCCGATCCACAGTTGCCGCCCCCGTTGAATGTGCGGTGTCGACCCCTTCTAGAGTCACCCCGCGTGACCGTACGACGAGAGGCATCAGCGTGAACGACTTCAGCGCAGGTTTCTTGGGCACTTCAGGTGGTAGCAGTGCTTCGGAGATCCCCCCGCTGGTCCGCCCGCCTCTTGTGCCCGGCACTACCTACAGTGTGCCGACTTCCCCCGCAGGAGAGCAGACCGTGACCGAACCGATCCCGTTCCCGAGCCAGACGCTCGTGGCGGAGCCCGAACCCGACGAACAGCTGGAAATAGGCCCCACCGGGCGCCCGTTCCCGAAGCTGCCCGAACCGTCGCGCATCAGCATCCACGGCAACGCGCGGGTGATCTCGATGTGCAACCAGAAGGGTGGCGTCGGCAAGACCACGACCACGATCAACCTGGGCGCGTCGCTGGCGGAGTACGGCCGCAAGGTGCTGCTCGTCGACTTCGACCCGCAGGGCTCGCTGTCGGTCGGACTGGGCCTCAACCCGCACGACATGGAGCTCTCGATCTACAACCTCCTGATGGACAAGGAGACGACGATCGATGAGGTCATCGTCCCCACGAACGTCCCGGGGATGGACCTGCTGCCGAGCAACATCGACCTGTCCGCCGCTGAGGTGCAGCTGGTGCACGAGGTCGCTCGCGAGCAGACGCTGCAGCGCGTGCTGGCGCCCGCCCTGGAGATCTACGACGTGATCCTGATCGACTGCCAGCCGTCCCTCGGCCTGCTGACGGTCAACGCGCTCACGGCGTCCGACGGCGTCATCGTGCCGTTGGAGTGCGAGTACTTCGCCCTGCGTGGTGTCGCCCTGCTCAAGACGACGATCGACAAGGTGCGTGAGCGCCTCAACCCGCGCCTGACGATCGACGGCGTGCTCGGCACCATGTACGACGGTCGCACCCTGCACTCGCGAGAGGTCATGGAGCGGCTCGTGCAGGCGTGGGGAGACCAGGTCTTCCACACCGTGATCAAGCGGACCATCAAGTTCTCGGACTCGACCGTGGCGGGTGAGCCCATCACGACGTACGCGTCGACCTCGACGGGTGCGGACTCGTACCGGTCGCTGGCCAGGGAGGTGCTGGCTCGTTGGCACGACGCGTAAACCTGCCGAAGGCGGATGACCTCTTCCGCCCGACCGCAGTACCCGATGCGCCGCCCGACATCCATGTGGTGGTGGACGACGTACCTGCTCCGGTGGGGAAGCCGAAGCAGGCCAAGGTCGCACCCGAGGACGAGGCCACAGAGAAGCTGCCCAGTGGGCGGGTCAAGCACGACGAGAAGATGACCGTGTACGTCACGTCCGACGAGCTGCTCGACCTTGAGCACGCCCGGCTCACCTTGCGCCGTACCCTCGGCCGCTCGGTGGATCGTGGCCGACTGGTCCGCGCCGCCGTCGCTCTCGCCCTCGCCGATCTCGAAGCGAACGGCGAGGACAGCGCGTTGGTGCAGCGGCTGACTCAGGCATGACGGCCGTGGCCGAACTCGAGGCCACGGCGGCAGGTGAATCGGAACCCATGACCGGCTTTGCCTTGAAGCTGGACAACTTCGAGGGCCCGTTCGACCTGTTGCTGAGCCTGATCTCCAAGCACAAGCTCGACATCACCGAAGTCGCACTCTCACGCGTCACCGACGAGTTCATCGCGCACATCAAAGCCGGCGGTGGCGAGTGGGACCTCGAGCAGACGTCGTCGTTCCTGGTGGTCGCTTCTACCCTGCTGGATCTCAAGGCAGCCCGGCTGCTCCCGCAGGGAGACGTCGAGGACGAGGACGACTTCGCACTGCTCGAGGCGCGGGACCTGCTGTTCGCGCGCCTGCTGCAGTACAAGGCGTTCAAGCAGGTCGCGTCGATCCTGCAGCAGCGGCTGGCCGTGGAGGCGCGGAAGTACCCGCGTGCCGTGGGACTCGACGAGCGGTACGCCACGCTGCTGCCGGAGGTGCTGATCGGCATAGGCCTCCAGGAGTTCGCGACCCTGGCGGCGAAGGCGATGGAGCCCAAGCCGGTGCTGGAGCTGTCGCTCGGGCACCTGCACGCCCCGGCGGTGAGCGTGAAGGAGCAGGCTGCCCTTGTGGTCGACCGGCTCCGCCGCGCGGGCACCATGACCTTCCGGGCACTCTGTGGCGATGCCCCCGACATGCTCACGAAGGTCGCCCGGTTCCTGTCGTTGCTCGAGCTGTTCAAGGAGGGTGCTGTCGGCTTCGACCAGGTCAGCCCGCTGGGGGAGCTGACCGTACGCTGGACCGGCTCGGAGGACGGCGAGATCTCGATCACCGACGAGTTCGACGGTGGCCCGGCCGACGACGAGGACCAACCGCTTCCGGACGTAGGCTCGGACGAGGCGGACGACAACGAAGAGGCAGCAGCAGATGAGTGACGAGCAGGCCCAGGCCGTCGACCCGGTGGAGGAGCAGGCAGAGGTCGAGCCGACGGTCGAGGAGGACTCGGAGACGCTCGCCGTGCCGATGGCCGAGCTCGAGCCGGCTCTGGAGGCCGTGCTGATGGTGGCCGACCAGCCGCTGGACCACCTGTCGCTCGCTTCCGCGGTCGGGTACCCGCCGGGTCAGGTACTGGCCGCTCTGGAGCGGCTCGCAGCCGACTACACCGAGCAGGGTCGTGGCTTCGACCTGCGCAACGTTGCGGGCGGCTGGCGCTACTACACCCGCGAGGAGTTCGCACCGGTTGTGGAGCGGTTCGTGCTCGAGGGGCAGCAGGCCCGCCTCACCCAGGCGGCGCTCGAGACCCTGGCAGTGGTCGCCTACAAGCAGCCGGTCAGCCGTGCCCGGGTGTCCGCGATCCGCGGCGTCAACGTGGACGGCGTCATGCGGACGCTGGTCTCCCGCGGACTCGTCGAGGAGGCAGGGCACGAGCCGGAGACGACCGCGACGTTGTACCGCACCACGTCGTACTTCCTTGAGCGCATCGGCGTCGCCTCCATTGCGGAGCTGCCGGAGCTTGCGCCGTTCCTGCCCGACATGGACGACTTCGACGACATGGACAGTCCGATCGAGGTTGACTCGGCGTGAGTCTGGAGCTCGACGACGACGGGCTGATCCGGCTGCAGAAGCTGCTCGCCCAGTCGGGAGTCGCTTCGAGACGTAAGTGCGAGGAGCTGATGCTCGACGGGTTGGTCGAGGTGGACGGTGAGATCGTCACCCGGCTCGGTACCAAGGTCGACCCGACCACCGCCGTCATCCGCGTCGGCGGAAAGCGGTTGCCACCGATCAGCGCCAACGTCTACCTCGTGATCAACAAGCCTCGCGGCGTGGTCTCCACGATGTCCGACCCGCAGGGCAGACGAACCCTGAGCGACCTGGTTTCGGACCGGCCGGAGCGGCTATTCCATGTCGGGCGGCTCGACACCGACACGGAGGGGCTGATTCTGCTTACCAACGACGGGGACTTCGCGCAGAAGGTCGCCCACCCGTCGTACGAGCTGAGCAAGACGTACGTCGCTGAGGTCGAGGGGGTCGTCCTGCCGGCCACGGTCAAGCGGGTGCTGGTCGGCGTACAGCTGGAGGACGGGCCGGTGGAGGCGCACTCGTTCAAGGTGGTGTCGTCGTCCGCCGCCCGCAGCATCGTCGAGCTGGTGATCCACGAGGGTCGCAACCGGATCGTCCGCAGGCTTCTCGACGAGGTGGGCCACCCCGTCACTCGGTTGACGAGGACGGCGATCGGGCCCGTGCGGCTGACCGGGCTGAAGTCGGGACAGCTGCGTGAGCTGACGCTCGACGAGCTGGGCGTGCTGCTGGACGCAGCCAAGCTCTGACCGTCTGCCTCTACTAGGGTTTCTGACGACGACAGGAGGCAGCCGATGGCAGTCCGCGCGATCCGTGGCGCGACCCAGCTCGAGAACGACGTGCGCGAGCACATGCTCGACCGAGTCGCGGAGATGGTTCAGGACGTCATCGAGTCCAACAAGCTGGCCGTCGACGACTTCATCAGCATCATCTTCACGGCGACCGCTGACCTCGTCTCGGAGTTTCCGGCGTACGCCGCCCGCCAGCTCGGCTTCTCCGACGTACCCCTGATCTGCGCCCGTGAGCTCGAGATCGAGGGCTCGATGCCGCGCGTCGTGCGGATGCTGGCTCATGTGGAGAGCGACCTGCCGAAGGCTGAGATCACGCATGTCTACCTGCACGGCGCAGCCAACCTGCGGCGCGATCTGAGTCACGTCCGAGAGGTGCCGGACTGATGGAGGGTCCGGTTCTCGTAGTCGGCGCCGGGCTGCTCGGCACCTCGATCGGCCTGGCCCTGTCGCGGGACGGCGTCGACGTGCTACTGCAGGACGTGAATCCGGAGAACGTCCGGACCGCGAGTGGGCTCGGCGCAGGTCGTGTCGCGACGGCCGACGACCGCCCCTCGCTCGTCGTGGTGGCCGTCCCACCCGACCACCTCGCCGACGAGATCGCGGCTGCACTCACGACGGGCGCCATCGTCACCGATGTCGGCAGCGTGAAGCAGGCACCGCTGGACGCCGTACGAACGCAGGTGGATGCGGAGGCCCTGACCCGCTACGTGGGCAGCCATCCCCTTGCGGGCAGTGAGCGGTCAGGGCCGCTTGCTGCCAGCGCGAACCTCTTCGACGGACGACCCTGGGCGATCACCCCCCACGATGCCGCGTCGGCCGAGGCGGTGTCGGCCGTGTCGGCCCTGGCCGAGGCCTGCGGCGCGACGGTGTTCACGTTCACCCCCGAAGAGCACGACCGAGCAGTCGCACGGACCTCACACCTGCCGCACCTGCTCGCAGCCCTGGTCGCGGGGCGCCTGGCCGGAGCACCGGGGGAGCACCTCGCGCTCTCCGGGCAAGGGGTCCGCGACGTGACCCGGATCGCCGCCGGCGACCCAGGCCTCTGGCAGCAGATCGTCACCGCCAACCGGGGTGCCCTGACCGAGCTGCTCCGCGAGGTGAGGGACGACCTGGACCGGCTGATGGCCGCCCTGGAGAACAACGCGCGGCGTGAGCTTGCGGCCCTGCTCGAGCGCGGCAACGTCGGCACGGCCGCGATCCCCGGCAAGCACGGTGGCCCGGCACGCGCCGAGACCGGCCTCTTCGTCGCCGTACCCGACCATCCCGGTGAGCTCGCGCGACTTCTTGCCGACGTGGGCGAGATCGGCGTGAACATCGAGGACCTGCGCATCGACCACGACCCCGGCCGTCCCGTTGGACTCGTCGAGCTGACTATCGCAACAGATCGTGCGGACCACCTCCAGGCCGCTCTGGAGCAGCGGGGCTGGTCGCTCCATGGCTGATCTGCACCACCGGTAGGCTTCCCGGCGTGTTGGAGAGCAGCGTTGTCCTGGCCATCGATGGCACCTCGGGGTCGGGGAAGTCGAGTACGTCGCGTGGGGTGGCTAGGGCGCTGGGGTTTCGGTATCTCGACACGGGCGCGCAGTTCCGGGCGATCACGTGGTGGATGCTCGAGCGTGGGGTCGATGTCACCGATGCCGAGGCGGTCGCTGCGTTGGTCGGCGAGCCCAAGCTGGAGTCAGGCACGGACCCGGAGCATCCGACCATCACTGTCGACGGGATCGATGTCTCGGAGCCGATTCGTGGGATCGAGGTGACGCGTGCGGTCAGTCCGGTCAGCACGGTCCCGGAGGTCCGTGCCCGGCTGCTCGAGCTGCAGCGGCGCATCATCGGGTCTGGCGGCATCGTCGTCGAGGGCCGGGACATCGGATCGGTCGTGTGGCCGCAGGCCGAGGTGAAGCTCTACCTCACCGCCGACGCAGAGGCCCGGGCGGAGCGGCGAGCTGCCGAGCACACCCACCTGGGCGACCTCGAAGCCACCAAGGCAGACCTGCTGAAGCGCGACGTGATCGACTCGGGCCGGGCGACCGCACCGCTGGTGATGGCCGACGGCGCCGTACACATCGACACCACGCCGTACTCCCTGGATGAGGTCATCGCGATGATCGTGGATCTCGTCGATTCGACTCGGGCGGGCTGAACCTGAATACTTGGACGGTTGCCCCAAGGAAGACACATGACTCAGCACATCGCACCCACCCCCGTCCTGGCCGTCGTCGGCCGCCCTAACGTCGGCAAGTCGACGCTGGTGAACCGCATCATCGGCCGCCGCGAGGCCGTCGTACAGGACGTCCCAGGCGTCACCCGCGACCGGGTGTCGTACGACGCGAACTGGAACGGCCGCGCCTTCACCGTGGTCGACACGGGCGGCTGGGACCCCGAGGGCAAGGGTCTGTCGGCGATGATCCGCGCTCAGGCGGAGATGGCGGTGTCACTGGCCGACGCGGTCTTGTTCGTCGTGGACGCCCACGTGGGCATCACCGACGCCGACGAGGCAGTGGTGAAGATCCTGCGCCAGGCGAAGAAGCCGGTCGTGCTCGCCGCGAACAAGGTCGACGACCAGCGAGCCGAGGCGGAGGCATACGGGCTGTGGAACCTCGGCCTGGGTGAGCCGTTCGCGGTGTCGGCCATCCACGGCCGCGGGACCGGTGACCTGCTCGATGCCGTGCTGGCCGCGCTGCCGGAGGCCCCGCCCGAGACCGAGACGGAGATCGGTGGCCCCCGTCGGGTCGCCATCGTGGGCAAGCCCAACGTCGGCAAGTCCTCGCTGCTGAACAAGCTGGCCAAGGAGGACCGGGTCGTCGTCGACGACGCAGCCGGCACGACGGTCGACCCCGTCGACGAGCTGGTGACCCTCGGTGGCCGCGCTTGGCGCTTCATCGACACCGCTGGCATCAGGAAGCGGATCAAGGAAGCCTCCGGCCACGAGTACTACGCATCGTTGCGCACTGGCGCAGCCATCGAGCGCGCCGAGGTCTGCGTGATGATCGTCGATGCGTCGCAGCCGCTCTCCGAGCAAGACCTCCGGATCATCACCTCGGTCGCCGAGGCCGGCCGCGCCCTCGTCATCGCCTTCAACAAGTGGGACCTGGTGGACGAGGAGCGCCGTTACTACCTGGACCGGGAGATCGAGCGCGACCTCGTCCGCGTCCAGTGGGCCCCTCGCGTCAACATCACCGCCAAGACCGGCTGGCACGTCGACAAGCTGGTCCCGGCGCTCGACGCGGCGCTCAAGGGCTGGGAGACGCGGGTCTCGACAGGCCAGCTGAACGCCTTCCTGGGCCGGATGATCTCCGAGCACCCGCACCCGGTGCGGAGTGGCAAGCAGCCCAAGATCCTCTTCGCGACGCAGGCGTCCACCGAGCCGCCGACGTTCGTGCTGTTCACCAGCGGGAAGCTCGAAGCGGGCTACATGCGCTTCGTCGAGCGCCGTTTGCGCGAGGAGTTCGGCTTCGTCGGTACGCCGGTCCACCTGCAGCAGCGCCCGCGGGTCAAGGACAAGAAGCGCTAGACATGTGACGAGCGCCACTTTGGCGATGAGGTAAGGCTTGCCTTACCCTCTTGTCATGATCATCTGCCACTGCGAGGTCGTCAACGACCAGCAAGTGGCGCGCGCCCTCGACGCGGGTGCGCGGACGATCGCCCAGGTCTGCGGCGCCACCGGGGCCGGCAAGAACTGCGGCTCGTGCGTCTTCACCCTCAAGCGACTCCTGTGCGAGCATCGGACGAACGTCGATGCGAGCTTGGTGGAGGTCGAAGGTGCAGCCAGTTGACCCGCGGGTCGTAGAACTCTTCAACGACGCTCTGACTTTCGAGCTGTCGGTGACGAACACGTACTTCCTGCACGCCCGGATGCTCGATAACTGGGGGTTCAGCAAGCTCGGCAAGGTCTTCTACGACCTGTCGATCGACGAGATGAAGGATGCCGACGCGCTCATCAATCGGATCCTGATGTTCGACGGGCATCCGAACGTGCAGAAGCTGAACTCCATCACCATCGGGGAGAGCCCGCAGGAAATGCTGACGCTGGCGCTCGACAGCGAGAAGCTCGCGATCGCTCAGTTCAACGCTGGCGCCCAGGAGTGCCACGCCCTCGGTGACCACGGCAGCGCGGCGGTCTTCGAGGAGATGGTCCGCGACGAGGAGACGCACGCGGACTGGTTCGAGAGCCAGCTCGACTCGATCGCCCAGGTCGGTATCCAGAACTACCTGGCGCAGCAGGTCGCTGCCGGCGAAGGCCCCTAGCGGCGACTGCCTGCGAGCTGCTTGTCGCAGGCAGCGAGGATCTGCCCGAACGCAGTACGAAGCAGCGGCCCGGCGAGCCTCTCGAATGCCTTGCCGCCGCCCCGGAGCGGAACCGTGAACTCCGTCGTCCACGTCACGTGTGAGCCGCCGGGAACGGGCTCGACCCTGATCGCGCCGCCCTTGTGCTCGATGGTGGGGAACGACTTGTGGATGAGGTAGCCGAACTCACGCGGGGGGTCAAAGCTGGTGATCTCCTCGCGGAACCAAGCACCAGCACCGGTGACCTCGCGCATCGCACCCTTGCCGTAGGGTGCGTCGACGCCGTCCCGCGTCCGCTTCTCGCGCAGGCAGAGAGGAGCCGCGGTGTAGTTGCTGGAATCGTTGAGCCACGCGAAGACCTCGTCCTGGGGAGCGGAGATAGTGCGTTCGATGACGAAGGTGACCATGGGCTCAGCCTCTCATCAGTAGACGGCTCTGGCCCAGACCCAGGGGAGCGCGGGCCGATTCCTCGAACGCTCAAGTGCTGCGGTAAGGTTCCACTCGGTCTTCACGCGCTCGCGCGAGGACTTTCGGGCTGTGGCGCAGCTTGGTAGCGCACTTGACTGGGGGTCAAGGGGTCGCAGGTTCAAATCCTGTCAGCCCGACAATGTGATGTCTCAAGACATCGGCGACAGCCGGACCTGCAATTGCAGGTCCGGCTGTCTTCATTTTGGGGGTCTGCGGGTGGGGCCTTTGGGTGCGTTGGTGGGCTGGTAGTCGCGGTTGGGGTCGAGGATCAGTTCGCGCAGCAGTTCTCCGGTGGCGGCGTTGACGATCCTGGAAGATCAGGCGCTGGGCGTCGGGTGACCAGGCGAGCCCATGGATGTGCCAATCGGTTTCGTACAGGGTTCGGCTGTTGGTGCCGTCCGTGTTCATCACCCGCAGTCGGTTGTCATGGTCGCCGCCGCCGGCGAAGGAGGCGATCTGCGTGCCATCGGGGGAGATCGACGCGTCGATGGAGGACCCGCCGGCGACCCGCTTCTCGGTGCCGTCGGCGTCCAGCGCGAACAGGTCGTCGTCCGGCCCTCGTGTGATCAGCAGCTCCGTGCCGTCGCTCGACCATCCCAGCGGTTCCCCGGGCCGGTCGATGACGAGCTTCGGTCTCTGGTCCGGGGGTAGCGACGGATCGACCGCCCAGATCCCGGTGCTGCCCCCGTAGACGATCCATCCGTGGATGTCCGCGAAGATGCCCTCCGAGTTCGGCTGGTTGGACTGCTCGACAGGGTCCGGGCCGTTCGACCCTTCACGGTCCTGCCCGATCGTGGCCGCCGTGACGCCGAGGTCGACGGCCACCGCGGCAGCGGCACTCACCGCCAGCCAACGGTTCCGGCGAACACGCCGGCGACCTCGCCCGACGTCGTCGGCCAGCGGCGCAGTTGGCATCAGGACTGGTCCTCGGAGAGCTCCGCACACAGGTCGACGTACGTTCCCTCAAACGAGAACTCGGTGAAGTAGAACGTGTCCGGGTCAACCCAAGTCTGGATCGAGCCTGTGAAGGCGAGCAGGAGACCGGGCTCTTCTACCAGACCATTCGGTCCCTGATCACCTGGATAGAAGTTGATGATTCTCCGGCCCCGGTACTCAACCAGCCAGGTGTTCGTCTCCGGGGCGTACGTCTCGCTGCCGAGATACCTGACCCGCTGGAGGTACGTCGCCCCCGTGTCCAGGTTCGTCAGGGTGGCGTCCCCCATGGCGATCGGTTTGCGGTCGACGCCTGGCTCGCCGGCCGGCTCCGGGGGGTGAACCGCCTCCATGAGGACACCAAACGAACAGCCTTCTCCCGCCGGGTAGATCCAAGAGTGGTCGGCTGATGCTGGCGGGGCTCCCATCAGCGTGACCCCGATCGCGAGCACTGTCGCGAGACGGACTGTTCGGGTTGGCTTCATGTTCGCTCGTTTCGATCAGTTGGTGGGTTCGCGTGGCACGAAGGTGATCGAGCTGCGGACGCGGGTGGCCTGGTCTACCAGCTCGCTAGGCGCGTGGGCCTCGTGCCACCTCGCGACGACGATCGGGGTGCCATCGACGTCGACGACCAGGAAGTCGATGACGATCCTCCAGGGGGCGTTGTAGGTGATGCCGAGACCTCCCCCCTCGGCGACCATGTAGACCTCGCCCACTGGGCACTCGGCGTCGATCCGCAGCCGTAGGTGGAGGGCGTCGTACCCGAATGCCACGGTCGGTGTGATGGGCTGGACGACCTCGCTGCTCGGGAGCTTTGCTAGCTGTCGGCCGAGGGCATCCAACGTTGTGGCCGCCTCCCGGAACGCGGTGTATCCAGTTGCTTCTGCCCAGCAGCCGGACCTATCGGGGAGGGCTGTTGCCTCGAAGAGGCCGAGTCCGGCGGAGCTCGATTCGTCGCCCGTGGAGATCACGGGCTGGCCTCCGAAGTACCAACCCGGGTCCTCGAAGGTCAGGTCCGCCTCGATTGGGGCGCCGGACGCGTCGGAGCCGACGGTCTTCCGGTAGGTGCCCGGCTCGGGGCGCAGCTGCTCGCTGTACTGCAGCGGGGTCGTCGTCGGATCGGATGTCGGGGTCGACTGGTTCGACGGCCCCCCGGACCCGGCGTCGCCGAGATCGAACTGCATGGCGCCCAACGCGCCAGCGCCGACGAGCACGGCTGCGGCGGCGGCAACACCGATCGACCTGATGCTGCGGCGGCGCCGGCGGGCCTGCCCGCCACTGATCAGGCCTTCGATGTCCGGCAGGGTCGGGGTCTGCATGCCTGCCTCGTGGTTGAGTGCAGCTCGGAGCTGCTCGTCGAGATTCATGAGCCCGCCACCGCCTCCCCGACGCCGGCCGCGGCCAGGGCACGTCGTAGCGCCGCGATCGCCGCCGACGACTGTGACTTCACCGTGCCGGGCGCGCAGCCGAGTGCGTCTGCGATCTGCGCCTCGGTCAGGTCCTCGTAGTAACGCAACACGATGACCGCCCGCTGCCGTGCGGGGAGCGCGCACACCAGCGGCCAGAGCAGGGAGCGATCGAGGACCGGCAACTCAGCGGACTCCTCAGGGCCCTCCGGCAGCTCCCCCCAGGGCCGCTCACCGATCCAGGCTCTCCGACGGCTCGACGCGATCGTGGTCGCGAGCATCCGGCGCACGTACGCCTCGACATGCTCCATACGACCGATCCGCGACCAGTTCATGTACGCCTTCTCCAACGTGGTTTGCAGCAGGTCCTCCGCGCCGGTCGGCGTTCCCGCGAGAAGGTAGGCCAGCCGATAGAGCGACGCCCAGCGAGCAGCGACGAACTCTGCGAAGTCCTGGTCGATGCTCATCGGTCACCTCTGCGGGTTGGGTTCACCCCTGTAACGCGATGGTGAGGCGATCTGGTTCGTCGCGCCCGCGAAATTGCCTGCTTGACCCAATCGGCGTTGGGGGCCCGCGCAGGGGTTACCTCCGGGGGATGCTCGACAGAGCGCGCAGCAGCTGAAGGTCCCGTTGGATGACCGGGGGGACTGGCCAGCCGCGATCCTCGAGGGCAGCGGCGAAGTCTTCGAGTGCCCGCAGCGTTGCCGATCGCGCTGTCGCCAGCGAGTCGGCGTTTATGCCGTGGCGACCCTGCGCGGCACGCTCGGCCGTCCGTGTTCGTAGCACCTCGGAACGCAGGGCATCGAGCGAGTGGGTCACGCTGATCGCGCGTTGCTCATTGCGACGCCCTCTCCGACCGCGGTCGCAGACGCCGTGGAGGAGTCTGATGCGGTACCCCCAGCGTACGCCCATGCCGGATGGCGATCCCGGCAGCCGGAGTAGTCTCGAGTGGAAGGCCACCCCGGACCCTGGCGGCGCCACCAGCCAGCAGCTCGGAGTTCCCATGTCTGCCCTCAACGCAACGCGTGCGGGTCCCCTTCCAAGCGACTACGGCGATCTGCTGCGGGAGATCCGGCGGCGCGGGCTCCTCCGCCCCAGACCTGCGTACTACGCCAGCCTGGGAAGTCTCAACCTGGTCGCGCTTGGACTGGTCGTGACGGGCATGGTGGCTGTGAGCGACTCCTGGTGGGTGATCCTGCTGGCGCCGGCGTTCGCTGTCGTGTCGGCGCAGATCGCGTTCTTCTCCCACGACGCCGCGCACCGTCAGATCGTCCGTGGCGCCCGGGGTGTGGCTTGCCTGTGCCTGATCCATGGCAACCTGCTCAACGGCTTGAGCTTCGGGTGGTGGGTGGACAAGCACAATGCCCACCACGCGCATCCCAACGACCTGGAAACTGATCCCGATGTCGCTGTCGGCGCGTTCGTCTTCGATTCCGGCCAGGCCGTGGTCAGGACGGGATTCGGTGCGTGGATGACGCGTCACCAAGCATGGCTGTTCTTCCCCACGCTGACGCTCGAGGCTTTCAACCTCCGCATCTCAAGTGTGCGAGCGGTCCTCGTGCCGGGGCTTCGTTACCGCACGCGGGAGGGGGTGCTGCTGCTCGCCCACTTCAGCTGGTACGCCACCCTGCTGGTCAGCACGATGACATGGGCACAGGGCCTCGTGTTCGTGGCGGTTCACCAGGCTTTGTTCGGGCTGTACCTGGGTTGCTCGTTCGCGCCCTCTCACAAGGGAATGCCGGCGCTGACGGCCGCTCAGTCCGCCGATCCCTTGTTGCGCCAGGTGCTCGCCTCGCGCAACATCCGCGGAGGGCACGCGCTCGACCTGGCCTTGGGTGGCCTCAATCTCCAGATCGAGCATCATCTGTTTCCGAGCATGCCCAGGCCGAACCTTCGGCGAGCTCGGCCGATCATCGAGCGGCACTGTGGCAATCGGGGGATCCCGTACGTCGAAACGACGCTGTTCAGGTCATACGGAATTGCCCTCAGCCACCTCCATCACGTTGGCGACCCACTCCGCGGCGCTCGGCGCAAGAGCCGCTGACTCGTTGTGCTGCGAGGCGGACTGCCTTAGACGTTCAGTGGTTCGGCGACCGCAGCCGCGTGAACCTCTAGCGGGGGCAACAAGGCCAGTGCCTCGAGCTCGCGCACGACAGCCGCGGGGGTGATCGAGCGTGGACCGGCCAATACGCGTAGGAGCTCGTCCACGGACGCCTGCACCGTGAACCGGCTGGCGGCGACGCGTCGCTCAGTACTCCTCATCGGCCCAAGGAGCGTCGCCGCGACAATGCCCCGGGCGAGCGCTTCAGCATTGTCCGGGGTCACGAGCACGACCGCACCACAGTCGGTTTCCGGGAGCCCACCGTCGTCGGAGGCGACTACGCGGCAGCCTGCGTGCTGCGCCTCGATCGAGACGATCCCGAACGTCTCATGCCAGTACTGGCTGTTGGAGGGCATGACCACGATGTCGTGGTCGGCCATCAGGGCCGCCATGGCCTCAGGTGTCTTGCAGGCGGGAACGAGTTGGACTCCGGGATGCGCCTCGAGCAGGCCACGAATGATGGCGCCCTGCGGCTTGTCCGCTCCGGCGGTGGTTGCGGTGAACGTGAGTCGTAGGTCCTTGTCGACCAGGTCGTTGTGGAGCATCGCCAAGAACGTGTAAATGCCCTTCTCGGGGCTAAGCCTGCCGGCGTACAGGATCCGGATCGCGCCGGCATCGCTGGCCGACCGATTCTGGCTAGCGAAGCAGGATTCGGCGAACGGGTAGACGACGTCGATGGTCGCGACGTCGACGTCGAGGAAGCCCGCCCAAAGCTCGGCGGCGAATCGACTGGTGGCAATGAGGCCACGGTCTCGGGTCCCCTCGACCGCAGCCGCTCTGAGATGCATCCGCAGGGGCGGCGGCACATGGAGTATCTGGTAAGCGGGACTCTTGGTAGCGACCGGTGGGAACTCGGTGACGAAGAGGATGGTCCCGTCGAGATCGCTGACATCAGCAACTGTCTCAAGAGACCGGAAGGGGATGCCGACGAACTCATCCCGTCCATCGGCGGTGCCGACTCCAATGGTGACCACCTGCGCCGGAACCCCGCGCCGGTTGAGTTCTCGGACGTGACCGATCGTGTAGTTCTCCGAACCCCCGGTGCCGGCGGGGAGACGGAGTCCGGGCTCCCAGACGAAGGACATCAAGCCTTGTCCGGTTGCGTCGAGGGAGGGGGATGTGCCGTGAGGTTGCGAGGAGATCTCGCCACCGCCTCTGGTCGCTGCTGCGCCAGTGTCCAAGGCTTCGTGGTTCCCACGATCGACGACCCGGCGGCTGCAGTCCTGGGCCCAGGGTAACCCAGCGTGCCCAACAGGTCCGCTAGCCCGTTCAGCGGCGGTAGACCCGTGACTCCCATGGCGCGAGCTGGCTGGGTTCGCGCCGGTCCACCGGGTAGTTCCCGAGAAGAACCTGCGAAGGCCCGAGGGGCCTGACGTCTACGGAAACCTCGCTGTCGGACAAGTTGGCGTAGACGTCGATTCGCCGGTTACCGATCCACCTCCGGAACGCGTACACCTGCTCATGGTCGACGTCGAGGAGGCGGAACCTGCCTTCGACAAGGAGCGGCTCCGACCGTCGGAGGCTAAAGAGCGCGCGGTAGAAACCGTAGATCGACGAGGGGTCGTCGTACTGATCGGCCGCGTTGATCCAGACGTGGTTCGGATTGACCGGAATCCACGGAGGCGCCTCGCTGAAGCCAGCCCCTGGGTCAGCACTCCATTGCATCGGAGTGCGGGCGTTGTCCCGACTCTTCTGCCGCAAAGTTCCGAGGACCTTCGAAGGATCCATCCCGAAGTGGGTCGTGGCGTTTTCGAAGTAGTTGAGCGACTCGATGTCTCGAAAGCTGTCGATGTCCTCGAACGGAACGTTCGTCATGCCCAGTTCTTCGCCCTGATACACGTACGGCGTACCGCGGTGGAGGTACAGAACCGAGGCGAGTGCGGTGGCGGACTCGTACCAGTAGGTCGTGTCGTTCCCGAACCGAGACACGACTCGGGGCTGGTCGTGGTTGTTCCAGTAGAGGCTGTTCCAACCGCCGCCGGCCAGTGCCTTCTGCCATCGGCCGAGCGTGTCCCGCAGGTCGCTCACCGTTACGCGGCGCATCGTCCACTTGTCGCCCTCCTGGTCGAGGGCGACGTGCTCGAACTGGAAGATCATGTTCAGCTGTCCGGCGTCACGGTCGGTGAACCCACGCGCCTGCTGAGGGGTGACGCCGGGCATCTCTCCCACCGTCAGGTAGCTGCCGGGACGGGAGTCGAAGACGCGGCGCTTCATCTCGGCCAGGTAGTCGTGGATCTGCGGGCCATAGGAGAAGTGCGGCATGCCGTCGCCGAACCCCGTGCTTGTGACCGGACCGTCGGGTAGCGCCGGGTCCTTGGAGATGAAGTTGATGACATCCATCCGGAACCCGTCGATACCACGGTCGAGCCACCAGCTCATCATCGCGAAGACGGCGTCGCGCACTTCGGAGCTGTCCCAGTTGAGGTCCGGTTGCTTCGCAGAGAACAGGTGGAGGTAGTACTGTCCACGCTCCTGAGCCCACTGCCAGGCGGACCCGGAGAATGCCGAGCCCCAGTTGTTCGGTTCGGAGCCGGGCTGACCTGGCACGGTGCCTGGCCGTGCGTCACGCCAGAAGTACCAATCGGCTTTCGACCCCGAGCGTGATCGGCTCGACTCCATGAACCACGGGTGTTCGTCCGAGGTGTGGTTGACGACGAGATCCATGATCAGTTTCATCCCACGCCGGTGAGCCGCGTCGATGAGGGCATCGAGGTCGTCCAGGGTCCCGAACAAAGGGTCGACGTCCTGGTAGTCACTGATGTCGTAGCCGTTGTCGTCCTGCGGGGACCTGTAGATCGGGGATAGCCAGAGAACGTCGGCGCCCAGGTTCGTGATGTGGTCCAGGTGCGCGAGAACGCCCTGCAGGTCCCCCACGCCGTCGCCATTGGAGTCAGCGAAGCTGCGCGGGTAGACCTGGTAGACCACGGCTGACTTCCACCAAGCGGCGTCAGCCTTGTCGGATCGTGCCCTGTCGGACGTCGGACTCACGTCGTCGCTCCGTCCGGGCCCGTTGGGCGGACCACGTGGCTCGCCGATGAAGGTCACCGGGGACACCTTGAACCGTACGCCTGCCCAGGTCCAACGGTCAGGCGGCGCGACCTCGGCGACCCACGTCGCCGGACAGGACGGGGAGGTCGGATAGGTCTGTAGCGGCGCCCTGAGCCAGGAGGCTGTCCAGATCAGGTCCGACGTCAACCGCGAGACGATCCTTCAGCGGCTGGATCAGCGGTCCATAGAAGGTGTTCTTCACGAAGCCGAGGACCTGAGCTGCCTCGCGGCCGGCGCCCTCGGCCAACAGCACGCCCGCCATCGCGACTGCGGACAGCTCCTGATGGGGCGGGAAGGCTGAGTCGACGGCCATCCCGAACGCGACCTCGGCCTCGTGCCGGGCCTCGGCCTCGTCGCCGCGCTCCAATGCCGCTTGGGACAACAACGCGTGAGCCAGGCAGGCGTTGGACCGCTCACCGAACTCGTCGAGCAGGTCGACGGCCGCGCGCGCCCACTCCTCCGCATCTGCCGGCGTACGGCGGTAGACGCCGGCGATCAGCGAGAGCGCGATGAGGGCGAACGCCTGCCTCCGCACACTCCCGGTGCGACGCGCGTCGGCGAGGAGCTCCTGGTAAGCGGCTTCGGCGGGTGCGAAGTCCTCGGTCTCCCAGCAGTGTTCCAGCAGGACGTTGGCGCCGTACGCCTGGACGGCGAGCGCTGCCGAGATGGACGATCCCGCGGTGATCAGCCCCTGAGCCTTGGCAACGGCTGCTTCGGCTGCTTCCGGGTCCGGCTCGTCGAGGTCGAGGAGCTCCTCGGCGAGATAGACAAGAGCCACGGCCTGTACGTCGGGATGGCCCTCGGCCAGACGCACCGCGTCTTCCAGAGTCTCCCTGCTCCCTTCGGCGCCCTGGCGCTCGTGGCCGAGCTCGGCCTCGACGAAGGCGCGTAGGTAGGGTGCGCACCCCGCGCTGTCAGCGCTGAGTCGCCGGGTGAGCGCAGTCCGCTCAGGCCGGCTTCGGAAGATCCAGTACGGAAGGACTCCGACCAGGATGGCGAGGCGGTCCTCCCGGATGTCGACGGGGAGCATTCCGGTGACCTCGGCGGTGGACATCGCGGCGAGGAGGTTGGCGTGCTCGGTGTCCAAGACCCCCAGCCATCGCCGGAAGTCTGGTCCGTCGACGGCCGCCGAGGCGGCCTGGGCGAGCTCGCGACACCACTCGCGGTGAGAACGTCGAGCGTCGGCCTCGTCCTCGGAGGCTTCGAGCTGCTCGGCAGCGAAAGTCCGCAGGAGAGCCAACATGGCGTACCGAGTGCCGTCGGCCGAGTGCCGGGCGATAACCAGTGACTTGTCGACGAGCGATGCCATGAGTACGGCGATGTCGGCTCCTGCCAGCTGCTGCCCGCGGCACACCCGCTCGGCGGTCGCGACGTCCCAGCCGCCCGCGAAGACCGCAAGCCGACGGAACAGCACGGACTCGTCCGGGGTGAGGAGCTCGTGGGAGCGCTCGATCATCCGGCGCAGAGCCGGCTCGCCACGGCGATCGCCCGTCAGCGCCAGGGGATCCGCGAGCAGACGCGCCAACCCGGTGGCGTCGAGAGACCGAGCCCGGGCCGCCACCAGCTCGATGCCCAGCGGCAGCCCGTCGAGCTGCCGACATAGGTTGCGGACGGCTTCGGGGGGTAGGGCGACCGAGCGCCCGGAGTCGCTGACGCGGGACTCGAAAAGGGCCGCCGACTCGTCGTCGTCGAGTGGTTCGACGGCAACGACGACCTCGCCGCCGAGGTCGAGGAGCTCACGAGTGGTCGTCAGCACGTGGGAGACGCCGGATCGTGCGACCGCCTCCGCGACCTCGGCGGCGGCGTCGAGGACGTGCTCGCAGTTGTCGAGGATCAGCAGCATCCGGCGTTCGCTGACGTGCTCCTCGATCCTTGCCAGCAGGTTGTCGTGGTCGCGGGTGACCCCAAGGCCGGTGGCGACCGCGGCCTGCACGAGCGAGGGATCACCCAGCTGGGCGAGCGCGACGTACCGGACACCGCCGGGGAAGTCAGCGACAAGGTCGTAGGCGAGTCTCTGCGCGATGCGGCTCTTCCCGACTCCGCCGATGCCTACCAGGGAGACGATCAGCTCGTCACGCACCAGGGACGCCGTGCGTGTCAACAGCGCCTCGCGACCGACGAACCGGGTCCGCACGAGCGGGACGCCATGTGGGCGGCAGCGCGCGACGCGGGGCTCAGGCACCTGCGGTTGGTGCTGTCCGGCCAGAACGGCCTGCACGAGCGGCTGGGGTCGCACGAAGTCCTTCAGGAGGAACAGGCCGAGCGACCGCATCTCCACGCGTGAGTCGACCTCGTCGGCGACGGCCTGACTGATAAGCACCTGGCCGC